>JBEIDW010000036.1:0-21882 GCA_040383265.1 Hyphomicrobiales bacterium
CGCATGGCTCGATCAATTGGCCTACGCGTTGTTCAGAGCCACCGGCCGGAACCAGTTGATGCAGTGCATCTGGCTCTATGACCGGGACGTGAACCTCGATGCCCTGGCGCTGACCTACGAGCGGCTTGCGGCGCTGGCCTTCAACCGGTTAATAGAGCCATCACCTCTGCCGTGGGGGCGGCCCCGCTGGGTGAAGCCGGCTGGCCAGGCTGCGCCGATTCAGAGTAGCGAAGACGTGTTGCCGCGCTCACAGCTCCTGCATTGGGCAAATGACCACGCGCGCGCAACTGTTGATCCTGTCACCGGCCCGGCGTGGCGCGTGGCGATCCAGCGGTTTGATGATGGCTGCTCGGCAGTAAGTCTTGTCGGGTCGCATCTGGTGGTCGACGGCATGGGGGCGGTGCGCGCCATCGCTGCCGCGGCAAACGGTCTGGAGGTTCCCAACGGCTACAGAACCCAGGGCACGCGCAACTGGTTGACGGGGTGCCTGTCGGACATGTGGCAGATCCTTGCCGATACGCCGCGCATCCTTGCTGCGTTTGTTTGCATTGCGCAGGCAAGCTGGCACAGGCGCCCACCCCACACTCCGAGCAAGGCCGCCCTGGCGCCTGCCTCGGATGACGATCAGAAAACTCTGGTGGCGTTGCCCGCTGTCGCGATGAAGATCGATGCGAAGGCCTGGGACGCTTGTGCGGTGCAGATCGGCGGCCGGCCGAACGCCTTGCTGTTTGGGTTTGTAGCGACACTCGCCGCGCGGCTTGGCCGTTGCCGGTCGTCCGATGGCGCGGTCAGCCTGCTCGTTCCCATCGACAGGCGTCGCGGACTGAATGACGAGCGGGCGCTGGCAATCGAGTTCCACACAATGACCGTTACGCCCGCCGGCCTGACCGGCAATCTGAAGCCTCTAAGAGCGCCACTGAGGGCGCTGCTGCAGCGTGCGAGGGCGAAGCAGGCCAACGCGCTGTCTTGTGTCCTGCCTGCCATTTCCTGGATGCCGCGCGCCGCTGCAACCCGCTTCGTGAATCGGATGTTCACTTACGCGGACGCCCTGCCAGTCAGCTTTTCCGATCTTGGAGTTCTTCCCGATGGATTTGCGTGCATCGACGGGGCGCCGTGCGCACGCGTGCTGACGCGCGCGGTGGATCAGAATGTCACGCGCCGCGACCTTGAGCGTTCGCGCGGCCACCTCGTCGTCGTGGCGTCCCGCTATGGCAATAGCGTCTCCGTCTGCGTGGAGGCCTGCCAGCTGGAACCTGCGCCCACCACTCGTGAGGAACTGCGCATGGTTTGCACGCGGATTGCCGCCGAGTTTGGCTTGGATGCCGCCATTGAGGCATGACCCCCTGATGCCCGGAACCGGGCAACGGGTTGCAGGGGTGCTGGCCTCATGCATGGCCTCCACTTCGACGGAGTTATCAGCCGTGCTGCATCAGGCTTTGAACCCATCGGATCTAGCTACCGGCTCCACAGAGGGCGCTGCCGCAGGCGGCGGTGCAAGCGGGCGAGTGTGCCTGCGTCTGCTTCGGCATTCTTGGCCGTGCTCATCTTGTGGCCGTGCCACTCGAAGCTGCTGCCGGTTAGGCCCGCGATGAAGATGATGGGAAGCAGGAGATCACGCAGCAGCATCGCCCGCAGCGAGCGGGGCCAGTGAGCCAGGCGGCAAAGTGCGATTTCCGGGAGATACCAGAGCGCCATGAAACCCGGCACTGCCAGGATCAACGGCAGCCCGGCGAGGCTGGCGCCAATGTTGAAGGCGATGAGCGGCGGCAATAGGCCGGCCAAAATCTCAGGCAGGAAAAGGGCTGGAAAGCTGGCCCTGCGCAACCGCGCCCAGCGCAGCTGGCGCTGCCAGACCTGAGTGAAGCTGCGTGGGCCGATGAGCTGTGGGAAGGGGCCTGCAAGGCGGACGTGCTGTCCCTTGGCCCGTATCATCTTGGTTGCTGCGGCATCCTCGGCGGCTTCCGAGGCAAGCTGGGCCAAGCCGCCATGTTCAAGATCGGCCCGTCTGAAGAACAGGGTCTTGCCCTGCGCAAAGCCCTGCCCAATGCAATCCACGGCATATTGAATGCGCGCCTGATAGGCGTTCAGGAAGGCGCACTCGACCTCGGCCCAGAAGCCCTGTGGCATGAGCCCGATCGGCGGGGCGGATACAAGCCCCGCGCCGTTCTCCAGCGTACTGACCAGTTGATCGAGGTAATCCGGCGGCGTGAAGACGTTGCTGTCAACAAACACGATATGGTCGAAGCGCGCGGCGTGGAAGCCTTTGGCCATGTTGTTCAGCTTGGGATTCTGCCCCAGCCTGTCCAGGCCGATCAGGATGCTTGCATCACGATCCGGAGATTCGGCAATCACGGCGTGGAGAAGCGGGATGACTGGATCACTCCTGTCCGCCACGCAGAACAGGATTTCATACTCCGGATAGCTGATATCGAAGGTGGAGCGGAGCGTTGCGCGTGAGAACGTCTCCAACCCGCGCACTGGCCGGACCACCGTGACAGGTGGCCGCGATACCGGCAGGCGGGTGGGCTTCGTGGGCGTGCAGCGGGCAACGGCGAGGGCATTGGTGAAGATCTGATAAGCCAGTGCGGCGACAGCAAATGTCAGGCAGGCGTATTGCAAAAGGAGAGACATGGAAACTCGCTTCGCTGAGGGCAGGGGGCGGTTCGGTCAACGGGGCAGCGCGACGGCGAATGGCCCTGTGCTTCGGCCGGGCGTGATGCTGCCGCAGGGAACAAGCCAGGATTCGAACATGTCAGCGCAGGTCCTCCAGCTGAATTTCATGGCCCCTTCCACCACCGTGTGCCGGTCAAGTGGCGCGGCGCGCGCAATGGCTTCCTCCAGCGTGGCGGCGATGGCGCCGGTGACGCCGTCTTCCACGACATCGAGCGGGCTTGGCGCATTGTAGGCGGCCACGGGAGTTCCACAGGCCATGGCTTCGAGCATGACGAGGCCGAAGGTGTCGGTCAGGCTGGGAAACACCATGACATCCGCCGCGGCAAGTGTCCGGGCATAGTCTTCGCCATGGCGGAAACCCAAAAAATGCGCATCTGGCGCCATGCGCTGCAGGCGTTGGCGTTCGGGTCCATCGCCCACGAGAACCTTGCTGCCCTTCACCTTGAGCGCGATGAAGTCATCAATACCCTTTTCGACCGCAAGGCGGCCGGCATAGAGCACGATGGGGCGCGGCAGGCCGAGATGGCCACGCTCGTAGGGCTTGAACAGGTTGCGGTCCACGCCGCGTGTCCAGATCTTCACGTTGGTGAAGTTGCGGCGCTCAAGTTCCGCCCCGATCGACTTGGTGGGCACCATCACCGCCTGGCTTGGGCAGTGGAAGTGCTTCAGCACCTGCCATCCAAGGCTGCGGACGCCAGGCACCGGAATGCGTGCCGCCGCATATTCGGCAAAGCGCGTGTGAAAGCCCGTGGTGAAACGCAGGCCATGGCGCAGGCAGACGCGCCGCGCCGCCCAGCCGAGCGGTCCCTCGGTGGCGATGTGAATGGCATCAGGTGACATGGCGGAGATCTCATCGCGCAGATCGGCAGCGCTCACGCTGGTGAGGGTGATCTCCCGGTAAAAGGGGAAGGGCCGGGAAGGACGGCCCTCGGGCGTCATCGTGCGGACATCATGGCCCTTGGCCTTCAGTTCCGCGATCAGGGCATTGAGGGTGCGAACGACGCCGTTAACCTGCGGTGACCAGGCGTCCGTCACGATCAGAATGCGCATAGGTGCTTTCCGTAATGAATTCAGGGGAAGCGGTTTGCCAATGAAGGACTTCGAAGCGGCCATCCTGATGCTCCACGAGGGCGGTGCAGCTCTCGACCCAGTCACCGTCATTCAGGTAGTGGATACCATTGATTTCGCGGTCATCCGGCGTATGGATGTGGCCGCAGATCACGCCCTGGCAGTTGCGGCTACGGGCCTCGCGCACCACGGCGTCCTCGAAGTGGGAGATGAATTCGACGGCCTTTTTGACGCGGTTCTTGAGGTAGGCGGAGAGTGACCAGTAGGGCAGCCTGAAGGCGCGGCGCACGCGGTTGAGAACCGCGTTGAAATCCATCGAAATCTCGTAGGCCGTGTCGCCCAGCTTGGCCAGCCAGGGCGCAAAGCGCACGACGCCATCAAACTTGTCGCCGTGGAGAACCAGGTACCGCTTGCCACTGGCGGCGATGTGAACCGTTTCCTCCAGCACCGCCACGCGGCCGAAGCGGAGGTTGGCAAAGGTGCGGAAGTTCTCATCATGATTGCCGGGCACATAAACGAGCTTGGTGCCCTTGCGCGCCTTGCGCAGCAGCTTCTGGATGACGTCATTGTGGAGCTGGTCCCAGTGCCATGCCGTCCGGAGCGACCAGTTGTCGATGAAATCGCCCACGATGTAGAGCTGGTCTGATTCCGTTGCCCGCAGGAAATCGAGCAGGGCCTCTGTCTTTGCCCGCCTGGTGCCAAGGTGAATGTCTGAAATGAAGATCGCCCGGAAATGTCTGGGCTGCAGGGAGGGAGTGGTGAGCATGGGGTGAATCTCGGCCCTTTTCACCCCTTAGGCCCGAGTCGTTTAAAGCTATTGTGACAGCCGCCTTGCCGGACCCATTTGCGCAAGTGATGCGTTCAATGGTGTTGATTGTGACAATGAGCTTCGCTTTAAAATTGTTGACCGGGGGCACATGCGTCAGCCGGTGAGGTGAGACATGAGCAAGACATCAAAGGCTGGAAAGCCGGAAACGACAACGAAAGCCAAGAGCGCCAAGCCTGCCGCGAAAACCGCGCGGGCAAAGGCTGCGGGGGAGCCGAAAACAGCCTCCGCCGCGGCTGATTTCGTGGGCCGGGTGGAGCGGATCCATGCGAAGAGTGGTCCTGCGGGCGCAGACTTCACGTTCGCCCTGCACGGCCGCAAGGGTGCGCATCAGTCATTCAGGCTCAGGCCTGAACATGGCGCCGCCATGATCGCCTTGGCCCATCTCGTGATCGCGGCGCATGACAAGGGCGCCAAGATCGGTGTGCGCAGCGAAACGGACGGCGAAGGCCTTCCGTTTGCCGCTGAGATCATCTGGCGGCCGAAGCGCGCCAAGACTGGCTGAACGCCCTTGATGGCGCCAGCCTTGCCGTCTCCTCCAGTCCGGAGAAGCGGCATGGCCGCGGCGGTTGATTCCTTCGGTACATGATCAAAAAAAATCCGCCCGGGCTTTGAGGCCCGGGCGGTTGTTATCGTCAGCCTGTAAGGCCGGCAGGTCTTACTGCTGCCAGGACTTGATCAGCTCGTCATAGTTGACGGTGATCGGCTTTTCCTTTTCGTTGGCGATCGGCAGCTGCGGGGCGAGGCCACCCGCTTTCACAGCTTCGGCGTTCCACCAAGCGAGGTCATGCTCGGGGGCAAGCGCCGGGCCCTTGTCGCCCTGCACACCGGACTTTTCGATGCGGCTTAGCACCTTTTCCTGTTCGGCGCAGAGTGCGTCCATGGCTTCCTGCGGGGTCTTCGCACCCGAGGAGGCGTCACCGATGTTCTGCCACCAGAGCTGCGCGAGCTTCGGATAGTCAGGAACGTTGGTGCCGGTGGGCGACCACTGCAGGCGGGCCGGCGAGCGGTAGAACTCGATCAGGCCGCCGAGCTTCGGCGCACGGTCGGTGAAGTGCTGGAGATCCAGCGTCGACTGGCGGATGAAGGTGAGACCGACATCGCTCTTCTTGCCGTCGACCGTCTTCGAGGTGACGAACTGGGCGTAGAGCCAAGCCGCCTTCGCGCGGTCATCGGGCGTGGACTTCAGGATCGTCCAGGAACCGGCGTCCTGATAGCCAAGCTTCATGCCGTCCTTCCAGTAGACGCCATGCGGCGAGGGGGCCATGCGCCACTTCGGCGTGCCATCGGCATTCACCACCGGCAGGCCGTCCTTCACGGTATCAGCCGTGAACACGGTGTACCAGAAGATCTGCTGGGCGATGGAGCCTTGGGCGGGCAGCGGGCCAGCTTCGCCGAAGGTCATGCCCTGCGCTTCCGGCGGGGCGTACTTCTTCAGCCACTCCAGGTACTTGGTGATGGCGTAGACCGAGGCCGGGCCGTTGGTGTCGCCGCCGCGGGCAACGCAAGAGCCGATGGGCTGGGACTTGTCATTGACGCGGATACCCCATTCATCGACCGGACGGCCGTTGGGGATGCCCTTGTCGCCGTTGCCGGCCATGGAGAGCCAGGCGTCGGTGAAGCGCCAGCCGAGCGACGGGTCCTTCTTGCCGTAGTCCATGTGGCCATAGACTTTCTTGCCGTCGATCTCACGGCCGGTGAAGAACTCGGCGATGTCCTCGTAAGCGGACCAGTTCACCGGCACGCCGAGGTCGTAACCATACTTGGCCTTGAAGTCGGCCTTGTTCTTTTCGTCGTTGAACCAGTCGTAGCGGAACCAGTAAAGGTTGGCGAACTGCTGGTCGGGCAGCTGGTAGAGCTGGCCGTCGGGCGCGGTGGTGAAGGACTTGCCGATGAAGTCATCGATGTCCAGCCCGGGGTTGGTGACGTCCTTGCCGGCGTTGGCCATCCAGTCGGTCAGGCTGCGGGCCTGCTGGTAGCGCCAATGGGTGCCGATGAGGTCGGAGTCGTTGACATAGGCGTCATAGATGTTCTCGCCGGACTGCATCTGCGTCTGCAGCTTTTCGACGACGTCGCCTTCGCCGATCAGGTCATGCGTGACCTTGATACCGGTGATGGCTTCAAAAGCCGGGGCGAGAACCTTGGATTCATATTCATGTGTGGGGATGGTCTCGGAGACGACCTTGATTTCCATGCCGGCGAAGGGCTTTGCAGCGTCCACGAACCACTGCATTTCCTTTTCCTGGTCTTCGCGCGAGAGTGCCGAAAGGCCGTTGATTTCCTTGTCAAGGAAGGCCTTGGCCTCATCCATTCCGGCATAGGCCGGGCCACACAGCGCCATGGCGAGCAAGGCGCTTGAAACGAATAGTTGCTTTCGCATTCTTTCCTCCACTGTTGTTGACTGCACGATAAGGGCGGTCCCGGTCTCGCGGGGACCAATCGCCAGGGCCTGCCTAGACGTATCTGAACACGAGGACCGTGTAGATGACGGACAAGGCGGTCGCCCACCACAGGTCAAGGCTGGTCAGCCCCAACCACGCGATATGGATAAATGCACTTCCCAGCAGGGAGATGAACAACCTGTCCCCCCGCGTCGTCTCAAATCGAAGGATGCCCACCCGCGGCGAGCCGCCGGGCGAGAAATACTCCCATACACCCATGCCGATCAGCATGAGCAGAATTACGCCAAAGAACAGCGCGGTCGGCAGTGTCCAGGCCATCCATGCAAAGTCCATTGTCCGGTCCTCCTCAGACGCGGCCCAGGGCGAAGCCCTTGGCGATGTAATTGCGCACGAACCAGATCACCAGCGCGCCAGGGATCAGCGTCAGGGCCCCGGCTGCGGCGAGAACGCCCCAGTCCATGCCGGAGGCTGAAACGGTACGTGTCATGATTGCCGCGATCGGCTTTGCGTCTGTGGTGGTCAGCGTGCGCGCGATCAGCAGCTCAACCCATGAGAACATGAAGCAGAAGAACGCGGCGACGCCGATCCCTGACGCAATCATCGGGATGAAGATCTTGATGAAGAAGCGGGGGAAGCTGTAGCCGTCGATATAGGCCGTCTCGTCGATCTCCTTCGGAACGCCCGACATGAAGCCTTCGAGAATCCAGATCGCCAGCGGCACGTTGAACAGGCAATGCGCCAGCGCCACTGCGATGTGTGTATCGATCAGTCCGAACGCCGAATAAAGCTGGAAGAAGGGCAGCGCGAACACCGCCGCCGGCGCCATGCGGTTGGTGAGAAGCCAGAAGAACAGGTGCTTGTCACCCAGGAAGCGGTAGCGCGAGAACGCATAGGCTGCGGGCAGCGCCAGTGCGATCGAGATCACCGTGTTCATCACCACGTAGATCATCGAATTGATGTAGCCGGAGTACCAGGACGGGTCGGTGAAGATCACCATGTAGTTTCGCAGCGTCGGCTTTTCCGGCAGCAGCGAGAACGTGTTCATGATCTCCACGTTTTCCTTGAAGCTCGTGACGATCAGCCAATAGATCGGGATCATCAGGAACAGGATGTAGATCGTCGGAACGAGCACGGAGGCCCAACCCCGGCCGCGCCGCGCGGGCGCGCCGCCGGAGCGGGGCAGGGAGGCTTGGGGGGTGGCCTGATCCGTCGTCATGGCGCGCTCCTCAGTTTTTCGCATCGCTGCTCGTCATGACCGTGTAGAAGACCCACGACAGGAGCAGGATGATCAGGAAGTAGATGATGGACATCGCGGCCGCCGGGCCGAGGTCGAACTGGCCGACCGCCATCTTCACGAGGTCGATCGACAGGAAGGTTGTCGACGTGCCTGGGCCGCCGCCCGTCGCCACGAAGGGCTCGGTGTAGATCATGAAGGAATCCATGAAGCGCAACAGCACCGCGATCAGCAGCACGCGCTTCATCTTGGGCAGCTGGATGTGGCGGAACACCGACCAGCGGGACGCCCCGTCAATGCGCGCCGCCTGATAATAGGCATCCGGAATCGAGACCAGACCGGCATAGGCCAGCAGCACCACGAGGCTCGTCCAGTGCCACACGTCCATGACCACAACCGTGATCCAGGCATGCAGCGGGTCGGCTGCATAATTGAACGGAATGCCGAGGCTCGTCAGCGTATAGCCCAGCAACCCGATGTCAGACCGGCACAGCAGCTGCCAGATGGTGCCCACGACGTTCCATGGAATGAGCAGCGGCATAGCCATGGTGACAAGGCAGATGGGAACCCCGATACCGCGCTTGGGCATGTTCAGCGCAATGAAGATGCCCAACGGGATCTCGATCAGCAGGATGATGAAGGAAAAGGCCAGGTTGCGCCACAGCGCGCCCCAGAACCGGTCGGAGCTGAGGATATCGGCGAACCACTCCGTGCCCGCCCAGAAGAACTCGTTATTGCCGAAGGTATCCTGCAGCGAATAGTTCACCACCGTCATCAGCGGGACGACCGCTGAGAACGCTACAATGAGGAAGGCCGGCAGGACCATGAACCAGGCCTTGTTGTTCCAGGTCTTTTCCATGTCAGGCCTCCCGTCCAACGCGCCAGGAATCGGCATAGATATGAATGCCCTCGGGGCGGAACGCCACATGCGGGTGTGCAGGAATCTCCGCGTCCTCCTTCAGGGCAATGGCCAAGGGCTTGCCCGCCAGGCTGGCCCGCACGATCTTCAACCGCCCGATATCTTCGACCTTGCGGATGCTGACCGGCAGCCCTTCGCGCGTGAGGTCGATGAACTCCGGCCGGATGCCCAGTTCAATCTTCCGCGCTTTGCCGAGCGCCGGCGCATAGCCGAGATCAAACTCCGACCCATCGATGCTGACCATGCTGCCCGCAACTGACACCGGAAAAACATTCATGCCGGGCGAGCCGATGAAGTAACCGACGAAGGTATGCTTTGGCTTTTCGAACAGTTCGGCGGGTGTGCCGATCTGCACGATCTCGCCTTCATACATCACGACCACCTTGTCGGCGAAGGTGAGCGCCTCTGTCTGGTCATGGGTCACATACACCATGGTGAAGCCCGAGTGCCGGTGCAGGCTCTTCAACTGAGAGCGCAGCATCCACTTCATGTGCGGGTCAATCACGGTGAGCGGTTCGTCGAACAGGATCGCGTTGACATCCGGCCGCACGAGGCCACGCCCCAGCGAGATCTTCTGCTTAAGGTCCGCCGTCAGGCCGCGCGCCTTTTTCCGGGCGCGGTCCTGGAGATCGAGCATGGCGAGAATCTCGGATACGCGCTTATCGACAGTTTCTTCCGCAATGCCGCGGTTCCGGAGCGGGAAGGCAAGGTTGTCGTAGACCGTCATCGTGTCGTAGACGACCGGGAACTGGAACACCTGCGCAATGTTGCGCTGCTCGGTCGAAAACTGCGTCACATCCTGCCCGTTGAACAGGATGTGGCCTTCAGAGGGCCTCACCAGCCCGGAGATGATGGGGAGTAGCGTGGTCTTGCCGCAGCCGGATGGACCCAGGAGGGCATAGGCACCGCCATCGTCCCACGCGTGATTTACCTCGCGAAGCGCGTAATCCTGCGGGCTTTGCGGGTTGGGGCCGTAGGCATGGCGGACATGTTCGAGCGTTATTCTGGCCATGGCGCGTTCCTCACATTCCGCCGCCGGTGGAGGCCGGCGCCAGCGCCTTCCCGTTCTCGCCAAACGCCATCAGATGGCGGATGTCGAGAAACACATCCACATTCATGCCGGGGTCGAGGTCGCATACACCATGCTCCAGCATCACCCAGCGTGACGCGCCATGGCTGATGTGCACGAAACTCTCGGAACCGGCAATTTCCGATACCAGCGTGGTAACGCCCAGGCGCGGCGCACCTGCCACGGGTTCTGCCAGCGACAGATGATGCGGTTGGAAGGCCAGCGTCATTGGCCCGTTACCAACCGAGGCAAGATGCGCTGGAACCGGCAACCGGCTTCCATTGCCGCCGGCCGCATCGCCCAGAACGAAGTCCTGACCATGCTTCACGGCCGCCACAGTGTTGAGCGGCGGATCGGCAAAGGTTTTGGCGGTGATCAGGTCCTTCGGGTTGCGGTAAACCGAGATCGTCTTGCCGAACTGGCTGACGCGGCCTTCATGCAGTGTGGCCGTGTTGCCGCCAAGCAGAAGCGCTTCCGAAGGTTCGGTTGTCGCGTAAACGAAAATGGAGCCCGTTGCCGAGAATATCTTTGGCAATTCTTCGCGCAGTTCTTCGCGCAGCTTGTAATCAAGGTTGGCGAGCGGCTCATCAAGCAGCACAAGGCTGGCTTTCTTCACGATCGCCCGCGCCAGCGCCGTGCGCTGCTGCTGCCCACCCGACAGGCTGAGCGGCAACCGGTCAAGATAGGGCGTCAGACGCATCAACTCCGCCGCCCGCCGCACCTCAGTGTCGATCACATCCGAACTCTCCCCGCCAACCTTCAGCGGCGAGGCAATGTTCTCATAAACCGTCATCGACGGATAGTTGATGAACTGCTGGTAAACCATCGCAACATTGCGTTTCTGAACCGGGACGCCCGCGACATTCTTTCCGTCAAATCGGATTTCCCCTGACGTCGGCTTGTCCAGCCCCGCCATTAAACGCATCAATGTCGTCTTTCCCGACAGCGTCGGACCCAGCAAGACATTCAAGCTGCCCCGCTCAAGCCGCAGGTTTGTCTCATGAATATGCGTTTGACTTCCAACCGTCTTGGTGACGCCAATCAACTCAAGCATTGAACGTAACCTAGCGGAAGGGCTGCGTGGAATTTCCCGTAATGGCGCATGGCCGCAGCCATGTTGCTGCCCATGCCAGGACCCCCAAGTCTCATCTGATTGGCCTCCCCACGAGACATTCTTAATTTTCTGTTGCAAGAACTTTATGCGAAAATAAAATAACGTCAATCAGGAAAATCATGAAGCTTTTTGCACCGCAATATTGCCTAAAGCGAAAAAAAGTGAAATCATGCTTTCACATTGCTAGCGTTTTCCGTTCGGAAGGTCCGGTTCGCCGGGGAAGAAGATGAACGTTCTCAGCTTCAGGCAGCAGCAGATACTGGGTCTGGCCCGGCAAAACGGCGGGGTGGTGGTTGATGACCTTGCCCAGCGCTTTGACGTCACGCCGCAGACCATCCGCAAGGACCTGAACGAACTCTGCGATGCGCGCCTGCTTGCCCGCACCCATGGCGGCGCAATGCTGGCTTCGGGCGTTGAGAATCTGGCCTATGAGGCCCGCCGTCATATGGCTGCGGCTGAGAAGATTGTGATCGGCCAACATGCCGCGAGTCTCATCCCGAACAACTGCTCGCTGTTCATGAACATCGGCACGACCACGGAGGAGGTGGCGCGCGCCCTGGTGGACCATGATGGGCTGCTGGTCATCACCAACAACATCCATGTCGCTACCATTCTTCTGCCCCGGCCGGGCATCGAGGTGATTCTCGCGGGCGGCATGCTGCGCAAGAGTGACGGCGGCATTGTCGGCGAGGCGGCGGTTGATTTCATCTCGCAGTTCAAGGTGGACCATGCGGTGATTGGCGCCTCGGCGATCGACGAGGATGGCGCGATGCTGGATTTCGATTATCGCGAGGTGCGGGTGGCGAAGGCCATCATGCAAAACGCCCGCAATGTGATGTTGGTGGCGGATGCCATGAAGTTTACCCGCACCGCCCCGGTGCGGATCGGGCATCTCTCCGAGACCGATGTTTTCGTGACCGGCAACACGCCACCGGAACCGGTGGTGGCTTACTGCAAGGATCATGGTGTGCGGCTCGAGATCGCGCATGGAGAGGCTGGGAACGACAATGCGGCGGAAACTTCCAAATGATGTATGACCTGTTTGTGATCGGCGGCGGGGTGAACGGCTGTGGCATCACGCGTGATGCAACGGGCCGTGGACTCAAGGTGTTTCTGGCGGAGCAGGGCGATCTTGCCTCCGGCACATCGAGTGCCTCCACCAAGCTGATTCACGGTGGCTTGCGCTATCTGGAACACTATGAGTTCCGGCTTGTGCGCGAGGCGCTGATCGAGCGCGAGGTGCTGCTGAAAGCCGCGCCCCACATTATCTGGCCCCTGCGTTTCATGCTGCCGCATCACAAGGGTTTGCGCCCATGGCCAGTGCTGCGGCTCGGCCTGTTTCTCTATGATCATCTTGGCGGCCGCAAGATACTGCCGGGTACGCGCAGCGTGAACCTTCGCACCGATGTGACGGGCAAGCCACTGAAGGAGATCTATAACCGGGGTTACGAGTATTCCGACTGCTGGGTTGAAGATTCCCGCCTCGTGGTTCTGAACGCACGAGACGCGCATGCGAAGGGCGCCGTCATCCGTACGCGGACGAAGTGCCTCACCGCCCGGCGCATCGATGGCGGCTGGGAGATGACCGTCGCCGGTGAAGACGGCGTTGAGGAGACCGTCCACGCGCGCGTTCTCATCAATGCCGGTGGCCCGTGGGTGAGCCAGGTCTTGGGCGCTGTCGTGGGCCGCAACGATCCCGACAAGATCCGCATGGTGAAGGGCAGCCACCTAGTGGTGGACAAGCTCTATGACCATGACCGCTGCTACATCTTCCAGAACGCCGATGGCCGTATTTGCTTTGCCATTCCTTATGAGAAGGACTTCACCCTCATCGGCACCACCGACGAGGACCACAAGGGCGACCCCGGAAAACCCGAGATATCGCAAGCCGAGACGGATTACATGCTGAAGGCGGTCAGCGAGTATTTCCGCAAGCCTGTGACGCGCGAGCACATCCGCTGGGCCTATTCCGGCATCCGCCCGCTCTATGATGACGGCGCCTCGAAAGCCCAGGAGGCGACGCGCGACTATGTGCTGAAACTTGACCACCCGGAGGGCGGCGCACCGCTGCTCTCTGTGTTCGGCGGCAAGATCACGACCTTCCGCAAGCTGGCGGAATCCGCCATGGAGAAAATCCAGCCCTTCTTCCCGCAGATGGGGAAGCCATGGACACATGATGGCGCGCTGCCGGGTGGAAATTTCGGGTATGACGAGGTCGAGCAGCGGATTGCTGACCTTACCCGCAAGTTCCCGTTCCTTGAGCCCGCCAATGCCCGCCGCCTGTTCCAGGCCTATGGCACGGAAGCTGAGACGATGCTGGCTGGCGCACGGTCGGCGGCCGAATTGGGCCCGAGCTTCGGGCCGCTGAGTGTGCGCGAAGTGAACTGGCTCAGGGATAATGAGTGGGCCCGCAGCGCTGATGACATTCTGTGGCGGCGCTCCAAGCTGGGCCTTCATATGAGCCGGGAACAACAGGATGCGCTGAGGGCCTATATGGCGGATGCCGGGGACATGCAGGCGCGCAGGCAAGCGGGGGAATAATAGACATGCCGGATTTCATTCTTGCGATTGATCAGGGTACGACCTCGTCGCGCGCCATCGTATTCGATGCGAAGCTGAAGCCCGTGGGCGTGGGGCAGAAAGAGTTTCGCCAGTACTTTCCCAAGTCGGGTTGGGTGGAGCATGACCCGGAGGAGATCTGGGCCTCGGTGCTCGCCGTCTGCCGCAGCGCGCTCAAGAAAGCCAAGGCGAAGGCCCAATCCGTGCGCGCAATCGGCATCACCAACCAGCGCGAGACGGTTGTAATCTGGAACCGCCGGACTGGAAAACCGATCCATAAGGCCATTGTCTGGCAGGACCGGCGCACGGCGGGCTTCTGTGAGGAACTGAAGGTGAAGGGCCATGAACCGCTGTTCACCGCCAAGACCGGGTTGCTGCTTGATCCTTACTTTTCCGGAACAAAGATCCGCTGGTTGCTCGACCATGTGAAGGGCGCGCGTACGAAGGCGGAGAAGGGCGAACTCGCATTCGGCACGATCGACTGCTTTCTCATCTGGCGCCTCACCGGCGGCAAGGTACACGCGACGGATGCCACCAATGCGTCCCGAACGTTGCTCTACAACATCCACACCGGCACATGGGACCAGGAACTCCTGGCTATCCTTGGCATACCGGCGAGCCTGCTGCCAGAGGTGAAGGACTGTGCAGCGGATTTCGGCACGGCTGATCCGAAGCTGCTCGGTGCAGCCATTCCGATCTGCGGCGTGGCGGGAGACCAGCAGGCGGCGACCATCGGACAGGCCTGCTTCGAACCGGGCATGATGAAGTCTACCTATGGCACCGGCTGTTTTGCGCTTTTGAACACCGGCAAGGAGGCCGTCGCCTCGCAGAACCGGTTGCTCACCACCGTTGCCTATCAATTGAACGGTACGCGAACCTATGCGCTGGAAGGCGCAATCTTTATCGCCGGTGCTGCCGTGCAGTGGCTGCGTGATGGGTTGAAGATCGTGGAAACAGCGAAAGAGGCGGGTGCGCTCGCCAAGGCGGCGGACCCTAACCAGAGTGTCTATCTGGTTCCCGCTTTCGTCGGGCTTGGCGCGCCTTACTGGAATGCCGAGGCGCGCGGCGCGATCTTCGGGCTGACGCGCGGCACGACGGAAAAGGAACTGGCGCAGGCGGCACTTGAGGCCGTGTGTTACCAGACGCGTGACCTGCTCGAGGCCATGCGGAAGGATTGGGGCGGCGCGGGCCGCACGATCCTGCGCGTCGATGGCGGCATGAGCGCCTCCGACTGGACCATGCAGCGGCTTGCCGACATTCTCGATGCGCCGGTGGACCGCCCGCCGCTTCTCGAAACCACCGCATTGGGGGCGGCCTATCTTGCAGGCCTGCAGGTGGGGCTGCTGCCGGAGCCTGCGCGCTTTGCCAAGGGCTGGAAGCGCAAGTCGCGCTTCACGCCGAAGATGAAGCCCGCTCAGCGTGATGCCAAGTATCGCGGCTGGCAAGACGCAGTGCGCAAGCTGCTCGCTTAAGGCCGTCAGTTTCCAGATGTGAGCATGATGAATCCCTGCTTCGTGAAGATTGCAGCGGCTTGCTCGCTTTGGAGAAATGCAAGGAAGGCGGCTGCATCCGGTGTCTCATAACCGGCAAGTGCTGCTGCGGGATACACGATGGCCGGGTGCGTGTTTTCAGGGAAAGTGGCAAGGACTTTCACTTCGGCCTCCGCATTGGCGTCTGTCTGGTAGACGATGCCCACCGGCGCTTCGCCTGCCGCCACGAGTTTGAGCGCGGCACGGACATTCTCGGCCTGGGCCGTCTTGCGCTCGACACTGGCCCACACGCCGAGTTTCTCCAGTGCCGCCTTGGCATATTTACCGGCCGGAACCGCCTTTACATCGGCCAGAGCGAGCTTGCCCTCACCCACCAGCGCCGCAAGGTCGAAGCCCGGGGCAATGGCGACGCTGCCTTGAGCGCTGGCGGGTGCGATCAAGACCAGCCTGTTGCCAAGGAGCCTCACCTCGCTTCCGGCTGCCACGAGGTTCCGCTCGGCGAGATAGTTCATCCAGTCGAGGTCGGCGGAGATGAACACATTCGCCGGTGCGCCGGATTCGATCTGTTTGGCAAGCGCTGAACTCCCGGCATAGGAGATGGTGGCCTGGCGGCCCGTCTCGGCCTGCCACGCGGCGCTTATCTCATCCAGCGCAGTCTTGAGGCTTGCCGCCGCAAAGACGGTGAGCCTTTCGGCGGCAGTGGCCCGGGTAACAGCTTGCCCGAAACACAATATTCCAATGATTTTGCCCAGCAGTGCGCGGCGCTTGACCATGACGAACCTTAAGGGAGTCGTTATTTTCTTCTGGATATAGCGAGAGAACTCACGAAATCAATCTTGATTTCATGGCAGTCAGCGCGAGACTTCGGAACCAGCGATTACTGCTCGTTGCCAGTAGGCAGGCGGGACAGTCGGGCGGTTCGGGCCACGGTTACCGGCTCACGCGCAACGACGTAGGCGGTGATGAATTCATCCCGGGCGGAGTCATCCGCTGACCGGGCCAGCACAAGGCCCCCGAACGTGGACTCTGCCTTGGCGTCCATGTCCCGGGTCAATCGGTCGAGCAGGTTGCGAAGTCCGGTTCTGAACATCAGGGCAGTGCCTTTGGCTTTCAAGTCAGTATAGTCTATAGATGCTATAGAGATTTGTAGCAATGAAAGGATCATGTGGCAAGCCCCACGCGCAGTTACCCACAGCGGTTGTATTGCCGGACGGCTTGATATGTGAGTTTGGGGCCCGGCCTTCGCCGGAGTGACGTTCTGTCGAGGCGTAAAGGCGAGTTCAGCTAATGCCCCAATACGCCAAGCGAAGTGCAGTCAGATCGACTCTTGCTCAGGCGACCCTCTCTTCTGCCCCGTGGGGAAGGGCGCGGGTCCGCCAAAATGCATACTGCTCTAGTTCAGGCTGAACTGGAACTTGTAGGTCAGGCCAGCGCCGCCATAAAACTGGTTTTCGCTGCCTTCCTTCACGATTGGGCTGTCGCCTGCTTCGCCGATCAGCCTGTCCCAGCCGCCGCGCACATAGAGCTTCGTCCGGTCCGTCAATTCGTAGCTACCTGTCGCGGCTAGGCCGACGGTGTTGAAGCCTGCTTCGGCGTCATAGGGCTTGTTGTAGACAGGGCTTTTCGCTGCCTCCTTGCCGGTGATGCCGAAGTAGGTGCTCATGTAGCCGTCAGAGCCCCAGCCGGCGCGCGGGCCGACCATCAGTTCCATGCGCTCCGTCGGATCGAAGATGGCATCGACGCCGAATTCCGCCACCTGGCCGGAATAGCCGTTGAAGCCTTGGCGGACTTCGACGAAACCGCGGATCCAGTCATAGCGGTAAGCCGCGCCAAGACCCACCTCAACTGCCCAGTCCACGTCCTTCAGGCCTTCCAGTTCGTTGGAGTCGGAGGAATCGCGCTTGCCGTTGAAATTGAACGAGGGGTAGAGCGTGAAACGATTTTGCGACTTTTCGCCGTCGATCACCTGGCCAAAGCCCGGAACGAAGAAGCGGCTTACGGCGATCAGGGGAAAGGGTACCGCAATCACCTCATCCGAGCCTGGATAACGGGGTTTCGCCATGAGGCCTACCCCAAGGTCGAACTCATATTGATGTTGACCCGCAGCTTCCTCGGCCGCAGCGGGTTGCACGGCGGCCAGAGTCAGGCTAGCCGCAAGCAGGGATATGTTCAGAACCTTCATAGCGTCACCATAACAAATCACTACGGCCTTTACCAATCTATTGATTGGCCGTCATCCCTTTGCTGAGGAATTGGCAAGTTTCAGGCAATTTGGCGTTTTTCCTGATATTCCCGCTCGAGGTCCGTCAGGGTCTCGCCCTCCAGTGTCGCCTCGAAGGCGCGCAGACGCTTGTAGACCGACAGCAACTCGATCATCGTGGGCCAAGACTTCAACAGGAATTGCAGTGAATCGCGCACCTGCCCAAAGGCGCTGAGGATCTGGTTGAGCGGCCCCAGCGTGATCTTGCCCGCAACGATGGTGGGCGCCAGCACGATGAAGGGGAAGATGTTGTCGGTCTGGATGTAGAGATAGCGGCCGACATTGAAGTAGAGATAATTGAAGTAGAGCCGGAAATAATTGGTGCGCACCGCGGTAAACAGTTCCCTGACGGTGTGCGGCCTGGCCCGGTTCGCATCATCCTCGCCATAGACGAGTTCCTTGCGGTAGGCCGCCTCGACGCGCTGGTTGCGGAACTCGAGGCCGGGAAGCCGCATGCCGATGAAGGCCACCAGAGCCGTGCCGAACACCGACCACAAAACGGCCGCCGTGACGAGCGGATAGGGAATGGCGCCGAGGATCGGCACCTCCGACACGCTTTCTGACAGCCGGTGCAACAGCGGCAGGAAGGCGATGAGCGTCATCACGGCATCGACGAGGTTGACGCCCAGTGTTTCGGTGAGGGTGGCGAAGCGCTTCGAATCCTCATGCACGCGCTGCGAGGCGCCTTCGATATGGCGCAGGCGCTCCCAGTTGGCGGTGTAGAAGTCGTTCATGGCGTTGCGCCAGCGGAACAGATAGTGGCTGACGAAGAAGCTGTTGAGCGCCATGACCGTCACCGCCACCGAGGCGATGGCGAAGAAGGTGAGAATTTCGGCGTAGAACTCGCCGAGCGCCACCGGACGGGACTTCGAGACAGCGGCCTGCACGAGGTCCCAGAAGGGGCCATACCAGGCATTGATCGCCACGCTGACCTGAACCTGGAAATAGATCACGAAGATGATCAGCGCCGTGCCGAGCACTGACCAGTAGAACCATGGCTGCGGCGAGAGAACGCGCCAGACGCCCGCGAAAATGCCTACCGCCAGAGCGTAGTAAATATAAAACCAAAGAAAGGGCTTGGACCAGAACACCGTGATCCCGATGATGGGGGCGGCATCAGGTGCCGGGTTGCCAAGGCCGAGGAGATAGCCCATGTCCCAGGCCACGAGATACCAGAACAGGACGACGAACACCGTCCAGATGGCGGCCGAGGAGAAGAACAGACGTGGCGCGGGGAAGAATGACAGGAACATCGGGCCGCTTTCGCTTGGGGGAGTGTGAAAAAAGAAAATGATTTCAGTTGTTATGCGCCAGAAAGCCTGACACGCAAATGAACTTCCTTTCACGGATCAGATGAGCTTGCCCGGCGATCTGGAGGCGGCGGTTGCGGCCTGGCTTGCGGCCCGGCCCGGGGCAGCCAACCGGCGGGAGGCAAGCGCCGCCCTCTCGGCCACCTATAGGGCCGGCGGCACGTCACGGGCGATTGACCTCGCCAGCTATCTGGTGGCCAGGCTTCCCGCGACCTATGCGGCCGTCACGCGCGTGCTGGCGGAACTGGCGCGGCAACGGCCCGGCTTTGCGCCGGTAAGCCTGCTGGATGCAGGCTCCGGGCCGGGAACCGCCTCCTGGGCGGCATTGGACCATTGGCCGGGGCTCGAACGGATCACCTTCCTCGACAATGCGCCGGCCTTCCTGAAGCTCGCGGCGGACCTGGCAAGCCATGGTCCTGAGCCGTTGCGCCGTGCCGAGGCGCGGGCGGGGTCAATTGAGTCAGTGGGGGAGGGGCAGGGCGCCGACCTCGTGATCGCCGCCTATGCGCTGGCAGAACTGCCGCTGCCGCGTGCTGCTCATCTGGCTGCTGAACTCTGGCGCGCCAGTGGCTCCGTTCTTGTATTGGTGGAGCCGGGCACGCCGCAGGGCTTCGCCCGCATCCGCGCCGCGCGGCAGGCGCTGCTGGCGCAAGGGGCAGTGCCGGTGGCCCCGTGTCCGCAGTCCTCCGCCTGCCCTATCGTTGGCGAGGATTGGTGCCATTTTAGCGTGAGGCTGGCGCGCAGCCGGTCCCATATGCATGCCAAGGGCGCACGTGTGCCCTTCGAGGACGAGAAGTTCTCTTATCTGGTCATGGCGCGGGGCGGGGCGGAAACGGGCGGCGGGCGCATCCTCGCCCCACCGCGGCACGCCAAACCCGGCTGTAGTTTCCGCCTGTGCCAGGACGGGCGCATCGGGGAGCTTCTCATTGCGAGGCGGCAGGGCGCACTCTACAAGCAGGCGAAGAAACTGGACTGGGGGGATTTGATGCCACCCGCAACGCAGGAGGACTCATCATGAGCAGGACAAAGATTTCATCGGGTTCAAAGTTCGAGGCCGAGATCGGCTATTCGCGCGCCATTGTCGATGGCGACTGGATCTGGGTCTCGGGCACAACGGGCTTTAACTATGAGACGATGACCATCTCGGACAATGTGGCCGAACAGGCCGACCAGACCTTCCGCAATATCAAGGCCGCGATGGAAAAGGCAGGCTTTGCCCTCGAGGATGTGGTGCGCGTGACATACATCTTCCCGAACGGCGCGGATTTCGAGCCATGCTGGCCGGTGTTTCGTAAATATTTGGGTGAAACCCGCCCCGCCGCCACCGCCATGGTGGCCCAACTCGTCGATTCTCGCATGAAGATCGAAATCGAAGTGACTGGCAAAAAACGTTGAAGCCTCGCTTGACAGGGGGTGGGGGCTCCTCTATCACGCGGCTCACTGAATTGCGGGTGTAGCTCAGTTGGTTAGAGCGTCGGCCTGTCACGCCGAAGGTCGCGGGTTCGAGCCCCGTCACTCGCGCCATTCAGGCAATACGAAAAGGGTCGCCCGCAAGGCGACCCTTCGCGTTTGTGAGGTGGCAGGATTTAGTCCGTCATGATGGCCGTTGCGGCCGAAAGCAAACCAACTTCCGGGTTTTTGGCGCAGTATTCGCCAATCTCCGTTCCGATCTCATCCATGCTTCCGAGATCGATTGTGGTGGTGCCAGTCTGACCGCCGGCATAGCCCAGCAGCCAGGCGAACATGAAGTCCGCACCATCCTGCTTCATCGTGGCCAGTTCCGAACACTTCACGGTGGCCATATCGACCGTCTCGGCATGGGCGGCAAGATCAAGGGTGGGAAGGGCAAGGAGGGTAGCGGCCAGTGCGGCCGCGGCCGTGGTCCGTTTCATCGGGGCTCTCCTGGAATCGTCAGATGTTGGGTTGTTTCAATGCCCGCCAGCTTGCGGGCGGTTCATTTGCGCACAAGTCACCATGCTTGTCCAACGCCGTGGGCCGTCCGGTATCACTGGCGGCGGCGGGTGACGATGTCAAAAGCTCTCCCTTGCCTACCTGTCTCCCCCTGGTTCAGCGATTTGGGCGATGCATCCTGAAGTGGAGAGGCTGAAACGGAAGGGTTGAGTTATACCCTTTCCGTCCCCCAAAGCTGCACAGCTTAAAGGCAGTAATTCATAATCGATCCGAAAAACTTGCGGGGCGCGGGGCGGTGCGCTACCAAGCGGCGGATTCTTGTCCGTCACCCGGATGGACTGAGAGGCGAAAACACATGCCTGAACTGTTGAGAGAATACCTGCCCGTTGTCATCTTCCTCGGGGTGGCTCTGGCCCTTTCCCTGGCGCTGATCATCGCGCCTGTCCTGATTGCGATTCGAAACCCGGACCCCGAGAAACTGTCGGCCTATGAATGCGGCTTCAACGCCTTCGATGATGCCCGCATGAAGTTCGATGTTCGGTTCTACCTCGTGGCCATCCTCTTCATCATCTTTGACCTCGAAGTGGCATTCCTCTTTCCCTGGGCGGTTTCGCTCAAGGAAGTGGGCGTCTTCGGCTTCTGGTCGATGATGATTTTCCTTGGCGTCCTCACTATTGGCTTCATCTATGAGTGGAGAAAGGGAGCTCTCGAATGGGATTGATCGAACAGGCGACCCCCGAGCAGCGCGAGTTCTTCACCAATATCAACGCTGAACTCGCCGACAAGGGCTTCCTAGTCACCGCGTCTGATGACCTCATCAACTGGGCGCGCACTGGCTCGCTCATGTGGATGACCTTCGGCCTTGCGTGCTGCGCGGTTGAAATGATGCAGGCGTCCATGCCGCGCTATGATGTTGAACGCTTCGGCTTCGCGCCGCGCGCTTCGCCCCGCCAGTCGGATGTGATGATCGTGGCCGGAACGTTGACCAACAAAATGGCCCCCGCACTCCGCAAAGTCTACGATCAGATGCCGGAGCCGCGCTACGTC
>JBEIDW010000037.1:0-21859 GCA_040383265.1 Hyphomicrobiales bacterium
ACCTTGGTGATGTTGAAGACCTCGAGGATCTTCGCATTGCCGAGGAAGGTTTCGCGCAGTTCCGGAGCGAGCTTGCCCGCCATGGCCTGCTTGATGTCGTCCACCAGGTCATAGATGATGTTGTAGTAGCGGATCTCGATGCCGGCGCGTTCCGCCGCATCGCGCGCCTGTGCAGACGCGCGGACGTTGAAGCCCAGCACCACAGCCTTGGAGGCTTCGGCAAGCCCGATGTCGGACTCGTTGATACCGCCGACGGCATAGTGGATGACGCGCGACTTGATCTCGGCATTGCCGATCTTCTCAAGCGCCTGAACGATGGCTTCGGCAGACCCCTGCACATCCGCCTTCACCAGGATCGGGAATTCGGTGACGTTGCCTTCCTTCATCGCCGACATCATCTGCTCGAGCGACGAACGTCCCGCAGCGCCGCGGCTCTCGCGGCGCTTCCTCTCGCGATATTCGGTCACTTCACGCGCACGCGCTTCGTTCGGCACCACGTCGAACTGGTCGCCTGCTTCCGGCGCGGAATTGAGGCCAAGCACCTCAACCGGGGTCGAAGGCTTCGCCTCCTTCACCTGCTGGCCCTTATCGTTCACCAGCGCGCGAACCCGGCCCCAGGCGGAACCGGCGACAAAGATATCGCCAAGCTTCAGGGTGCCGCGCTGCACGAGCACGGTGGCCACGGGGCCACGGCCCTTGTCGAGCTGGGCTTCCACCACCATGCCGCCCGCCTCGCGGTCCGGATTGGCCTTGAGGTCCAGAACTTCGGACTGCAACAGGATGATGTCGAGCAGCTTGTCGAGATTGGTGCCCTTCAAGGCCGAGACTTCGACTTCGAGCGTATCGCCGCCCATGCTTTCGACGACGATCTCGTATTTCAGAAGTTCGTTCCTGACGCGAGTGGGGTTGGCCGCCGGCTTGTCGATCTTGTTGATCGCCACGATGATCGGCACATCGGCCGCGCGGGCGTGGTTGATGGCTTCCACCGTCTGCGGCATCACGCCGTCATCGGCGGCAACAACCAGCACCACAATGTCGGTTGCCTTGGCGCCGCGCGCGCGCATCGAGGTAAAGGCCTCATGGCCCGGCGTGTCGATGAAGGTCACGACACCGCTCGAGGTTTCAACCTGATAGGCGCCGATGTGCTGGGTGATGCCACCCGCTTCGCCGGATACCACATTGGTCTTGCGCAGCGCATCCAAGAGTGAGGTCTTGCCGTGATCCACGTGACCCATGATGGTGACGACCGGCGGACGCGACTTCAGCTGTTCCGGTGCATCCTCATCGCCCGCGAGGCCTTCGACCACGTCGGACTCAGAAACACGCTTGACCTTGTGGCCCATTTCCTCGGCCACCAGCTGGGCGGTGTCGGCATCGATCACGTCATTGATCGTGTGCATCTCGCCCTGTTTCATCAGGAACTTGATGATGTCCACAGCGCGCTCGGCCATGCGGTTGGCGAGTTCCTGAATGGTGATCGCTTCGGGGATCACCACTTCGCGGCTCACCTTTTCGGTGGGCATCTGGAAGCCGTGTGTCTGCTTCTTGAGGCGCTCGGTGCGGCGGCGGAAGG
Source organism: Hyphomicrobiales bacterium (assembly GCA_040383265.1). Lineage (GTDB taxonomy): Bacteria > Pseudomonadota > Alphaproteobacteria > Rhizobiales > Aestuariivirgaceae > Aestuariivirga. The sequence goes on from JBEIDW010000037.1 coordinate 1,574, forward strand.
CCGCGACCGAACGGGCGCGCTCATTGTCTTCCTCCATCGCATTGACGACGGAGAGGCGGCCGCGGCGCTTGTCGTCCGCACCCTTGGTGGGGCGGGCAGGAACCGGGGCCTTGACCTCGCGCTTGATCACGCCGGGCCCGGCGCGGCGCGGGGCCTCTTCTTCATCATGGCTCCGCTTCACCGGAGCGGGCGCGGCCTTGCCAGTCACCGGCTTCATCGGCACGGTGGCAGGGGTCACGACATTGACAGGCTGACCGGCAGCAGGCCGCGGAGCGAGCTTCTTGGCCGCCTCATCAGCCTTGCGGCGGGCGTCCTCTTCCGCCTTATGGCGGGCATCTTCCTCGGCCTTGCGCTTGGCGGCGGCCTCGCGCTCGAGACGGTCGCGCTCTTCATATTCAGCGCGGCGCTTGGCATCTTCTTCCTGGCGCTTGCGGTCTTCGGCCTCGCGCACCCGTGCACCAGCCAGGGCGCGGTCACGCGCTTCCTTTTCCTCGGACGTCAGGGTGCGGAGCACCACGCCCGAACGCTGAGTCGGCTGCGGCTTGGGCGGCGCCGGTGTCTGGGTATTGGAAGGAGGAGCCGGCGTCACGCGCGGCTGCGGGGCGGGCCGGGCTTCCGGCGCATGCGCCGCAGCGGCAGGCTTGTCGTCGCCAAAGCGCTTGCGCTTGGTCTCAACCACCACCGTCTTCGTGCGCCCTGCGCCGAAGCTCTGCTTCACCTTGCTCTGCTCGATCGAGGGCCGCTTGAGCGTCAATGTGCCACCACCCGGCCGGCTGCCTTCGGGTTTGCGGTCTTTGTCGTTGTTGTCAGTCATCTTCTCTCTTCAGGTCCTCGGCGGGCCCATTGAGGCCCTCATACATCTCGATCCGGCGCACGGCAGCGGAGAGCTTTTCGGCAAGCCCTCCCTTCGCCACGGCTGCATGTACCACATTTGACCGGCCAAAAGCCAAATCCAATTCGCTAATCTGGAAAAGAACGATCCTTTCCACTTTCGGCTCCGCCAGTTTGTCCAACTTTCGGCAACCATCTGGCTGGGCTTCCGTTCCGTGGAACAGCAATTGTGCACGTCCACGGCCCAGCATTTCTTCAACCTTCATGAAGCCAGACACCGCCTCGCCCGCCTTCTTGGCAAGTGACAGAAGCGAAAGAGCCTGCTGGCGGAGCAGCTTCGACACTCTATCGGGCAGATCGGGCGGCAGTGTGGTTTCGGCCTGAAACCCACGCGAAAACAACTTTTTGGTGGCAGCCTCAGCCACTGCCTTCCGGTCAAGACTGACCCAGACACCGCGCCCCGGCAGCTTGCGCGCCAGATCCGGCACCGCCATACCATCGGGGCTTCTGACGAAACGGATCAGTTCCGCCTCGTCCTTGACCTTTCGGGTCACGATGCACATGCGGTCAGCCAAAGGCAGGTCCGCGTCTGGCTCGGAGGTTCCGGGGCTCTGGCTCAGGCGTTCACCCCGCCATCCTCGGTTTCGCCATCAAGATCGGCCGGAGCCTCGATCCAGCCCGCCTTGATGCGCGCCTTCATGATGAAGTCATTGGCCTCTTCCGCACCAATCTCGAGATCGGAGAAAGCCCCCTTGTGCTTGACGGCACCACCGGCCTTGCGCTCGGTCCAGCCGATCAGCTCGTCGGTCGCACAGCCCGCCAAGTCCTCGATGGACTTGATGCCGGCTTCGCCCAGCGCCACCAACATGGCCGGCGTGAGGCCTTCGATTTCCTTCAACTCATCCAGAACACCCAGTTCGAGGCGCTTGGCATCGAGTTCGGCGGCCTGGCGGTCCAGGTATTCGCGGGCGCGGTTCTGCAGTTCTTCTGCAGTCTGCTCGTCAAGCCCCTCGATCGAGGCGATATCGCGCAGCTCGACATAAGCGACCTCCTCCACCGTGGCGAAGCCTTCGGAGGCGAGCAGCTGTGCCAGAGTCTCATCCACATCGAGAGCCGCGACAAACAACTCGGTACGAGCGGCAAATTCCTTCTGGCGGCGCTCCGACTCCTCGGCCTCCGTCATGATGTCGATGTCCCAGCCAGACAGTTGTGAGGCAAGCCGCACGTTCTGGCCGCGCCGCCCGATGGCCAGCGAGAGCTGCTCATCCGGCACCACGACTTCAATGCGCTCAGACTCTTCATCCAGCACGACCTTGGAAACTTCAGCCGGCGCCAAAGCGTTCACCACGAAGGACGCAACATCCGGCGTCCACTGGATGATGTCGATCTTTTCGCCCTGGAGTTCGTTGACCACAGCCTGAACGCGGCTGCCGCGCATGCCAACGCAAGCGCCAACAGGGTCGATCGAGCCGTCCTTGGAGCGCACCGCGATCTTGGCGCGGCTGCCCGGATCGCGCGCAACCGCGACGACTTCCACCACGCCATCATAGATTTCCGGCACTTCCTGGCCGAACAGGCGGGCCATGAATTCGGGATGCGTGCGCGACAGGAAAATCTGGGGGCCACGCTGTTCGCGGCGCACGTCATAAACGTAAGCACGTACCCGGTCACCGGGACGGAAAGCTTCGCGCGGCAGTGATTCGTCACGCCGGATGATGCCTTCGCCGCGTCCGAGGTCGACGATCACATTGCCATATTCGACGCGCTTTACTGCGCCATGGACGATCTCGCCGATGCGGTCCTTGTATTCTGCATACATGCGGTCACGCTCGGCATCGCGCACCTTCTGCACGATCACCTGCTTGGCGTTCTGCGCGGCGATGCGGCCGAACTCGATGGGCGGCAGCGCTTCGGCGATCTGGTCGCCGATATTGGCGGCAGGGTTCCGGCGCTGGGCATCGGCCAGGCTGATCTGGGTGGCGTCGTTCTCCACCTCCTCGACGACGAGGAGCAGGCGCTGCAGCTGGGTCTCGCCAGAGCGCGGATCAATCTCGGCGACGATCTCGTTCTCAGCGCCATAGCGGGCCTTGGCGGCCTTCTGGATCGCCTCTTCCATCGCTTGCAGCACGACAGACTTGTCGATCGACTTCTCACGCGCCACCGCATCGGCGATCTGCAGGAGTTCGAGCCGGTTCGCGCTTACGCCATAATCAGCCATTGTCTTCGCTCCTCTCTTGCGAAATCTGGTCTTCGTCGATCTCGGCGCCGTCGCCATAGCCCTTGGCAGGCAGGCGGCTCCTTGCCGCTTCGATCAATTCATCCGTCAGGACGAGCTTCGCCTCGTTGATGTCGGCGAAGGGAACGCCAATCAGCACCGGCTCCTTCGAAGCCCCTTCCGGGTTCTCGATGAACAGGCGGACCTCGCCATCCGTGTAGCCTTCGAGATTGCCCTTGAAACGCTTGCGGCCCGCCACCGGCACCGCCATCTCCACCTTCACCTCATGTCCAGCCCACGCCTCGAAATCGGACGGGCGCACCAGCGGCCGGTCAATTCCGGGGGATGAGACTTCGAGGTGATAGCGCGATGAGACGACATCCTCGACATCGAGGATCGGGGAGAGAGCGCGGCTCACCGCCTCGCAATCATCGATGGTGAAAGTGCCGTCAGGGCGCTCGGCCATGATCTGCAGGGTCGGACCACTCATGCGCACACGCACGAGCCGGAATCCCATCTCTCCCAGCACAGGTTCGGCCAGTGCCGCCACCCGCTGCGCGGGGCCCGTCTCGCGGGCCAGTCTGGTTTCGGTTTCGGTCGTCATCGAGAGCCCTTTCAGGCAACAAAAAAAGCGGGCCCCGGGACCGGGACCCACTCGCGATCTCCACTTTCGTGGCTATGTGAGTGAACCTAAGTTGGACGGCATATAGCTGTTCCCCGCCCCTTCCGCAAGGGGTAGCGGCCTCAATGCCCACTGTGGGCAAAGGCCCAGTACAGGTCACGCGCCGTCTGCATCACCGGGCCGGGCTGCAGAGTTTTCTGCTCAACCCGGGTAATGGGCGCAACCTTGGCCCAGTTGCCAGTGGAGAACACCTCGTCAGCCTCCAGGAACTCAGCCCAGCGCAACGGCCGCTCATGCACCTTGAGGCCCGCCCCGCGCAGCAAGCTGATGACGCGCTGGCGGGTGACACCATTGAGGAAGGTGCCATTCGGCACCGGCGTGTGGGCCTCACCGTCCTTCGCGTACCAGATATTGGCAGTGGCGAGTTCGGACACATGGCCCAGCGCATCGAGCATGACCGCATTGTCGAAGCCACGCGACTTTGCCTCACGGATGGCGCGGGCCGAGTTCGGGTAATGACAGGCTGCCTTCGCATCCGTCGGCGCGAATTCGATGGAGGGGCGTCGGAACGGCGAACAGGTGACGGAAAAGCCCACGGGTTTGGGCAGGGGCGCATCATAAACCGACACGGAGAATTGTGTCGACTCAGGGTCAACATCCACAAAGCCGTCTTCCGCCCAGAACATCGGCCGGAGATAGAGTTCAGCACCCTTCGGGAATTTGGCGATGCCCTCGCGGATCAGTTCCTCAATCTCGCCAGCGCTCAATGAGACCTTGAGGCTGAAGCTTTCCGCCGAGCGCACGATGCGCTGGCAATGCCTGTCAAGATCCGGGGTAACCCCCTCGAAGGCCCGCGCTCCGTCAAACACGCAGGACCCGAGCCAGGGCGCATGGGTCATGGTGCCCATCACCAGCGGATTTCCGTGATGCCACTTGCCCTCATACCAGGTCCAGGCCGTGCCTGAGCTTTCCTTCCACGCCATGACGCTCCTCCATATTGGTTAATTCTAGCGCAGGAATGGGCCAAACAAAAAGGGCGCCTTCCGGCGCCCTTCAAAGACCAGACATGCTGGCAACTCACGAATCGTCCGAATAGAAAATGTGCCGGCCGATCTTCACGAGCTTTCTCATGCTCTTGGCCCACTTCGGATTGACATAGTCAGCGTGGTAGTTGGTAGCGGTGGCGATGACCGACATCTGTGCATCACCGGCAATTGCTTTGTGGGCCACGCGCTTGGCCTTGGACCATGACGTGGCACTGCGCACATCATCCGGCAGGCCGTCACAGGCGAAGGAGAACTGGCACGCATTGCGGCGGCCCGAACCCTGATAGACGACACCACAGATGGTGTTCGGATATTCCGGGTCCTTCACGCGGTTGAGAATGACCTTCGCAACCGCGAGCTGGCCGAGCTCCGATTCGGAACGGGCTTCGAAATAGACAGCGCGGGCGAGACAGTTTTCTTCAGCTTGTTGTAGGCGGCGCTGGGCGATGGCCTTTTGCGCCGCCGGGTCCCTCGGCTTGCGCTCGGCCTTGGCCACGCGCTTCATCTTCATGACCTGCTCGACCTTGGACGGAGGCGGCGCAAGCACGACCTTCTTTTCCACGAGCTCACCGGTATCAGACCCGCGGAGGTTCACCGAAGCCGGAACGATGCGAACCGTCTGCTCGGTGGCAATCACACGCTTGGTCTCGACAAAGTCTCCCTTGCCGGAGGCAGCAACCTGAGAGCTGTAAAGGCTGATGGAGATCATCGAGGTCTTGCTTGCGACCTCAAGACCGGAGTCACCCGGAACGAGTGAGCCCTTGGCCAAAATATTGGATGACGGGGAGGACAAAGGCTCGAGAACGGCGGTGGGCCCGGCATTGTGCGCCTCAGCATTGCGGCCCATGTAGTGGCCCGCAAAAGCGAAGGCCAGCACCAGCAAAGATCCGCCTGCAAGCATTGGTACGGCTTTCACAAGAGAGCTGCGCTTCTCCTGGGTGGCTTTTCCATCGATGTTCCAGAAGCCGACAGGCCCTGCTTTGCGCGTTGTTTTTTTCACTTCCCCTCGACATACCGTGGGCCGCGAATTCTTGCGGCACTGTTAAAGCGCGGTCGTCTATGAAGGGCCCGTTTAACATAGGTTAACCATCCCAGCAACCCGAAGTGGCCATTTTTCCGCCGGAAACGCGGCAGGGTGAAGATCTGGTTAACACCCTGCCCCAATTCGATTTTTTTCAACTATTTGAAAGACTTGCCTGAGCCGCCGCTAGCCTGGCAATGGGCACGCGGAAGGGCGAACATGACACATAGTCAAGTTTGACGGTCTCGCAGAAGGCGATCGACGCCGGGTCACCGCCATGCTCGCCGCAAATTCCGGCCTTGAGACCCGGCTTCACCCCGCGCCCCCGTTCAGTGCCGATGCGCACCAGCTCACCCACCCCTTCGATATCAAGCGAGATGAACGGATCCGTTTTGAACACACCCTTTGCCGTGTACTCGCCAATGAAGCGTGCCGCATCGTCACGGCTGATACCGAAGGTGGTCTGGGTCAGGTCATTGGTGCCGAAGGAGAAGAAGTCTGCAGACTGGGCAATTTCGGCAGCCCTGAGTGCGGCGCGCGGCAATTCGATCATGGTGCCCACCGAATACTCGATCGCGACCCCCGTCTCCTTCGCCACCTGCTCTGCCACGGCGACGATGCGTTCCTTTACCCGGTCCAACTCGTTGCGGGACGCGACGAGCGGCACCATCACTTCCGGGATGGGGGCCCGGCCGGTGCGCCGCGCCACCTCTGTGGCCGCCTCGAATATGGCCCGCGACTGCATCTCGGCGACTTCCGGATAGGAAATCAGCAGGCGCACGCCGCGATGGCCCAGCATGGGGTTGAACTCCTTGAGTTCGGCGACACGGGTGCGCAGCGTGTCAGGGTTGGCCCGCATCTCCTCGGCCACTTCGTCGATTTCATGGTCAGCCTGCGGCAGGAACTCATGCAACGGCGGGTCAAGCAAGCGGATCGTCACCGGCAGGCCAGCCATGATCACAAACAGTTCTATGAAGTCCTGCCGCTGCATGGGCAGCAGCTTGGCCAGCGCCGTGCGGCGGGCTTCAACCTTGTCCGCCAGGATCATCTCGCGCACTGCGAGAATGCGGTCCGAGTCGAAAAACATGTGCTCGGTTCGGCACAGGCCGATTCCTTCCGCACCGAAATCACGCGCCGCCCTGGCATCGCGCGGGGTTTCGGCATTGGCCCTCACCCCCATGCGGCGAATGCCATCAGCCCAGGCCATGAGCGTGGCGAAATCACCTGAAAGCTCGGGCTGTATGGTCGCGACCTCCCCCTTCATCACCTGCCCAGACGAGCCGTCGATGGTGATGACATCGCCCTTCCGGAGTTGGACGCCCATGACCGTGATGGTGCCTGACTGGTAATCGATGCGCAGTGTGCCGGCACCCGACACGCAGGGCTTGCCCATGCCGCGCGCCACGACGGCCGCGTGCGAGGTCATGCCGCCGCGGGTCGTCAAGATGCCCTCGGCGGCGTGCATGCCGTGAATATCCTCGGGGCTGGTCTCGATCCTCACCAGGATGACCCGGCGGTTGAGCATCTTGAGGCGCTCAGCCTCATCGGCATCGAACACGATCTCGCCAGAAGCCGCGCCGGGCGAGGCCGGAAGGCCAGTGGCAATCACCTCGCGCCTTGCCTTGGGATCAAGCGTTGGGTGCAGCAACTGATCGAGCGAGGCGGGATCAATGCGCATGACAGCCTGTTCCCGGGTGATCAGCCCCTCGGCCACCATCTCCACCGCGATCTTCAACGCCGCTTTGGCCGTGCGCTTTCCGGTGCGGGTCTGCAGCATCCAGAGCCGGCCATTCTCAATGGTGAACTCCATGTCCTGCATGTCCCGGTAATGAGCCTCGAGGAGATCAAAATTTTTCCTCAGCTCACGGAATATTTCAGGCATGAGCGCCTCAAGCGACGGGGCTTCGGAGCTTGCCTCGATGCGGGCTTTCTCGGTGATGTTCTGTGGCGTGCGCAGGCCCGCCACCACATCCTCGCCCTGCGCATTGACGAGAAACTCGCCGTAAAGCTCCTTCACGCCACTCGATGGGTTGCGGGTGAACGCCACGCCGGTGGCCGAGGTGTCGCCCCTGTTGCCAAACACCATGGCCTGCACATTGACCGCAGTGCCCCAATCGTCGGGAATGTTGTTGAGCCGCCGATACGTGATGGCGCGCGCCCCGCTCCAGGACTTGAACACCGCACCGATGGCGCCCCAGATCTGCTGTTGAACCTCCTGCGGAAAGGACTTCCCGGTGGAGTCCTTCACCAACTCCTTGTAGCGCGCGATGAGGCCCGGCCATTCATCCGCCGTGACCTCTGTGTCGAGCGTATAGTCGCGCTGCTCCTTGAAGCCACCGAGAATGTCCTCAAACTCGGCGTGATCCACGCCCAGCACCACGTGGGAATACATGGAAATGAAGCGGCGGTAGCTGTCGAAGGCGAAGCGCCTGTCGCCTGACCTTTTGGCGAGGCCCTCCACGGTTTGGTCATTGAGGCCGAGGTTCAGCACCGTGTCCATCATGCCCGGCATCGAGGCGCGCGCACCCGAGCGCACCGACACGAGCAGCGGATTACCGGGATCACCGAACGCCGCCCCCACGATTGCCTCTACGGCGGACATCGCAGCAGCCACCTGTGCCTCCAGTCCTTCGGGAAAGGCCCGTGCGTTGGCAAAGTAGGCTGTGCAAACCTCAGTCGTAATCGTGAAACCCGGCGGAACGGGAAGGCCGAGATTGGCCATTTCCGCCAGGTTGGCACCCTTGCCGCCCAGCAGCGCCTTCATGACCGAGCCGCCTTCCGCCACACCGCCACCGAAGCGATAGACATATTTCGGGCAATCAGCCGCCATGACAGAATCTTCCCATTTAATCGTACGTTCAGTCGGGGTAGCGGGCGGCGGCCCGCTCAAAAAGTAACCACAGTTGGCAGGATCGTGCAATGCAATATCGCATTTGCAACATTCCCCTGCCGCTCCGGCAACGGCGGCGGTTCATCCAAAGTTCCCAGCCGGATGTCAGGCTGCGGCAGCAGTCCGTGGCGCCCGCGGCGCGCGCACAAAGAGGATCCACAGCGCGATCGAGAGGTTCAGAACATTCCACGCCACGCCATTGAGGAAGGCCATGGTGTAGGAGCCGGTCCAGTCATAGATTTCGCCGGACATCCAGCCGCCCAGCGCCATGCCGAGCACGGTGGCCGTCAACACGGTGCTGATCCGGTTGCCTGCCTCGCGCGCCGGAAAATGGTCACGGATGATCAGGGCATAACTCGGCACGATGCCGCCCTGCGACAGGCCGAAGATGGCTGAAACAATGTAAAGCGACATCAGCCCATCGAAGGGAATGTAGAACAACAGCGCCAGCATTTGCAGGGCGGAGCCGGCGATCAGCGTTGTAAGGCCACCCAGCTTGTCGGCGATGACACCCGAGACGAGCCGGCTCAGCACGCCGAAGCCCAGCATGAGGGAGAGCATCTCCGCCCCGCGCGCCGGGCCGTAACCCAGATCGGCGCAATAGGCGACGATGTGAACCTGCGGCATGGACATGGCGACACAGCAGGCAAGGCCCGCCAGCACCAAGGCTGGAAACAGCAACGGGTGGCGGGGCAGAAGCCCCTTGGCGCCGCCACGGTTTGCGGGGCTGGCAGTATCGTCGAAATGCGGGCGCTTCTTCAGGAACTGGGCGAGCGGCAGCATTACCACCACGCAGATCAGGCCGATCGCCATGTAGGTGGCGCGCCAGCCATAGGTCTGGACCGCGGCCTGCATGAAGGGCGGCCAGATTGTGCCGGCGATGTAATTGCCGCTCGCCACGATGGCGACCGCAATGCCCCGTCGCCTCAGGAACCATTGCGACGTATCAGCCACCAGCGGACCAAAAGTTGCGGCACTGCCGAGAAAGCCGATCAGCACCGCCTGCGCCGCGACGAACTGCCAGTAACTCTGTGAGAGCGCCGCAAGGAAGAAGCCGAGCCCCAGCGCCACCGCCGCAATCGAAATGGGCACGGTAATGCCGAAGCGGTCCGCCATGCGGCCCATCACGAAGCCGCCCGCTGCGAAGCCGATGAAGGTGGCGGTGTAAGGCAGCGACGCCCCGGCGCGGTCCACCCCGAATTCGGCCTGAATGGTCGGCAGCACAACCACCGCCAGCCACAGACCGATGCCCCCCACCACCGCAAGGATAAGCGAGATAAAGAGGCGGAACCAGGAATAACGGCTGTCGGGCGTATAGGTAGCGGTGCTCATCCTCTATCCCTAGCCCCCGCGCCCCGTTCGGTCAAAACGCCATTTGGCTGGTCCGCGAAGGGGTGTGGTGCAATTGGCGCATGGCCGACAACCGCTGCTGCATCCTACGCCCGCGCCCCGCATGGGAGAGGCAACTGCGCTCAGCCCCGACCATGGAACAGCCCGCCCTGTCCAGGCGCAGCTTCGCCTGTCACCTCACTCAAAGGCATTCCTGATCTTCGGGCCCTTCGGACAACTGGACATGAACTCCGGGATGGAAACCTTGGCGAAGGGAAGCTTCTTGAAAGAAGCGCTGCCACGCTTCGATTGCACCATGAAGGCCCAATGGCTCAGGGTGCCATCCTCAGTCTTGCTGGTCATCTGGTTGACCATGGTCCACTCCCCGGCCCGCATCACCATCTGCCCGACGGGATAGTTCACAACGGCGCCGTAATCCTCCGAGCCTTCTTCGGCATTGTACATTGTCATGAACACCCGACCCTCAGGCGTCACCTGACCGAGCACGAACTGGCAGCTCGTGTACTGGGCCTTGGTCAGCTTCACCACGACAGCGCCAGTGAAATAGCCATTGAAATAGTCCGTGATGTGAAACACCGTCTGGCCGCGGTCAACGACGAAGCTGTTGTTCTCCGCGATCTGGAAGACTGAATAGACGCCCTCAGGAGGTACGATCCAGTAGGTGTTCTCGAACCAGGCCCACTTCTTGTAGAAGCCCGCGGTTTCAGACGCCTGCATGGCGGTGGGAGCAGCTAAAGCCAAAAACGCCAACCCCACAACGCCAAGCACTGCAAGACGGCCCATAGAAAAAACAACGTGTGCAGCGCGTGATACGTTCATGACACGACCTCCCAACTCTGTTGAGAGGTAACTTAGCAAAACTTATGATGCGGGAAAAGCAGGATAGGCGGCGAGGCTTGTCAGCCTTCGATCCTGGAGAAATCCGCTACTTCAGCCGTCGCCTCGCGGATGCGGTTCAGAAGCTTCAGGCGGTTTTCGCGGAAGGCCGGGTCCTTGTCGTTCACCGTCACATGCTCGAAGAAGGCATCAACGGGCACGCGCAATCTGGCGATGGCCGTCATGGCGGCTTCGAAATCCTCGGCCTCCACCGCACGGCGTGCCGCACTCACCGCCTGATTGATGGCCTGATGCAGCGCCTTCTCCTCGCCCTTGATCAGGTGGTTGATCTCGACAGCACCTGAGAAGCTGCGGCCATCCTTCTTCTCTTCGATGCGGAGGATGTTGGAGGCGCGCTTGACGCCGGCGAGAAGGTTCTTGCCGTCATCGGTGTCGAGGAACTTCGACAGCGCATCGACACGCTTCACGATCATCACGAGATCGTCCTGATTGCCAAGCGCGAAGACAGCGTCGATCAGGTCATGCCGCGCGCCCTGCTCTTTCAGGTATACCTTCAGCCGGTCGGCGAAGAAGGCGAGAAGATCATTGCCGCAGAAGGAAAGCGGCAGGCGCAGGCCCTTATCGAGAATGATGCGGATCACACCCAGCGCCGCGCGGCGGAGCGCGTAAGGGTCCTTCGAGCCTGTGGGCTTTTCATCGATGGACCAGAAGCCGGTGAGCGTGTCGAGCTTGTCGGCCAGCGCCACGGCCTGGCCTACGCCCGAAACAGGAATCGTATCGGTGGGACCGAGCGGCTTGTAGTGATCACGGATGGCGTCGGCCACCTCCGGATCATGGCCCTGGTCCAGCGCGTAATAGCGGCCCATCAGGCCTTGCAGTTCGGGGAACTCGCCAACCATACCGGTGACGAGATCCGCCTTGGAACGCCTTGCAGCCTGCCTGGCTTTGTTGACATCCGCTCCGATGATGGCGGCGATGTCGCCCGCCAGCCTTTCGATGCGCTGAACGCGCTGCCCCTGCGAACCGAGCTTCGCATGGAAAGTGATGGCGTCGAGCTTCTTGGCCCAGTCCTCCAGCTTCACCTTGCGGTCCAGATCCCAGAAAAACTTGGCATCCGAAAGCCTGGCCGCGATCACCTTGTTGTTGCCTTCGATGATGGTCTTGCCGCCATCCCTGGCGACCAGATTCGACACCAACAGGTAGCGGTTCGCCAGACGGCCCGTCATGGCGTTGCGGAGCGCGAAGCACTTTTGGTGGGTCTTGATCGAGGTGGCGATCACCTCCGGCGGCACGGCGAGAAAGCTTTCATCGAAGCTGCCCATCAGCACCACCGGCCATTCCACGAGGCCTGCGGTTTCCTTGAGCAAGCCTTCGTCCTCAATCAGTTCAAGACCCTGCGCAAAGGACAGGTTGCGCGCTTCCGTGCGGATCGTCTCGGCGCGCGCATGCGCATCAACCAGCACGAACTCACGCGCGAGCTTCAGCGCGTAATCCTCGAAGCGGCGGACATCGATGTGCTGCGATCCCATGAAGCGGTGGCCGCGCGTCGTGTGGCCGCTCGTGATGCCTTCGATCTCGAAGGGGACAACTTCGCCATCAAAGGTGCAGACGATGGAATGCAGCGGGCGCACCCAGCGCAAGGTCCCAGAGCCCCAGCGCATGGACTTGGGCCAGGGAAACTTGCGGATTGTGTCGGGCACCACCTCGGCAATGATCTCAGATGCCGCGCGGCCGGGCTTGCGGATGACGGCCATGTAGAACTGACCCTTCTTGTCATCCTGCACCGTCAACTGATCGAGCGGCAGTCCGGTCGATTTGAGGAATCCGTCAATGGCGGGCTGGGGCGCATCGACGCGCGGACCTTTACGCTCTTCCGCCACATCGGCCGCCTTGGCATCCAACCCTTCAACTGACAGCACGAGGCGGCGCGCGCCGCCATGCGCCTGTGCGCCCTCATAGGTGAGGCCCGCTTCCACCAGTGCATTCGTCACCATCTGACGAAGGTCGTCCGCCGCCTTCTGCTGCATGCGGGCGGGGATTTCCTCGGAAAACAGTTCGATCAGCAATTCGGGCATCGGGGCACTCCGGCGGGGCCTTGGGTCGTCAGTGTCAGAAGGGATCAGAGCGCCTTGTGCGCGCCATCGCAGAAGGGCGGGGTCTTGGTGTGCTTGCAGGCGCAGAAGAACTTGCGGCCAGAGGCTTCGGCCGTCCACTTCAGGGGCGTGTAGGACGTGCCCTTGTGCGATCCATCGCAGAACGGCTGGTTCTTCGACTGGCCGCAGGAGCACCACCAGTAATCCTTGCCGGCCTCAACCTCGATGGGCATGGGCGACTTCTGGGCGATGACGGGATCCGACATATTCTGTTCCTTGTGTTTGGTTGCCGTTGGTTCGCTATTCAGATCAAACAGCGCCGCCACCCGCCGTGCGGCTCCAGGCTTCGCAGCAGCCCTTGGCCAGTTCGCGGACGCGGAGAATATAGGCTTGCCGCTCGGTGACGGAGATGACGCCGCGCGCATCGAGCAGGTTGAAGGTGTGAGATGCCTTGATACACTGGTCGTAAGCGGGAAGCGCCAGTTCGTGGCGGCCATCCTTCGAGCCCGCCGCCAGCAGCGCCTTGCACTCGGTCTCGGCGTCAATGAAGTGCTGGAGCAACGCTTGCGTATTGGCGTGCTCGAAGTTGAAGCGCGAATACTCCTGTTCAGCCTGCAGGAAGACATCGCCATAGGAGATGCGCTTGGCCCCGTCCTGGCCGTTGAAGTTCAGGTCGTAGACATTGTCCACGCCTTGCACATACATGGCGAGGCGTTCAAGCCCGTAGGTGAGCTCGCCCGAGACGGGCGAACAGTCGAGGCCGCCGACCTGCTGAAAATACGTGAACTGCGAGACTTCCATGCCATCGCACCAGACTTCCCAGCCTAGCCCCCAGGCGCCCAGCGTCGGGCTTTCCCAGTCATCTTCCACGAAGCGGATGTCATGCAGGGAGCGGTCGATGCCGATGGCCTCAAGCGAGCCCAGATAAAGCTCCTGAAGGTTCGGCGGCGAGGGCTTGATGATCACCTGATACTGATAATAGTGCTGCAGGCGATTTGGGTTCTCGCCGTAGCGGCCATCCTTCGGGCGGCGCGAGGGCTGGACATAAGCGGCAGCCCACGGCCTTGGCCCCACCGAACGCAGCGTGGTGGCCGGGTGGAAGGTGCCAGCGCCCACTTCCATGTCATAGGGCTGCAAAATGACGCAGCCCTTCTCGCCCCAATACTGGTGAAGCGTGAGGATCAGGTCCTGAAAGGATTTGGTGGGATTGAGTGCCATTGTGTCCGCCTCGAAAAGCGGGCGGACCCTATGCGGCACCCCTAGGGAGCGTCAAGGAAAACCATGTGCGGCGCAGCAAAGAGCCGCCGTCATCACTCTTCCGGATAATAGACACCCGTGCGCGGATCCTGGCGCAAGCGGCGAAGCCGACGGGCATCCTGTGTGTGGCGGGCGCGGGCCTTTACCTTCACCGCCTGCATCTCGCGCATGATGAACCGGAATGCCAAGACCGACAGCACGGCCGCGGCGACGAGAAACAACAGCTTCAACACAACCATCGGATCCTCCAGTGACCCCTGAGACAGAACGCGATCATAAGCAGAAACGGGATCAGAATGCACGCGTTTCGAGAGTTCAGGTAAAAATTCAAGCACTTCAGTGATTTGCACACAGATCCGGGGTGTTTTACACCCCGGGCATTATGAGTGGGTATGGCCGGTGCCGCCCGCAAGGGGAGGAGGTTTCAGCGCAAGCTCCAAGCCACGCCATCGCGCAGGATGTCCTCGGCTTCTGGCGTAAAACGGGTGCCCTCCTCATGCAGCGCAAGGCCGGGGAGAATGCGCAGCGGGGCCTTCGAATCCTTCACCCCCTGCACGATCACGCGGGAGGCTGGCGTGCCCCGGCGCGGATAGAGCGGCGCCACGCGCAGGTCTCCGAAGCGGCCATCCATGGCGGCCAGCAACTTGCCTAGGCTTTCCGCCCGGTGAATGATGGTCATGGTGCCGCGCGGCACCACAACGCTGTGCGCGAGTTTCACCCAGAGTTTCAGATCCTCGGCACCAAAGGCATGGGCCTGTGCCTTGAGGATGTGCGGGGAGGAGGTGACGCTGCCCTCCTCGAAATAGGGCGGGTTGGCCATGGCATGGCTGAAGGTTCCGGGTGCCGGCATGTTGGCGGCATCCTTGCGCAGCGCATCCTTCACATCGGCATGGATGACCCTAAAATGCGCAGCGAAGCCGTTGCGCCTGGCATTCTCCTCCGCCAGCATGGCATAGCGCCCGGCGATCTCGATGCCCGTCAGGTGAACGGTCGGCTGGCGTGCGAGAAGGCACAGCGCCGCAACCCCCGTGCCCATGCCCACCTCGAACACGGATTCGCCTGCGCCGCAGGGAATGCTGGCCGCAAGGAAAACCGAATCGATCCCGGCGCGGAAGCCCTTCTCGGGCTGCAGGATGCGCAACCGCCCGTCAAGAAATCCATCTTCCGTCAGCGTGGCCGGCAAGCCTGCTGCAGGAGACATCAACGCCTCGGAATGGGGAGAATCACGCATCGAAATCGCGCCCAGTGTGCAGGGATAGATCTGCGTGAGCCTTACCAAGCGCCAGTTTTGCCCGCAACAGCTCATCGGACGGCACGAGGATGCGGCGTGCAATGGCGCCGATCGATCCTTCGAGCGCGCTCATGTGTTCATCAAGCCTCAGGAAACTTATGCCCTCCTCGTCCAGCACATGGCAGACAAAGGAGAGGTAGACCGGGTCATTGCTGCGCAACAGTTCTTCCATGGCGGGGAAGCTTGGCGTCAATCGCCATCCGCCGCAAGCCCGGGCAAAGGGCGATATTGGCCTCACCACCCAGCTGTGCTTTAAGGGATGGCAGCAGACAAGATAGTGAAGGTGGTTCCTCCATGGGAGTCGTCATTCCGCTCGATGGAGCGGGCAACAAGAAGCGGGCCTCGATCGAGCCGCTGGTGAAGCTCACCAGCGCTGACATGGAACGGGTCAATGAATCGATCCTTGCGCATGCCCGCAGCCACGTTGAGCTCATTCCGGAGATCGCCAATCATCTCATCAATTCCGGCGGCAAGCGCATCCGCCCGATGCTCACCCTCGCGGGCGCAAGGCTGTGCGGCTATGCTGGCGACGACCATCTGAAACTCGCCACCTCCGTCGAGTTCATGCACACCGCCACCTTGCTGCATGACGACGTGGTGGACGAAAGCGACCTCAGGCGCGGCAAGCAGGCAGCCCGCGTCATCTGGGGCAATCAGGCGAGCGTTCTGGTGGGTGATTATCTTCTCGGCCAGTCTTTCCGCATGATGGTGGAAACAGGCTCGCTCGAAGCGTTGCGCATCCTCTCCGCTGCCGCCTGCACCATTGCCGAGGGCGAGGTGCTGCAGCTCTCGGTCTCGCAGGATACCTCCACCACGGAGGACGCCTACATGGAGGTGATCGTAGCCAAGACGGCGGCGCTCTTCGCCGCGGCGGCCGAGGTCGGCGCGGTGGTTGCCAACCGCCCGCACAGCGAACAGGCGGCTCTCGAATCCTATGGCCGCAATCTCGGAATAGCCTTCCAGCTGATCGACGATGCGCTTGATTATTCCGGCTCCACCGACAAGCTCGGCAAAGGCGTGGGCGATGATTTCCGTGAGCGCAAGATCACCCTGCCCGTGGTTCTCTCCTACCGGCGGGGGGCCACGGAAGAGCGGAATTTCTGGAAGCGCACGATGGAAGAAGGCAACCAGACGGCGGATGACTTCGCCTATGCCCGCAAGCTGATGGACCGCCACGGCGCCCTGACCGACACGATCGACCGCGCCAATCACTATGGCGACATCGCGCGCGATGCGCTGGCGATCTTCCCCGCATCAGGCCTCAAGGACGCGCTGCTCGAAGCCGTCGATTTCTGCGTATCGCGCGCCTACTGAGCCGTTCAGCACAGCGTGGCCGGGGCCCGCCACCAGGATGCCTCAAGGTCGAACCGGCCAGGATCGGCCTTCTCCTCGCACAGCGCCACACAAGTCGCGCCGGAGCCGGACATGAAGGCGCGCGTGACGCCGGGCGCTGTGCCAAGCCGCCTCAGCACGTCACCGATCACCGGGGCAAGACGAATGGCGGGAGCGGCGAGATCGTTCCGCCAAAACGCGGCATCGCGCTCATCGCCGATCACCGCGCCGAATCTCTCGCCCCGTGCAAGGCCAAGCGCACCGAACACCTGTGGTGTTGACACCTCCACCAGGGGATTCACCAGAAGCGCGTGATGTGGCGCGAAATGATCAATCGGCGTGATGACCTCACCCACGCCCCGCATGCGGCAGGCGCGGCCCGTCAGGCACACCGGCACATCAGCGCCGATGGCGAGGGCCGCCGCCATGATTTCCGGATCACGCTCAGCTATGCCGGCGATTTTCAGAAAGCCCTTGATCGCCGCTGCGGCATTGGCAGAGCCACCGCCGATGCCTGATGACACCGGCAAGTTCTTCACCAGATGCACCGCCACAGGCGAAAGCGCGACGCCGCGTTGAGCGGCGATCACCGAAACAGCATCCCAGGCCTTTGCGATGATGTTGCCGGAAGCATGCGGCAAGGCTGCTGCGAAGGGCCCTTCGGCGGTGATGGCGAACTGGCTGGACGGCGTGAAGTGCAACCAGTCGCCCACATCGGCGAAGGCCACCAGCGAATCGAGATCATGGTAGCCATCATCCCGGCGGCCCAGCACATGGAGCGCGAGATTGACCTTTGCGGGCGCGAAGACCGAGAACGCCGCCACCTTGCGCGTCAGCCGTTGCTCTGGCCTGTGGTGGACTGCGCCGGCTTCACCGGGGGAATGTCAGGCAGGCCCTTTTCCATCTTCTCCTGAATGCGCTTCAGGTCTTCCGGCTCGGGCTTGTTGTCAATGGCGTGCTGCCACTGGAACTTCGCCTCGAGCTTGCGCCCGACGCGCCAGTAAGCATCGCCCAGATGATCCGCAATGGTCGGGTCGGCAGGCAGCAACTCGACGGCCCGCTCGATGTTGATGACGGCCTGCTCATAATCGCCAAGCTGGTAATAGGCCCAGCCAAGACTGTCGATGATGTAGCCGTCATTGGGCCTCAGCTCCACGGCCTTCTTCACCATGCCGAGCGCCTCAGTGAGGTTGATGTTCTTCTCGATCATCGAATAGCCGAGATAATTCAGCACGCTTGGCTCATTGGGTGAGAGTTCCAGCGCGCGGCGGAAGCGCTGTTCAGCGATATCCCATTGCTTCAGCCGCTCATGCGCAATGCCATCGAAATAATAGACGCGCCAGCGCCCCTCATCTGCCCCTGCGATCAGCGCGATGGCATCATCATAGGTCTTGGCAGCGTTGGCGAAATCCTCGTTGCTGCGATAGATGTTGCCGAGCGTCACGATGGCATCGAAATTCTTTGGATCGCGGGCGATCACGCCCTTCAGCCTGGCGAGCGCCTCGTCCTTGCGCTCCAGTCGCTGCAGGGAGACGGCGATTTCCAAGTCGGCATTGGCGCGCAGTGGCGAGGATGCAGGTACCTTCTCATAGGCCGCGATCGCCTTTTCGTAACGTTTCATGTCTTCGTAGGTGTCGCCCAGCAGGGTGTAGGTCACCGGCAGGTCGGCGTTGAAGCTCAGCGCCAGCTGCGTATAGAGCAGCGCGATGTCGATGGTCTGCTCATCGGTCATCGAGGTGGCAAGCGAGAACATGGCTTCCGCAGCACCCGCCCCCGCCGAACCGATGAAAGGCTGCGGCTTCTGGTTCCTGAGGCTGTCTTCAAGCGCACGCTCGATCAGTGGATTGTCGTCATTTTCGAGGAACGAGCGGTAGATTTTCTGCGCGTCCGCCACTCGCCCGTTGCGTTCCAGGAAATTGCCATACGCCTGCACGACGCGCAGCGCATTGCCGGTTTCCTCATAGGCGCGGCGGTAGGAGGCTTCAGCCCGCATGGAGTTGCCAAGATAGTCGGCGATCATTGCAGCATGCAGCGCCTTGAAGCTGGAGAAGCTCTCATTGCTGTCAAGACGGTCAAGCGCAGTGAGTGCCTCGTTCAGATTGCCCTCGCCGGCATAGGACCAGGCGATCAGCAGCCAGGAGGTGAGTTCGCCCACCGGGGTATAGGCCGCCTGCTCCAGATTCTTGCGGGCATCCTGATAACGCTTGGCGCGGAACGCCTCGATTCCCAGAACGATGCGGGCCATGCGTTGCTGGCTGTTGAATTTCAGCACCTCGCGGGCATAGTTCTCAGCCTCCGGAAGATTGCCCTCGGAGAGTTCGAGCAGAAAGACCTTCTCGGTAAGGACGGGGTTGCCTTCATCCGCCTTCAGCGTACCAGTCAGATAATCAGAGGCGATGTCATTATCGCGCAGCTTCGCGGCCGAACGGCCAGCCAGATAACTTCCCGAAGGAGAGAGCCCAGCCTGTTCATAAGCCAGCGCAGCCCCTGCAGACAGCGGCGCAAGGAACAGTCCGGTCAAAGCGGCGCGAAGGAGGAATCCCGTCATCTTCATCCATGTCAAATGGCAGTCGGCCCCGTGCCGCCTGCGATGTGCTTCGAGTCTTCCCCGCAAAATGAGGTGTTTTTGGGATCGCTGCAATCCCCCGGATTGACAGGAGGATTTGCAGCGCCCCCTTACATGTTCGGGTAATTGGGGCCTTCGCCACCCTGCGGCACCACCCAGTTGATGTTCTGGGCAGGGTCCTTGATGTCGCAGGTCTTGCAGTGCACGCAGTTCTGATGGTTGATCTGGAAGCGCGGCGGCTTGCCCTCCTCCATCACCACTTCATAAACGCCCGCCGGGCAATAGCGCTGCGCGGGCTCATTGAAGCGCGGCAGGTTCTCGCGCACTGGCACATCTGCATCCTTCAGGCGCAGGTGAACCTTCTGGTCTTCCTCATGGTTGGTGGCAGAGAAGGCAACATTCGTCAGCCGGTCGAAGGAAATGACGCCATCGGGCTTGGGGTAATCGATGGGCTTCGATTCGGAGGCAGGCTTCAGCGTCGCATGGTCCGGCTTGCCATGCTTCCATGTGCCAAAGCCGACGCCGAAGAGCTGGTTCATCCACATGTCGAGTCCGCCCAGCGCCAGGCCTCCCACAAGGCCGAGCTTCGACCACATGGGCTTGACGTTCTTCACCCGCTTCAGGTCCTGATAGACCCAGCTGCTCTCATAGGCGTCTTCATATTCGCGAAGCTCATCGCCCGAGCGCCCGGCCTCAAGCGCCTTGACTGCGGCCTCGGCGGCCATCATGCCGGTCTTCATCGCGTTGTGGGAGCCCTTGATGCGCGGCACGTTGACGAAGCCCGCCGAGCAGCCGATCAGGGCACCCCCCGGGAAATAGAGCTTCGGCACGGACTGGAACCCGCCTTCGGTGATGGCGCGCGCGCCATAGGCAATGCGCCGCCCGCCTTCCAACACATCCTTGATGAGCGGATGATGTTTGAAACGCTGGAATTC
>JBEIDW010000038.1:0-21002 GCA_040383265.1 Hyphomicrobiales bacterium
GCCCCGCCGCTCAAAACACCGATGAAGCCATAGGGAGCCGGGTTGCGCAGCACGGTTTCACTGGCAAGGCAGGCGCCCTGGCTGAAGCCGATAACCGCCAGGCGGCGGGCTTCGATGCCTGATGACATGATATCGCTCATGATCACGGATATTCGGGCAAGGGCATTGGAAAGAAAAGGCTCGTTCGCCGCCGTGGGTGCCATGAAACTCTGCGGGTACCACGTATGACGCTCGGCCTGCGGCGCCAGATAGCAAAGCTCCGGCATGGCGATGGCATCACCCAGAGGAAGAATGCTCTCTGCCGTGGCGCCGCGGCCATGGATGAGCAGCACCACATTCCGCGCCCGCGCCGGAGAAACGCCAGCGTGGCGCAACTGATGCTTGGCGATCACAGTCTCGAGCGGGTTCATGCAAGATGCCTTCCGATGACATGCAGCGCCTTTTGTGTGGCGATGCTGAATTGGGTATTGAGGAAATCAGGCCAGCTCGAGAGCTTCACCGCGACCATGTTGTAATCCCAGTTCACATAGATCATCTGGCCGAAGACTCCACGCGCGTAAAGCGCACGCGAGCGCGGGTCTTCGATCCACCATTGATTATGATAAGCGCCTTCCGGCAGCGATTGCGTATAGGGCTCGCCGAACATCGCGTGATTGCCGTTGCGCGTCGCCTCCACCCAGGAAGCCGGCAGGATGCCACCGCCATTTTCGAGATAGAGCAAGCCTAACCGCGCATAATCACTCAGGCAGGCATTGAACCCACCATCGGCCAGCGCGCTTCCCACCGCATCGACCGTGAAGCAAGCACTCTGTTCAGCGCCCATCGGCGCCCAGAGTTCCTCCGAAATGATCTGCGGCAGGCGCTTGCCCGCCGCCCGTTCCATGCAAAAGCCCAGCACTTCGGTTTCAATGGAGCGGTAGGAGAAGCGCGCGCCATGCCGGCACTCGAGCTTCTCAAGCCCAAGAACCTGCTCAAACACATGGCGCGGCCAGCGGAAGGTGGGGTCAGCACCCGGCGGAACAGGCTTCCAGCCGGAGGACACGTCCAGCTGGCCGATGTCGGAATAAGGATCGGTGTAGGTTTCGTCGAACGTGACGCCGCTTGCCATGTCGAGAACATGCTGCAGCAGCGCGCCGCGATAGGCCGTGTCATTCAGCTCCGGGAGATAGTGCGTCACCGGCGCGTGAACATCCAGCAGGCCCTTTCCAACCAGCGCACCAAAGGCCGCCGCCGTGACCGACTTGGCCACCGATTGCGACAGATGCAAGCTGCGCGGCTCCATGCCGTTGAAGTAGCGCTCGTAGACAACAGCCCCGTCATGCATGACGATGAAGCCATCGGTATAGGTTTCATCAAGCAACCCGGCCAGCGTGGTGTTGCCACCGGTCGTGGAATGAACGCCCAGCCCATCGAGACCGCATTCCGCGCGCGGCAGTTCCCGCACCGGCCCATCGCCCCGCCAGACTTCAGCGGTTGGCAGGATCTGCCTGATGTTCTGGAAACTCCAGCGGTTCCAGGGGCTTCTGTCCCAGTCCATCCGCGGGGGCACGAGTTTCGGCGGCGAGCCTTGCATGATGGGCGGGCGGGGGTCTGAATTCCGGTAGGACGTCATCGATGCTCCATAACAAAGCAAAGCCCCGGCGGTTTCCCGCCGGGGCCTATTACGGCGGGGCTGATTACTTCAGCACTTCGGTCCAGATCTTGGTGTAGAGTTCCGTCACCTCCGGCGCGCAGGGCTTGAGGAATTCACCAGCAGCCTCAAACTCCTTGGGAACCACCAGTTCAGGCGCGTCCTTCATGTCGGCCGGCATGAACTGCTCGGAGCCCTTGATGCCGTTGGCATAGCGGGCGAAGTCCGAGATCATGGCGGCGTTCTGCGGATCCATGACGAAGTTCAGGAAGAGCTTGGCGTTCTCCACGTTCTTCGCATCCTTCAGGATGGCGGCGCTGTCCATGAAGTAGGGGAAGCCTTCCTTCGGATAGCCGAACTTCACATCCGGGTTCTGGGCGCGGGCGCGCATGGCAGCGCCGTTCCAGTAGAAGGAAGCACCGAAATCGCGGCTGGCGAACTTCTCGATCACGCCATAGTCCATGGCGATCCACTTCGGCTTCGCCTCGACCAGCTTGTCACGTACCTTCTTGAGAACTTCCTTGTCGGTGGTGCACCACTGGCCGCCCATGTAGCGGATGGTGGCATACATGACGTCGTTCATTTCCGGCGCGACGTTCACCTTGCCAACCAGTTCAGCCGGCGGGTCAAGGAAAATGGCCGAGGTGTTGATGTCGCCCTTGTACAGCGAAGTGTCGACGATGATGCCGGTAAGGCCCCACTGCCACGGAACCGAGAACTTGCGGCCCGGATCCCAATCGACGTTCACCCAGCGCTCGTCGACGTTCTTGAAGTTCTCCATCTGGTCGGGGCGCGATTCGAGGAGCAGGCCCTCGTTGATCCAGATCGGCATGTAGTTGGCGGAGGGCACCACGATATCGAAGCCGTGGCCGCCAGCGCGCACCTTGGCGAGCGCCGTGTCGTTCGAATCATAGTCAGTTACAGTGACCTTGACCTTGTGCTGCTCCTCGAACTTCTTGATCATCTCGGGCGAGGTGTAGTTGCCCCAGTTGAAGATGTTGAGTTCGCCTTCGGCTTGGGCTGCGCCCGCGCCCGCCAGCATCGCGATGCCCGCGAGAGCCGCTGTCAATTTGCCTTTCATGGTCTTCTCCCTGTTGACGTTTTTAACATGTCACGCCTTCTTCCTGCTGATGAAGAAGAACAGCGTGACGATCAGCACCGATATCGCCAGAAACAAGGTCGATATGGCGTTCATTTCCGGCGTTATGACGCGCCGGAGTTGACCCAGCATGTAGGTGGGCAGCGTATCCTGACCACCGGACTTGACGAATTCGGTGATGACCACATCATCAAGCGAAATCACGAAGGCCAGCATGAACCCGGCCAGGATGCCGGGCCACAGAAGCGGCAGCGTGACGCGGCGGAACGCATTCCACGGCGTGGCGTAGAGATCGGCTGCGGCGCGCTCCAGCGTCAGGTCCATGTTTTCCAGCCTCGCACGGATTGGAAGATAAGCGAAGGGAATGCAGAAGGCGGTGTGCGCCACAATCAGGTAGCCGAGGCCCGAATAACCTGTGAGCACCTTGATGCGCGAGAAGATGATGAGCAAGGCCACGGCGGTGACGATTTCCGGCACCATGAGGGGCTGATTGATGAAGGCGTATTTGAAGGTCATGCCGCGATAGGGCGCAGTGCGCGTCGTGGCGAGCGCTGCCATGGTTGCCGCAACCGTGGCGATGGTTGCAGCGAAAACCGCGATGATGAGAGACCGCATGGCGGCCTCCTGGACGGCATTGTTGTTCCAGGCTGCCACGAACCATTTGAGGGATAGCCCCTCCCACACGGCGAGCGACGGGCCGGCGTTGAAGGCGAAAATCACAAGCGTGACGATCGGCAGGTAGAGCAGGAAGAAGCAGATCATCGCGATGGTCGCGAAGCCCCACTGGCGCTTGACGTCGAAATTGCTAGCCATGGCGCACCCCCGACTTCGAGGCCGCGCGCACATAGAACAGCAGCGCCACCATGACCATGGCCATGAGGGTGATGGAAATCGCAGCGCCCAGCGGCCAGTTCCGGCCCTGGCCGAACTGCAACTCGATGAGGTTGCCGAGCATCATGTTCTTGCCGCCGCCCAGCACGCGCGGCGTGACATAAGCCCCCAGCGAGGGAATGAAGACGAGGATGGAGCCCGCGACGATGCCCGGCTTCACCAGCGGAATGATGATGCGCCACAGTACCTTGAAGCGCGTGGCGTAGAGATCATAACCGGCCTCGACAAGGCGGAAGTCCAGACGGTCCATGGAGGCATAGAGCGGCAGCACCATCAGCGGCAGATAGACATAGGCCATGCCGAACAGGATGCCCATGTCGGTGTAGATCATCTGGATCGGCCGGTCGATGACGCCGAGCCAGAGGAGGATGGAGTTGATGACGCCTTCATTGCGGATCACCTCCTGCATCGCATAGGTGCGGATAAGAAGGTTGGTCCAAAACGGAATGGTGACGAGGAACAACCAGATCTCGCGCGAGCGCTCTGGCCGCGTGGCGATGAAATAGGCCGTTGGGAAACCGAACGCGAGGGTGATGAACGTGGTGGCGAGGGACAATTTCACCGAGCGCCAGAAAATCGCCATGTGGGCGTCGTTCACCGTGAGCGTGTCATCAAAGATATCACGCTGGAAGAACACGTTGAACCAGCCCTCGGTGGAGAACTGCCACAGCTTCACATCGCCATAATCCCCCTTCGCCATGAAGGAGTAGAGCAGCATGACGAACAACGGCCCCACGGCCGCGAAGAAAATGATCAGCAGCGCCGGCGTGGACAGCAGCCAGCGGGTGCGGACATCATGTTTTTCTGCAGCTTTTGCGGCTTGGCTGGCACTGGTCATGCGCCTAGTCCTTCAGGACCTGCGCGGCGTGCTGTTCAAGCAGCACCCCCACGGCGTCACCGGGCTGGAAACCCATGCCGCCGCTGCGCGAATTCTGCTGGCGGACGATGAACGGCGTGCCGCCGTCGATCACCACATGGAAGTGGGTATCCGTGCCGAAATAGACCACGTTTTCGAGCCTGCCGTGCAGATCGGCCCTGTCATCAGCCTTGACGATGTCGGAATGCTCCGGCCGCACCACCACGGTCACCCGGCCCGACGGCTTCACGCCATCCGGCAATCCTGCGCTGATCGTCACGCCGCCCGGCAGCCGGACCGACGCCTCGCTACCGCTCGTTCCCATGACATCGCATTCAAGAAAATTCGTCTCGCCGATGAAGTTGGCAACAAAGCGTTCCGACGGCCGGTCATAGATGTCGCGCGGGGACCCCACCTGCAGGATCTTGCCCTTGCTCATGACCGCGATGCGGTCCGACATGGTAAGGGCTTCTTCCTGGTCATGGGTCACGAAGATGAAGGTGATGCCGGTTTCGTTCTGCAACCTCTTCAACTCGATTTGCATGTCCTTGCGGAGCTTATAGTCCAGGGCCGAGAGCGGCTCATCGAGCAGGAGAACCTTGGGCTGCGGGGCAAGGGCCCGGGCCAGCGCCACGCGCTGCTGCTGGCCGCCTGAAATCTGGCTGGTGCGGCGGTTTGCAAGCTCTTCCATGCGCACGAGCTTCAGCATCTCGGAGACTCGCGCCGCAATCTCAGCCTTGGGCTTGCCCAGCATCTCGAGGCCGAAGCTGATGTTCTGCGCCACCGTCATGTGGGGAAACAGCGCGTAGCTCTGGAACACGGTGTTCACCGGCCGCTTGTAGGGCGGAAGCGGGGCAATGTTCTCGCCATAGAGCAGGATTTCGCCCTCGGTCGGGAAATCGAAGCCCGCGATCAGCCGCAACAGGGTCGTCTTGCCGCAGCCCGACGGCCCAAGCAGCGTGAAGAACTCATTCTCGCGGATGGAAACGGACACGTCGTCGAGCGCCTTGACGGCGTCCTGCCCCGCACCCAGAAATTGCTTTGTGACGCGTTTCGCTTCGATGGCGGTCTGGCCGGATGCCAAAATCTGTCCTCCCCGCACATTGTCGATGTGCTTGTTATGCTTCATCCTATGACGGGAAACACCGTCTTGCCAATGGGGTCGATGACCAGTCCCGGGTGAGCCCCGGGTGAGCGGTGTCAGATCGACCAACCGCCGTCGATGACGAAGGTCTGGCCGGTGATGAAAGCCGCCTCGTCGCTGGCGAGATACACCACCAGCATGCCGATCTCGTCAGCCCGCGCCATGCGGCCCATGGGCTGCCGGGCGATGAAGGCGGCCTTGGCCGCCTCATAATCGCCCGTCGCCTTGAGGCGCTCGGTGAGCGAGGGGCTGTCCACCGTGCCCGGGCAAATGGCGTTCACCCGGATGCCCTTGGGCGTATAGTCAGCCGCCAGCGCCTTGGTCATGCCAATGACGGCAGCCTTGGTGGCGCCATAGACGAAACGGTTGGGCACGCCCTTGATGGAAGAGGCGGCGGACGCCATGTTGATCACGGATCCGTTTCCCCGCGCCAGCCAGCCCGGCATGAAGGCCTTGATCATGCGGTAATGCGCCTTGACGTTGAGGTCAAATGAGAAGTCCCAGGCTTGCTCATCGGTGTCCATGATGGTGCCGGCATGCACATAACCAGAGCAATTGAACAGCACATCAGGCGTACCGACGCGCTTCGCGGCGGCGTCGATCTCGTCCTGCTTCAGCACATTGAGGATGAAGGTCTCAATGCCCGCCTGCTCCTGTTCAAGCGAAGCCAGCGCCTCGGCATTGATGTCGGTCGCCCAGACTTTGGCCCCTTCCTTCGCCATGCAGATGGCGGAGGCGCGGCCGATGCCCTGGCCTGCGGAGGTGACGAAAGCGGTTTTTCCTGCAAGCCTGCCGGCCATGGACTTCTCTCCCCTGAAGCGGTCTATTGTGTCCCAATCACTACCGCCTCACGATGAGAGTTGTCCATGCGCAACGACGATATCTGCTATCTGACGGCCACAGAGGCCCTGGAATTGTTCCGCAAGCGCAGGCTTTCGCCCGTCGAACTGCTGTCCACCCTCATAAAGAGGGCCGAACAGGTGAACCCCAGGATCAACTGCTTCGCCGACTGCTATTTTGTGGAGGCGCTCGACAGGGCGAAGCAGGCGGAAGCGCGCTACATGAAACGCGGCGCGAAGACACTTCCGCTGGAGGGCATTCCGCTGGCGGTGAAGGATGCCCAGCGCGTGGCGGGCAAGCGCACCACGCAAGGCTCGCTCATCCTCAAGGACTGGGTGGATGACCACTCAGACCCGATGATCGAGCGCTTGCAGAATGCCGGTGCCAATATCTTCGCGCGCACCACGACGCCGGAATTCTGCCTCTCCGGCATCACCGCGTCCCGCATCTGGGGCATGACCCGCAATCCGTGGAACCCGGACTGGGGTCCGGGCGGCTCATCCGGCGGTTCGGGCGCTGCGCTGGCGGCGGGCCTCACCACACTTGCCACAGGAACCGACATCGGCGGATCCATCCGCATTCCGGCGGGCGCCTGCGGCGTTGTCGGCTACAAGCCACCCCATGGCCGCAACCCGGATGGGCCGCCCGCCAATTTTGACAAGTTCAATCATTGCGGGCCGATGACACGCAGCGTGGCCGATGCGGCGCTGATGCAAAACATCACCTCCGGCCACCATCCACTTGACCATGACTCGCTTCGCCAAAAGGTGACGCTGCCGCTGGAGGCCTCCACCATCAAGGGCATGAAGATCGCCTACTCGGTGGACCTCGGCTATGTGCCGGTGGAAGAGCCCGTACGACAGAACATGCTTGCGGCACTAGATGTTTTCCGCGACCTCGGCGCAAAAGTAGAGGAGGTAGACCTCGGCTGGACGCAGGCCGTGGAGCAGAATGGCCTGCACTGGTACAACGCCATGCACTTCGGGCGGCAAACCATCTGGCATCAGAAGCAGAACGCAGACCTGATGACGGATTACGCGCTGAAATTCGCCGAGATGGCCAAGCGCATGACCGGCATCGACGACGTGCACAAGGTGTTTGAACAATCGCACCGCATGTACCAGACGCTGGGGCCGGTTCTGGCCGCGCATGACGTGTTCATCTGCCCCACCAACAATGCACCCGCCATCAAGGCCGATCATGATCCGTTTGATCCCGGCTTCACCGTGGCTGGCAAGACGGTCGATGCCGAATATGGTTGGGTGATGACGCATCAGTTCAACATGCTGCATAACTGCCCCGCCCTCTCGGTGCCCTCGGGCCACGCCGAAACCGGCATTCCCACCGCGATCCAGATCATCGGTCGCACATTCGAAGACGCGCGCGTGTTCAAGGCAGCGCTGGCCTATGAGAAGGCGATTGGCGGCTGGTACAAGACCAGCGCATCGCGCCCGGTGCTGTGATGGGCATGACCGGGCACTGCCTGTGCGGCGCCGTCAGATTTAAGGCTGCTGGCCACCCCATCAAGGTGATGCACTGCCATTGCAGCATGTGCCGCAGGCAGTCTGGCGCGGCCTTCGCCACCTATGCGATGTTCACTGCGGCAGATGTACGCTTCCTGGGCGCGCCTCCGATCTTCTATCGCTCCTCATCCTTTGCGCAACGCAGCCATTGCGGCACCTGCGGCAGCCCGGTGAGCTTTCTCTATGACGGGGACCCCGGGCTAGTCTATCTGGCGGCAGGCCTGTTTGACGATCCTGACACCCTTTCGCCTTCCGAACACTGGTATGCGGAGGACGAACTCCCGTGGCTGCACCTCGCCGATGGCCTGCCACGCCTCAGCGGCCCGCCCGAAAGCTGACACTTTGAACCCCGGGCCGGAGCACCTATGTCTTGTTCATGGGCGCATCACTCACCATCGGGCGGATTGCCGGAACGTCGGTCCGGCTGCACATCACCTTCCTGCTGTTCCTCGCGTGGATCGGCGTCAGCTATTATCTCGCAGGCGGGATGACGGCTGCCATCGACTCTGTGGTGTTTCTGATCCTGGTATTCCTTTGCGTCACGCTGCATGAATTCGGCCACATCGCCATGGCGCGGCACTTCGGCATCCGCACGCCCGAAGTAATCCTCTCGCCCATCGGCGGCATTGCGAGCCTTGAGAAAATGCCCGATCAGCCTCGGCAGGAACTGCTGGTCGCCATTGCCGGGCCACTGGTGAATGTTGTGATTGCGCTTCTGCTGATGGCCCTCTTCGGTCTCGGCTTCTCGAATTACACCACCCAGGGCTTCGAGACGGCCACGCTGGCCCAGCGCCTTTTCATCGTCAATGTGACGCTTGTGCTGTTCAACCTCATTCCTGCCTTTCCGATGGATGGGGGCCGCATGCTGCGGGCCGTTCTGGCGATGAGCATGGGGGCACCGCGCGCCACGGCCATTGCAGCGCGCATCGGACAGGGCTTTGCCGCGCTCTTTATTGTTCTGGGGCTGTTCTACAATCCTATGCTGATGCTGGTCGGAGTATTCATTTATTTTGCAGCCGCCTCCGAAGAGCAGTCGGCGGTCTTCTCGGGCTTCGCCTCGAAACTGAGGGTGAAGGATGCGATGGAACCATCCCCCATCCTTCTTTCGGTGAACCAGCCGATTTCGGCGGCGATCGATGCGTTGATCTCCTCGCCGCAGACAGAATTCCCTGTGCTCGATGGCAATTCCCGGCTTGCCGGCATCCTTGACCGGGATGCGATGATCCGCGGCCTGCGCGACCCAGATACCCCCATCATGGTGGGCGATGTGATGCGCGGCTCAGATCCCCTGCTCGCCCATGAGCCGCTGATGGAGGCCTTCGCGCGCCTGAGGCAAAAGGGGATCCGCGCCGAAGTGGTGATCGACGCAGCAGGCCAGCCCGTAGGCGTGCTGACCCAGGAGAACATCGCCGAGATGATGATGGTGGAGAGCGCGCGACCCGGCTGGCGCTTTGTGAGGCGCTAGCCGCGCACTCCGACCTCGCGGAATCACTTGGCCGACAGGAACTCGCGCCAGTTCAATGACATGAGAGCGCTCATTTGGCGAAGGTGGTCTCCATGTCCATGGATGATAATCTCGGCCAAGCCGCAGCCAGATTCGGAAACAAGTTGACCTGTTCTGACCTCGCCTTCCAAGCTGGCCTGACCGATGCTCCTTGCCAATTGTAGCCACGAAAGCAAAGTCCAGACCCAAGTAAACTATATTGCTCGGGACGACATCATTACATAACTTACCTCGGAAGCCCCTCAATCTTTACCCTCGGCACTTGGCGCCTTGACGGAGTTCGGAACACCGATGACCATCGACCATAATCATCCGGGACGCACCCGGATTTGCGCCCTCCGAGCAGCGATCCTGAGGGCTGAGAGTTCCAGCTTCGCCATTGCCGCCATGCTCACGCTCGGCGCCAGCGCCGCCGCGCCGGCGCTGGCTGCCCCCGCCAACGCCAATGGCTGCAATTCCTATGTGCCAGTAGCCGGGGAAACCATCACCTGCAACGATAGCTATGCGGCAAGCATAAACGGCGTGCAGACGCCCCAGGGCAGCACGGGCAACAACAATGTCACCGTGAACATCGAATCCTCCTCTGTGCGCTCGATCAACGGATCAACCGTCGGGATTGGCAGCGGCAGCACGGTGGTCAATGCCGGAAGCCTGGACACACAGAGCTTCTTTTATGGATATGGCATCTCCTTTGGCGCCAATGGACGGTCCACCCTCGGCGGTAATAGCGTGACCATCACGGAAACAGGCCAGGTTACAACAGGCGGCACCAACAGTGACGCCATCTACATCAATTCGGTGTCCGCATCATCTGCGGCCAACACTATCTCCAATGCAGGCCAACTGACGACCTCTGGCCGGAGCGCGCGCGGTATCCGAATCCTGTCCAAGAACAGCGATGCCACGATTGAGAACTCCGGGTCGATCACGACATCCGGAACCGACTCGACCGGCATTTACGCAAGGAACGAATCGGCCAGCAAGAAGAGTGCGGTCTTCCTGACCAACAGCGAGACAGGCGCCATCAGCGTATCCGGCAGCAACGCCAACGCCATCTTGATCGATGGAGCCGCATCGATCGCCAATGCGGGGATGATCTGTGCCGGCATCATGTCGGGCGGCTCCTGCACGGCGTCCCCATCAACAACCGGCAGTGCCATCAGCCTCGGCAACACCAACACGCAGAATTTGGCGCGTTCCGTGCTTCTCAACAACGCTACCGGAACCATCGCCTCCGGCGGCACATCGGCTGCCATCACGACAGATACGGGTGGCGTGGATATCTACAACTACGGCCTGATCAGCAGCGGCGGCAACACGGCAATCGACTTTGCCGACGGGGTGGGACTTGACGCCAATACACTCACGGTTCTGGGCGGTTCATCGATCTTTGGTGATGTCGCGTTCAACAGCTTGGGCACCAGCGAGACGTTGATCTTCTCCGGCTATGCCAGCGCCTTCGGCAACGGCCTGTCCGGCGCCAGTTTCATCCGCGCCGTGGACGGCAGCGCGGCAGTGATGACAGCGGATCGTTACCATTTCGGCTCAGGCACAGTTGATGTCGATGCAACATCCTCACTGTGGATTGACGGCGCCATCGTGGATGGAGATGACACCACCACAAGCCTGAACAAGATCGGTGATGGCATTCTGACCCTCACGGGTGCCAACAGCTATACAGGCCAGACGACGGTGACCGCTGGCACACTGATGCTGACGGGCTCGATCACCTCGCAGACCACCATCTATTCCGATGCAATCCTGCGCGGAACCGGGACCGTGACGGGAAGCCTGCTCAATGCTGGAACCATCGCGCCGGGCATCGAAGGCAGTATCGGCACGCTGACCGTGGAAGGGTCATACGGCGGAACCGGTGGCACGCTTCTCAGCCGCGTGGGCGGCAACCAGTCAGCGCCGGAAGCCGACATTCTCCGTATTATCGGGTCGGACGCCATCGCAAGCGGCACGACGAGCATTCAGATCGTCGATATCGGGGGGCTGGGCGGGCCAACATCCGGAAATGGCATCACGCTGGTAGATACCGCAGACGGCGCCCAGACGGCTGTTGATTCCTTCGCGCTCGGCGGACGGGTCGCGGCAGGCGCTTATGAGTATAATCTCGTGCGCGGCGGCCAGACCGACGACAGCGCGCAGAACTGGTATCTGGTCACGGTCGACCCTCCGCCGCCACCGCCAGACCCAGCCCCGCCGCCGCAGCCGGAACCACCAGCGCCGCCGCCACCGGCGCCTGAACCGCCCCCGCCGCCACCCACAGATGTCAACGTGCCGCCGGAGCCGCCGGCCCCGCCACCGCCACCGCCGGAGGTGCCGCCTGAGCCAACGCCGCCGCCGGCACCGCCGGAGCCCCAACCCGAACCCACTCCGCCTGATCCAGAGGATGTGAGCTATCGCGTTGAAACAAGCAACTACACGGCATTGCCGGGGCTGCAGCGCCTTTATACCTATGCACTGTTTGATACGCTGCAGCAGCGCCGCGGCAACCCCGCAGTATCGGCAACACCGGGCGGACCCGCGTCAGATCATGCCATCTGGGGCCGCGTCGGCGGCAATATCGGTGACACCGATGCCGGGGATTCCGATGGCATGGACATGTCATACCGGTTGGGCTTCCTGCAGGCTGGTATTGACGCGATCAACGCCACAGATGGCCATGGCGGCCAGATCATCTCCGGCGCCTTCCTGGCGATCGGCCAAGCCGCGACAGACACATCCACGCGCGAAGATGGCGACACCGGATCAGCCTCGTTCAACGCCTATTCCGGCGGACTCTATGGCACGTGGCTGGGCCAATCCGGCCTCTATGCCGACGCGCTCCTGCAGGCCACGCGCTTCGCCGATGGCGAGGCCCACTCCACCGGCAAGCAATCCGTTTCGACCGATGGCTGGAGCCAATCCGCCTCGCTCGAAGCGGGCTGGCGGATGGCTGTGAGCCAGACCGTCGCCCTCACGCCGCAGGGCCAGATCATCGCGGAGAACTACACGCTCGAGGATGCTTCCGATGATTATGGCGATGTGGACTTCGGCAACGGCTTCGCCGCCCGCGGGCGGCTGGGGATGGCGCTGAACACCACGCTCGGCCAGGACGGAACAGCCGCGGCGACAGACCTCATGCTGAGAGCCAGCGTCTGGCATGTGTTCACCGGTGAGCCGGAAACCACCTTCAGCACCTTCGATGGCCGTTATCCGGTCGACTTCTCAGCGGATATCGGAACGACCTGGCTGGCACTGGATGCAGGCTTTACCAGCGCGGTCAGCGAGGCCGTCAGCCTGACCGGCACCGCTGGGTATGAATATGGTTTCGGGGACAGCCGTCAGGCATTCACTGGCCGTCTTGGCTTGAGTGTGGCCTGGTAAGGCAGACTGAAAACAACACCGAACCGAGAAGAAGCCTGGGACGCAAGACGCTGTCCCGGGCTTTTTGCGTCACCAGGCCCACCACAAAGAAGCAGCTACCAAAGGAGCATCATAAGTGACGCCCCCTCCCCTCCACTGCCGCGTTGAACCCAGAATGAAAGCCACCGCTCAGAAGGGTTGAGATTCAGCCCGATAAAACGGCGCATCAACAATGGAGGAACGGCAATGAGCAGCACCAAAGCCAGACCCCAATCACCGGACCCGGGAAGCTCCAGAATTGATTTCAATTTTAATTGAGAAGTATAAAGCGGCCCGTCGCATTGACTGACAAAAGCAATGCGGATGATCAGGTTACTGTTGTGAAGCAGAGGAGATGTCATGACCTTTGAAACGACTGCGCTCAGGATTGTCATAACCGCCGCAGCCATCAGCCTTTCACCGGTTGCCGGAGCCGAGGTGCCGCTCAGCCCTTTCTATACCGCTGTCACGCAGATGAAAGCAGACGGCAAGCTGGGTACGATCATCAAGCAGGAAGAAGTTGAGACGTCCATTCCCGATGCCAACGCATGGCGCATTGCTTACATATCTTCAGACATGACGGGCCAGAAGACGATCTCGACCGGACTGATCGTGGCGCCGCGCGGTGCGCCCCCTGAGGGGGGCGGCCTGTCATGTCGTGGGCTCATGGAACGACGGGCACGGCGCAATATTGCGGTCCGTCGCAGGTTGTCGACCCCGCCGTCCCACTGAACGAGTATTTTCTGGCGAACGGAAATTCCTGGACGGACTATGGGATTCCGGCGCTCGCCGAATTCATCGCAGCCGGTTATGTGGCCGTGGCGACGGATTACCAGGGTCTGGGCGGAGGAGGTCGACACCAGTATCAGCTTTCCGCCACCCAGGCGCGTGATACGATCGATGCCATCCGGGCCGCAGGCGACCTGAAGGAGGCCGGCGCTGGCAAGAAGGCGATCATCTATGGATGGTCGCAGGGCGCAGGCGCTGCCATCGTGGCCGCCAGCTCGGCTGATTACATCAACCAGACAGGAACGGCCTTCGACGGAATCGAACTGCTGGGCGCCGTAGCCATGGCGCCGCCCGACTTCAGGACGATTGCCCCGCCGGGGGAACTGACGGATCAAAGCGCCGCAGCCATGCTGGCGGGCGCTGCCAAGGCCTTCTCCAGCAGCGTCAATAATTTCAATCACTTCGCCATGACTCTCTGGGCGGTGCAGGCGGCATATCCCCGCACGCTCGCCCTCAAGGACGTGTTCACCGATGACGGTGCGGTGTTTATTGACACCATCATGTCAAACAAATGCGTGCACGGCGCTTCCGACAGCCTGAGTTATAACTATGGCGACCAGTTCGCCACGCTTCTGAGGCCCGACATCAGCAATGCGAAGGGCTGGGCGGAGGTGCTGCTCGAAAGCGCAGGCCCGGATGTGAAGCCGATCGCGCCCGTCATCATCTATTGGGGTACGAAGGACACTGTGGTGCCACCGGTGATGCACAAGATCTATCGCGAAGAAATGTGCAAGTTCGGCGGAAACGTGGCGCGCGTTCAACTTGGCGGCGACAAGACGCATTTCGGAACCCCCGCCGCATCGCAACCTCTCTATCTGCCGTGGATCTCGGACAGGCTGGCCGGGAAGCCAGCGCCGGACGGCTGCGCGGCTGAGCAGGTTCAGAATTAAGCTACATGGCACGAACAGTGGAGGGTGCGGCTGAATGGCCCTCCCTTCCCCGGCTTCGCATCCCGCGATCAGGTCCCCCAACGCCGACTATTCAACCTAAAGATTTGTTTGTCACCATTTATATGGGCTTGCCCACTTTTCTTGGCACTCCAATTTGCCAAGCAGTTGTTCGCGTATTGATGATGTGGCCAGTCTTGAGGCCAGCGTCATGCCAAGATTGAATGTCCCAATGCACCTTGTGCCGATCACGCTGCAATCCTTGGCCGTTCTACTCATCGGCACAGCCTATGGCGCAAGGCTGGGAGCGGTTACCCTCGCTCTTTATGCATTGGCAGGGGCAGTTGGCCTGCCAGTTTTCTCAGGCCTGAACTCCGGTTTTCAGAATCCAAGCTTCGGCTACATCCTTGGGTTCATCCCCGCCGCCTATTTGGTCGGCTTCCTGGCTGAGCGCGGCTGGGATCGTTCACCGCCACGCATGTTTCTGACTGCGCTTTTAGGGGCCGTGCTGGTCTATGTGCCAGGTCTCATTTGGCTTTCAGCCTGGGTTGGCTCAGCAGCGAAGACAATTGAAGTCGGACTACTGCCCTTCATCGTGAACGATCTAATCGAAATAGCTGTCGCGGCTGTGGCCTTACCGACTGCTTGGGCGTTAATCGGCCGACGGTAACCCGGGTATCTCGCCTTGGTGGACAGCTTCCTCAAGAGCGCGGTGAATTTCGGGGCCGAAGCCCACTGGTTCAACTCCAAGACCGGAGAAGCACCGATGGCCACCGACATGATGAACCTGCGACTCCCGGCAAGTCTACTGTCAATCTGACACCGGCCTATTTGTCGGTCCGCGCTAAGAATGCGAAAATGAAGCGCTCATAGCCGACGCGCCCCGCGGATGTGTTCAGAGTACTTGGGGTGCTATAGGTCACACTAAGGCGGCTACGATCCAAGCCTAAGCCAGGGCGCAGACGATCGTTAACGCAATTCCATTTTGAATGATGACCATGAGAAGTTCAGACGTCCGCTGAGACCCGGGTAGGCCTCTCCTTGTATAAACTCTGAGCCATTTCCAGCCTTTCCACAGTATCATTTTTTACGGGGACAAAACACGTAAAATCCGTGTCCGGGAGGGCAGTAAAGAACAAATCTCAATGCCAAAAGTAAGGCCTATTGATAAAGCTGTGGCAGCATGATCTTCTTGCCTGCAATAGATCGCGCCGAAAGTTACAATTGCATAAGGTCGTAGCCATGAACTTGGAACAAGAGCTGACACAATCGTTCAGCAATCCTTTAACATCGGATGATTTTGACTTTCCGACCCACTTAAACAAAATTCTAGCGACGGTCGGACTTTCAACAGAGGATGCTGTGGGGGGTGTGAAATTCTATGGAAAGGACCCTGTCATACACAGTGTTTTCCGGTTCGCTTCGGCTTCGGCTTTGACTCTTGGGGCCAAGGCGGTGGCAGCGTCTACAATACTGCGCGACAGGGGCGGCAAGGGGCAGTCTATCTCCATTGATGTGCGTAAGGCGTTCATCCGCTTCAGTGGCTTCTTTGATGGCCGATGGGAGACGATCAATGGACGTCCGCCCTCACTCAAGTGGAGCGCCTCTAATCCGTTCTTCGCTCCTCCGTTCTTTCGTCCCACCAAGGATGGAAGACACGTGGTGGCGGCAAATATCTATCCGGGCCTCCAGCGAAATGCGCTTAAACTTCTTGAATGCAGCGATGACGCCTTGGCCATAAACGCTGCGATCGCGCGCTGGAACTCGGATGATCTGGAGCAGGCAGCGGCGGATGCCGGTA
Source organism: Hyphomicrobiales bacterium (assembly GCA_040383265.1). Lineage (GTDB taxonomy): Bacteria > Pseudomonadota > Alphaproteobacteria > Rhizobiales > Aestuariivirgaceae > Aestuariivirga. The sequence goes on from JBEIDW010000038.1 coordinate 16,358, forward strand.
TCGTGATCGCCAAGGTCCGTTCTCTTCAGGAGTTTATGAAGGAACCGCAGTACCTAGACGTGCTGTCTAACATGCCTCTGATTTCAATAGAGAAAATCTGTGATGGCAACCCCATCCCATTCACTCCCGGAGCCGCAGCACCGCTTGACGGAATCCGCGCACTGGGGATGGGGCATGTCATTGCCGGCGCAGGGATTGGCCGTGACCTCGCGTCTTTTGGAGCGGACGTGCTCAACATATGGCGCCCACACGAATCTGAACATGATTTATTCTATTGGGATTCACAGGTCGGCATGCGTTCTGCCTATCTCGGCGATGACGCAATAGACCGGAAAAGACTGCACGATCTACTCGAGGGCGCGGACGTATTTTTTTCCAACCGGCGGCCTGGTTACCTCGAAAGGCACGGCCTCACTGCTGAAGAGCTCTGCTCTCAACACGAGGGCTTGGTTCATACGCAGGTTCTGCTTCATGGCGCCTCGGGTCCTTGGGCAAATCGGCCAGGTTTCGACGCGATAAGCGCATGTGTTGCCGGCATTTTTCCTGCCGAGGGTACGCTTTTAGAGCCAAAACAACCGCCCATTATTCCAATCGTCGACAATATGGCCGCCTGGCTAGCTACGGTGGGTACGATGGTCGCTCTGCGCCGCCGCGCAACGGACGGTGGTTCGTATCGTGTGCGAGTGTCTCTAACCCGTACCTGCCTATGGATGATGTCGCTGGGGATCTTTGACAAGGGTTACGTCAAGGATGCGGTAGGACGTGATGAAGAGCATCGACTTGTACCGCCTGATCTTTTTACCGCCGAGACAGCGCTTGGGTCCTATCAAGGTATGACGGATCAAATCAACTTTTCATCGTACAGCCAACGCTTCCAGACAGTGCTCGTGCCGATGGGGGCTAACAAGCCAGAGTGGCTGACGCACTGATGTGGATCATCACTGTCGGGTTAAGGCGTAATGAATAATTGGGCCCGGGAGCTGTTGATGTCTCTGGCTGCGCCTCGCTTAAGAGCCAGAAGACATAGCTGGCCTTTCAGCCTGAAAGCATTTAGCGGCAGAGGAGACGCGCGTGACTAAACTGACTGCACACTTCAAAGATTTGTTTAGTCTCAGTTGTATGTACATACCTGCGTTGTCGATGAGCGAAGAATACCGCCGGGTGACGGCCATGCTCAACGACAGCGGCATGACGGTGGGCAAGGACCGGGTTCAGCGCATCCGGAGCCATGAAGGGATGAAAATACAACGAAGCAGCCAAGGCGGGTGCGCTTCTATGGCGCAATGACGGGTCAGGCATCCGGCTCAGGCCAGAACGTTCAAACCATGTCTGGAACTTAGATTTTATTCATGCCACGCCCATGACGGCCGCCGTCTCCGTTTGCTGACCCTGATAGACGAGTTCAACCGCAAGTGCCTTGCGATCAGGGTGACTCGCCAGATCAACGCCATCAGTGTCATTGAGACGCTGGAGACGCCATGTTGTATGAGGGAGTTCCGGCCTTCTTCAGGTCAGACAACGACGGGGAAATGGCCGCCAAGGTCCTCCGCCATCGGCTGTCAGGGCATGACGAAGAGCTTACGCATCATGCCAGGATCATCCTGGAAGAACGGTGCGGGTGCTTCAACCGCAAACCTAGGTCTGAATCGCTGAATGGCGCGACCTTCTACAGCCTCCGGGAGGTCAAGGAGGTCATCGAGCAACGACGCATTCATTACAATACACGACGCCCTCATTCGGTCCTCGGATTCCGCCCGTCAGCGCCCGTCTCCATTGCACCGCTACAAGTCCATCCCACCTCTGACAAACAGGCAGGTCTGTCTATTGGCCACTATACTCCAATGAGGAGTGATGAACCACGATACGAAGGTTACCGTCCCGGTCCTTGACGTATTGCCAAGTCTTATCAACCGTGACGATCGATCCGTCCTTGTTCGTTATACGAACCTTGCCGAGCGATGTCGCAGATTCGCCGAGAATGATGATCGCGTTGTCTTCAGCGACACATGACGTCCAGCCCTTCAGGGCAAATCCCTTGTCATTCGGATACTCGGGGTCACCACCCACAAAATAGGCAAGAGCGAACCAAGGAGCATTTCTGGGGATGGCTTCCGCCATCCCGTCCTCCTTCTCGCGCAAACATCGTGATGAGGAGATGCAGGAATGAAATCGACTGGAATTTTGTTCATGGCTTAAGGCCTTATTGCTGGCGCCCCATGGACGGAGGTCGAGGTTGCGCCTTTCTATCAGAACGCCGCAACGCTCCCTGCAGATGGCCCCTTGGGCTCAGGGGTGGCGAAGGAGCCCGTCGATACCAAGATTCCTAACGCCGCGGCCTGGCGCATTGCCTGTGTCTCCTCCGATGTGGTGGGCCGGAAGACAATCGCGACGGGCCTTATCGTCGCGCCCAAGGGTGAACCGCCTGCCGCTGGCCGTCCAATTCTCGCCTGGGTCCATGGCACCACAGGCACGGCGCAGAACTGCCACCCTCGCAGAGGTTCTGGACCCGGAGGACATTGCCGTTCCAATCCCATCCAGCGCGACGGAGGAGGCCGCGGCGAGCAAGTTGATGGGCGACATCGCCAACACCTTCGGCGGCTCGTTGTTCAACTTCCCGCATTTCGTGATGGCAAGAGGGCCATGCCGTCAGCTTTCCCGGAGCTAAAGTTCACCGATCTGCTCACCGAGGATGCCGCACCGATGCTGGCCGAGATCGGGAGCAAGAAGTGTTTTTATGCGGCGGGCGATACCATGACTATGGCTGTGGGCAGCGATTTCACGTCCAACCTAAAGGCGCAACCCGAGAAAGCATCTGCCAGGCTCAAGGCGCTGATCACGTCCAGCGTGGACCCGGTGGCGCCCGTCGCACCCTTCATCATTTACTCTGGTACCAAAGACGTGACGGCTCCCTCATTCCTAGGGCCCCTTTACCAGAAGCAGATATGTGGCATGGGAGCAAGCGTCACCCGTGTGCAGCGACCCGGCGAGCAGAACCACTATACAACACCGCCCACAGCACTGCCGATGTTCGTGCCGTTGTTCGAGGACCGATTTGCAGGAAAATCTGTAGCCAACAGTTGCAATCCATAAACTGCAAAGGTGGTGCGGCACTGTTCATGGCGCCGCACCGGCCACCGTCGGACGCCAGCATTACTGCATGAGTATCCCGCATGCAAACTCGTGGTAGATTGAGGTTTGGCAACTCGCCTCCTCTTTTAAAATCGCAAGAGTCACAGTGATTGATCCGTGTGGGCGACAGGGCGTCTCTCAGGGTCTAAATTTCCTGTCTCAATAAGCAGCCCAGGGGAGAAATGATTGCAGCGACTTCCAGATATCATTCACTGGACTGCGCGCAGGCTCTGACAAGAATCCTACGCACGAGCAAAGCGAACGGGGGATACCCGAATCGCATTCACAGGAAAGCCACGGAACGCAGACTGCTGTCGCTGAAATCCTTTGGCATCACCTCGAATTTCTCCGGACGTCATTGCCGCCTACGCATCTGCAGCAGGCAGCTCATTTCGCAAGGACTGCAGCTTGGCAAAAATCCTGTGAGTGAGGGTAAACATTATTGACGTACTCAAGCCGAATGAGAATAGCCCAGACGTCGCCATGATTATCGTCAACAGCTGCCAGTCCGCCTTCATCGGATCACCCGCAAATCCAACGGTTGTATAGGTGCTTCCCGCAAATATAATGGCTTTGTTGAGAGGCGTGATGATGCTCGTGAGATACAGTGAATATCCCCAGATATAGATGTGCAGAAGATGGATGAACACGAGCACGACAGCGCCAAGAAAAAAAGTTAGCTGAAGTTCACGAAGTCCGGTGAGGTACATCCGCCTCTTTTGCAGATAGGATATGACCACCACTGCGTAGTGGATGACAATTACTTGAACAAGCAGACATAGCAACAGGATTCCGACACCCAGGACAAGGGCGTTCAAGTTGAAGTCGTTTGAGTTATCGATCATGTCCATCCACGTACACTCACTCGCTGAAGTCTAAGGTGAACCGCGAGTCTCTCAGTTAGAGGCTAGATATTGATGAGCTTCAGGGCTTAGCGTGAACGCCTTCTGCCGTCCAGCCAGCTGTTGTACCCAACCTCACCGTTCGACGAAAGCCGGGTCGGCGGCTCCAACCAAACCTTATCTTGACACCGACAAGCACAGCACCCTCGCCTATACCGCCGCCCAGGCGGTGGACGTCGGCACCAAGGCAAAGGAGGCAGGCTGCGCCATCCTCGTCCCCAGCCGGAGCGATGCCGCGGTCGACTGGATTCTGGACACAACCGAAGCCGCCTCTGGCGCCAGTCCGTCGACTGGCCTCAATTGGATTGGTAATCCCCCCGTTTTTGGAGGGGGTTCGGCGTAGAACTCACCCGGAGGGTTGCACTTCCATTTGCCGCCTCAGTTTCTGAGCCGGTGTAATTCCTCCAATCGCAATGTTGGGGCGCTCATGGTTTTAAGTCCAGATCCATTCAGTGGCGGTGTCTTTGACCTCCTCTATTGTTCGAAACAGGTATGGTCCGAGCCACTCGTGCCGGACGGTTCGATTGTAGCGCTCGATGTAAGCATTCTGCTGGGGCTTGCCAGGCTGGATGTGCTGGATGGCGATACCTCGCTTCTCAGCCCACGACAGGAGC
>JBEIDW010000039.1:0-20761 GCA_040383265.1 Hyphomicrobiales bacterium
CGCCATTGCCGCCCGCGCCGCCAGAACCGCCGTTTCCGGCCGTGGCTGTGCCGCCGTTACCACCGGCACCGCCGGAAGCGCCAACACCGCCAGCACCGCCGTTACCACCAGCGCCGCCATTGCCAGAGGTGCCGCCGGCACCCGACACGGAGCCAGCACCACCGACACCTGCCACACCGGCGTTACCACCGTTTCCGCCAGCACCGCCGGCTATGCCCGGAACGCTGCTGTTCGCGCCTGCACCGCCCGCGCCGCCGTTGCCCGCGTTACCTGCGTTGCCACCAAAACCTTGTGTACCAGAGCCTGTGACGGCGCCCGCGGCGCCACCAACACCACCATTGCCCGCGTTTCCACCGTCACCACCGGCACCGGAGGCCGTTCCGACGACACCAGAACCACCAGCACCGCCGTTGCCGGCACTGCCACCAGCGCCGCCATTGCCAGACGTGCCGCTGGCGGCGCTGCCGCCAACGCCGCCCGCACCACCGTTACCACCGCTTGTGCCGTCCTCCGTGAGGTTGCCACTGTAGCCAGCACCGCCAGCACCACCAGTACCACCAATGCCGCCATGTTGGTTGCCAGTGGTCGAACCACCGGCACCACCAGCACCACCATTGCCACCTGCAATACCGGCTATCGTCGAAGAATAACCATTACCGCCGTTACCGCCAGCGCCGCCAGTGCCATCGACGCCGTTGGCGCCGGTAATGGAACCGTCGCCACCAAGGCCGCCAAGTCCGGTGCTGCCGCCCATGCCGCCGGAGCCGCCATGGACCGAGGCAAGAGTGCCGTCTGCACCTGCGCCACCGGCACCGCCGGCGCCCCCGTTACCACCATTGCCGCCAAAACCACGAGTACCGCTGCCTGAGGCCATACCGGCAGCGCCACCGTCACCAGCGATACCGCCGATGCCGCCGTTTCCGCCGTTTCCATTGTTTCCGAGAGCGCCGTCAGCACCGGCACCGCCGGCGCCAGCATCTCCACCCGCACCACCATGACCAGACATGCCGTTGACAGAGTTGCCACCGACGCCGCCGCTACCGCCATTACCGCCGAAGCCACCATCAGTGCCGGTCGAGGCGCCACTGGTGCCTGCCAAGCCCGCGGCTCCGCTCACTCCGTCATTGCCGCCGATGGCACCATCACCGCCGAGGATGCTTCCGCGATTGTTAATCGTCAGACCTGTACCAGAAATGCCATCGCCGCCCCGGCCGCCATTGCCGCCGCCACCACCGCTGCCGCCAAAACCACCAGTGCCACCGAAAAGACCAATTCCGCCATTGCCGCCTACACCACCGGCACCACCGGCACCACCGATGCCGCCCGCGCCGCCGGTCACCAGCACGCCGTCCAACACATCGACGGTCTCGTCCGTCCCGTCAAAGCCCGAATCACCGTTCTCGCCATCGGCGCCGCTACCGCCTGAGCCGCCGTTACCGCCCGCACCGCCGCCGCCGCCGCTGCCGCCGACACCACCCATGCCACCGGCACCACCGGTACCACCATTGCCGGTGGTGTAGGCGACGCCACCGTTACCGCCGTTACCGCCGTTACCGCCCGTTGAACCCGATGCATCAGAGCCGTTGCCGCCAAGTTCGCCAGAGCTGCCCCTAATACCTGCCGAGCCGGCCGTATCGCTGCTGATGGTGGTGTCTGCAAGCGCCCAGTTGCTTGGTAAAGTCACCGCCGCCGTCGCGATGACCGTCGCCATCGCCGCAAGAGAAACTGAGCCCATCACCGAACGCAATGACCGCGGCACACCGGCGGAAGACAGCACAGGCCCGGAAGCGCCCGCCTTATTTGCATTGATGCTTGATGCTTCACCCTGGCGGCGGCTGGCGTACATGCTGATGTCTTCCTTCAAATAAGCAAAATCGGATTAATGGATTTTTAACTTGTCACCACTCTGCCTTGTTTTTGTCAAAGTTGAAATTTGGTTTCTGAGGAAAAAATCATCTTTCACACAAATCTCACAACCTAAAAAACATAAAACTTCCAAAAATACGCAGCTTACTACGGTCTGTGACTGTGGCTTTGGGGCTCCGAGGAGGGCAAGCGTCCGCATGCGGTCTATGTGGGATGATCCGTGGCAGCCGATTATGGCAGCGACCCGGGTTTTTGCACCGGACCTGCCAATTCGCATGAACGGCGTGCGCACTCCCCGAAATGCAAGTGATCTCGCCTTATGGAACTTCATCCTCTTGTGAACGATGGGAAACAACTAGATTAACCCCACCAAGGCGACCCAGTCGCACGGCCGGGCATATTCCCGGCGCCTCCACGAACATTTTGCCGCCATAGACGCGCACTAGGTTCTCCTGGATTTCAGGATCATTGAAACGTGCTCATCTCGCGCCGGCAGTTTCTGGGAAGTGCAGCGGCCCTGCTGGGAACCGCCACCCTCGGCCATGCCGGAGTGCTGACTGCGGATGGCTTCATCGAAATCCGGGCGCGGCCGGTCCCGCTCAGCCTTCTGGAGGGCGGCGGCGGCGAGACTGGCGCATGGCTGTTTGGCACTGGCCCTGAACCGGCGGTGATCCGCGCCCGGCAGGGACAGGAACTGAAGCTCCGCCTCATCAACGATCTCGACCGGGAGATATGGCTGCATTTCTTCGGCGTGCGCGGCCCCTCAGACGTCATGACTGTCAATGTGCCGAGGGGCCCGGACGGGGCTCTCGACGTGGTCTTCACCCCGCCCGATGCTGGAACCTTCTGGATTGGCCCGATGCTGGACCAGTCCCGGATGCGCGGCATGGGGCTGTGCGCCGTGCTGGTGGTCGAGGAGGCGGAATCGCTTCCCGGCATCACGGATCTCGTGCTGGTTGTTGATGACTGGAAGCTTCTCGCTGGTGGCGCCGTCGATGATAACTTCGACGACGTTGAAACCATGGTCGGCGATGGCCGGCTTGGCAACTGGTTTACCCTCAACAACCGTTTCCGCCCGCGTTATGCACTGGGGAGTGAAGGCTACACGCGGCTGCGAATCCTCAATGCCAGCAATGCCCGCAACATGAGCCTGATGTTCAAGGGCAGTGATCCGCTGCTGATCGCGCGTGATGGACAGCCGGTAAAGCCGGCGCAACTCAGCGGCAAGTCGCTTGATCTGGCGCCCGGGCAGCGCGCTGACATGCTGGCCTTCCCGGAGGACGGAGACATCGCTCTGGCGCTCGGCCTGTTCGAAGATGTGGCCGAGATTGGCTACCTGACGGCTGCCGCGGGGCAGGTGCCGCCGCCCGCCATAGCAGAGAATTTTTCCCTTCCCGCCAACCCGGTGGCCGCGCCGGTGCTTGGCGAGACGACACGCGCCATCGCTCTCACGCTGGAAGGAGGCTTAGGCGGCGGGCTTGGCTCTGCCGTCTTCAAGGGTCAAACGCGGGATTTGCGCACCCTGCTCGAAAACCGCAAGGGGTGGGCTGTCAACGGGGTTGCCGGGCCTTCACCTGTTCCGCTGTTCAGCGCCAAAAAGGGGGAAACGCTGCGCCTCGATATCGAAAACCGCACGGCCTTTGCTCAGCCCCTCCACATCCACGGTCATGCTTGGCAACTGGTCACACCGGATGACCTTGGTGGCTATCAGGACACTGCCATCGTGCCCGCCCGCCAGACAGTGAGTCTGGCCTTTGTGGCGGACAATCCCGGCCTGTGGGCGCTTCATTCCCTGGTGGCCGAGCGGGCGGACGGAGGGCTGCTGGCCTCCTTTTCGGTCGATGAAGCTGGATAACCGACCTGCCCCCCGGGCCGCGTTTACTCACCTTTAACCCTCCACTGCCTTAATTGTTGGCTCTGATCTTTGATTTGGGGGGGCAGCTTGGTGTTCGAGATTGCAGGTTTCCTGACGGGCGTGGCCGGGATCGGCCTTGGCTTCCTCTACCTCTACAGGCGGGACAGCACGGCGGTGTTTTCAGGCATTCATGGTCACGCCAACCGCAAACAGCGGGCCTGACGCGCCCGAAATGCCTTGATTTGGCCCTGCCACTGATTTAGGCCGCTTCACAATCATCTTTGGCTTGAGGAGCGTGCGGCGTTGAGCGATGAATCCCTGTTTCGCGAGGTGGACGAAGAGATCCGCCAGGAACAGTTCAAGAAACTGTGGGCCCGCTACGGCACTGCCATAATCGGGCTGTGCGTTCTCGTCATTGTCTCCGTCGCCAGCTATCAGGGCTGGCGTTACTGGCAAAACAAGCAATCGGACGAGGCGGGAGATGCGTTCTTCGCCGCCGCCGAACTTGCCAGCGCCGGCAAGCCCGACGAGGCCGTGAAGCAGTTCTCTGCCATCTCCAAGACCGGCTTTGCAGAACTTGCTCGCATGCGGGAAGCCGCGGCCCTCGGCCAGCAGGGCAAGACCGATGATGCCGTGAAACTTTACGACGCCGTGGCCGCCGATGGCACGGTTGATGCGTCGCTGCGCGACCTTGCCCGCATCCGCGCAGCCGCCACCCTTGCCAATACAGCCAGCCTGGCTGATCTCGAAACGCGATTGAAGCCCTTCGACGTGGAGGGGAATCCCTGGCGCAACATCGCGCGGGAGATCACCGCCGCCACGGCATTCCGGCTCAAGGACTATGCCACGGCTGACCGTTTGGTTCAGGACATCCTCGGAGATCCTTTGGCCCCCGCCAGTCTCCGCAAGCGTGCGCAGATGATGGCGACGCTGCTGCAGCCTCTGGTGTCTGCGAAATGACAAGTCCCCGGCGTCTTGCGCTGGCGGCCATTGCTGCCGTTTTTCTATCAGGCTGCAGCACGATCAACAGCCTGACAGGCCAGACCGACAATACCGTTCTGCCGGGCAAGCGCGAGGACGCGGTGCCTGGCCGTACGCAGTTTCCGGAAAAGCCGGATGCGAATGTTGGAACCGCGGCGTCTGGCGGCGGTGCGTCCGGCGGCACCATGGATGGCAGCGCCGAGGTTTACTGCGCCCCTGACGATCCCTCTTGCAAACCGCCCGAGACAACGGGCGAAACCTTTAAAGATCCGCAATAATGACCGCTACAGTCGCCATCATGGGGCGACCCAACGTCGGCAAATCGACACTCTTCAACCGTCTCGTCGGACGCAAGATCGCGCTGGTTGATGACCAGCCGGGCGTCACCCGGGATCGGCGCGAGGGCGAGGCAAGGCTGGGCGATCTCCGCTTCCGTGTGTTCGACACCGCAGGCCTCGATGACGTGCGTGGCGACAGCCTTGAAGCGCGTATGAGCGCCCAGGCGGAAACTGCCGTGGACGATTCCGACGTGGTCCTTTTCGTATTTGATGCCCGGGCCGGCGTCACTCCGACGGATCGTGAATTCGCGGGCCGTGTGCGCCGCCGCGGGAAGCCCGTCATCCTTGTCGCCAATAAGGTGGAGGGCAGGGGCCATGACGCCGCGCTGCTCGAAGCCTTTGAGCTTGGCTTTGGCAACGCGCTGCCGATTTCCGCCGAACATGGCGAAGGCCTTGATCATCTCTATGACGCGCTTCTTCCGTATACGGAGGAAAAGGCCGGCGTGGAGGAGGGTGAAGACCGTGGTGACGGGCCATTGCGCCTGGCCATCATCGGCCAGCCCAATGCGGGCAAGTCCACCCTCGTCAACACCATCTTGGGCGAGGATCGCATGCTCACCGGCCCAGAGGCCGGCATCACGCGGGATGCGATCTCCTCTGACTTCGAATGGCGTGGCCAGAAGATCAGGCTGTGGGACACGGCGGGCATCCGCCGCAAGTCCCGTGTCGTCGGCAAGATTGAAAAGCTGGCCGTCTCGGATGCGTTGCGCGCCATCCGCTTCGCTGAATGCGTGGTGGTGCTGATCGATGCGTCGCTACCAATCGAGCGGCAGGACCTGTCCTTGTGCGATCTCGTGGCGCGTGAAGGCCGGGCCGTCGTGCTCGCCCTGTCGAAGTGGGACCTCGTCGAAGAAAAGCAGAAGAAGCTGAAGGAAGTGCACAGCGACCTTGAGGATGTTCTGTCCGAAATCCGTGGTGTGCCTGTTGTGACGCTCTCGTCCAAGCAGGAGCGCGGCATTGACAAGTTGCTGGAAGCGGTGTTGGGCGCGATGGAGAAGTGGAACCGCCGCATTCCCACCTCGCAGGTAAATCGCTGGCTCGAAGGTGCCCTCGAGCGCAATCCGCCGCCGGCCCCCTCGGGCCGGCGTATCAAGATACGCTATGCCACCCAGGCCAGCGCCCGGCCGCCGACCTTCGCGGTATTCGGAAACCAGCTTTCAAAAATGCCGGAAAGCTATGTGCGTTACTTGATGAACGGCCTGCGCGAGGCGTTCGATCTTGGGGGTGTGCCCATTCGCTTCAGTCTGCGCGGCGGCAAGAACCCCTTCGACAAGGGGAAGTGAACGGCACGCGTGTCATGATTCGCGCCACCTATTCTCATGGGAAGCGCGTGGAGATGGCGTCCGATGGGCGTATGATTGATCTCTAGAACCTGACCGTTACCTTGCCGAGATGTTCGAAATCCACCTCGATATGGTCACCTGGATTGGCTGAGAAGAACTCGGTGATGACTCCGGTGGTGATGATGTCGCCTTCCTTCAACCCGAGGCCGTGGCTGTTCAGATGATTGGCGAGCCAGGTGAGCGCCAGGTCACCTCCGCCAAGCGCATTGGCGCCGGTTCCGCCCTGCATGGCGCGTCCGTTCCACATCACCTCGCCGCGAAGCGTTGCATACTGCGCGCGCGAAAGAGGTTTGCAGGCCTCGCCCAGAATGATGCCCTCGTTCAGCCCGCCATCCACGATGAACCATGGCACGGGATCGGCAAAACCGTTGGGCGTGCGCGGGTTCACGACTTCGATGGCTACGCATTGATGCGCAACCGCAGCCATCACCTCATTCACTGCGTAGTCAGACCCGCGCGGGAGCAGGTCTTTCGCCATGGTGAAGCACACTTCCGGTTCCACCACGCGCTTGTTTTCCGCGATGGTGGGGAAGAGCGCACCTGAACGGTAGATGCGGTTGGTGAACATGGTGCCGGGGAAGGGGCCGGGCGCATTGAGCGCCCTCTGCGCGCGTTCCGAGGTGCAGCCGATTTTCCACCCCGCCTGTGTCCAGCCGAGTTCGCGGGTGACGCCGCACTGGAGACGGAAGGCGCGGGTGAGATCGGGCGGCATGTCTTCCGGGAGGCGGGCCAGCGGGGCCTCTGCCTTACGGGCGGCGGCAAAGGCCGCGATCACCTCTTTATCGCTCATGACGCTCAGAACTGTTTGAAAAGGCCTTTGGGATCGTATTTCCAGACACCGCCATTATCCGTGAAGTCGGGCAGGCACATGGGAACGATCTGCGCCGCCACATCATCGGGGTGAGGCAGCGACAGCGGGTCTTCACCCGGCATTGCCGTGGCGCGCATTCTCGTGCGTGTGGCGCCCGGGCTGAAGCTGTTGGCCCTTGCCGAGGTGGTGCTGATTTCGGCGGCATAGGTCTTGACCATGGCTTCGAGTGCCGCCTTGGAGATGGAGTAAGGCCCCCAATAGGCCCAGCATTTATGCGCAAGGCCGGAGCTGACGAAGACGGCGCGGCCCGCGTCGGACTGGCGGAGCAGCGGATCGAGCGAGCGGATCAGTCGGTAGTTGGCGGTGACGTTCACCGCCATCACATCATCCCATACCTTCGGCTCCACATGCGCCATGGGCGTCAGCTTGCCGAGGATGCCGGCATTGCCGATCAGAATGTCGAGCTTCTTCCAGCGTTCGAAGATCGCCGCGCCCAGCCGGTCGATGCCAGCATAATCCTTGATATCGAGCGGCACAAGCGTTGCTGATCCGCCTACCGCCTTGATCTGGTCATCCAGCTCGGTGAGGCCGCCTTCGGTGCGGGCGGTGGCAATGATGTGTGCGCCTTCTTTTGCCAGCGCCACCGCCGTGGACGCCCCAAGCCCGCGCGATGCGCCGGTGACCAGCGCAATGCGCCCTTCAAGCCGTCTTGCCATGTGTCTCAGCCTGCCTCTGCCAGCAGCGAGAGCTGCTGTTTCTTGGTTTGTCCCTCAAGGTCGGTGAGGTGGGTGGGATAATCGCCCGTGAAGCAGTGGTCAGTGAACTGTGGGCGGGCATTGTCACGGCCCGTCAGGCCCACGGCGCGGTAGATGCCGTCAACTGACAGGAAGGCCAGCGAGGTGACGCCGATATACTCGCGCATCTCCTCCAGCGTGTGCGTGGCGGCCAGAAGTGACTTCTGCTCTGGCGTGTCAATGCCATAGAAATCAGGGTGCTTGATGGGCGGGCTTGAAATGCGCATGTGCACTTCCTTCGCACCTGCCTCATACATCATCCGCACGATCTTGACCGAGGTTGTGCCGCGTACGATCGAGTCATCGATCAGAACGACGCGCTTGTCCTTCACCACGGCGCGGTTGGCATTGTGCTTCAACTTCACGCCGAGTGAGCGTATCGTCTGCGTCGGTTCGATGAAGGTGCGGCCCACATAATGGTTGCGGATGATGCCCAGCTCGAAGGGAATGCCCGTTTCCTGCGCATAGCCAAGTGCCGCCGGAACGCCCGAATCAGGGATTGGTACGATGACATCGGCATCGATGGCGGATTCGCGCGCCAGTTCGCGGCCCATGGCCTTGCGCACTTCATAAATCGAGCGGCCGCCGAGCATCGAGTCCGGCCGGGAGAAATAGATGTACTCGAAAATGCAGGGCCGCGCGGGCAGCCGGGGGAAGGGGTGCAGGCTCTCGATGCCTTCATCCGAGATCACCACCACTTCGCCGTTCTCGATCTCGCGGATATACTTGGCGCCGATGATATCGAGCGCACAGGTTTCCGAGCACAGGATATAGGCGCCGTTCAACTCGCCGAGGATCAGCGGGCGAATGCCGTTGGGGTCGCGCGCGCCGATGAGCTTCTTGTTGCTCAGCGCCACCAGCGCGTAAGCCCCTTCAAGCTGGCGCAGCGCATCGATGTAGCGTTCGACGATGCGCGTCTTCTGCGAGCGCGCCACGAGGTGGAGGATCACCTCCGTATCGGAGGTGGACTGGCAGATGCAGCCCTGATTGATGAGTTCGCGGCGGAGCGTGAGGCCATTGGTCAGGTTGCCGTTATGGGCCACGGCGAAGCCGCCGGCAGCCAGTTCGGCGAACAGCGGCTGCACATTGCGCAGAATGGTCTCACCCGTGGTGGAATAGCGCACATGGCCCAGCGCCAGCGAGCCCTGCAGGCGGTTGATGACTTTTTCGGAAGAGAAGTGATCGCCCACCAGGCCTAGGCGCCGTTCGGTCTGGAAGCGTTCGCCATCGAAGGAAACGATGCCTGCCGCCTCCTGCCCGCGGTGCTGCAGGGCGTGAAGACCGAGGGCCGTCAGCGCGGCGGCGTCCGGATGGCCATAGATGCCGAAGACGCCGCATTCCTCACGTAGCCGGTCGGCGTTCAGTTCAAAATCGAGGTCGATGGTCATTGGCTGTTGCCTTGTCCGATTGCCGGTTGCTGCCCGCTGCCGCCGGTTCCCTCGATCGGGTTTTCCAGCCCCTGGTTTTCATTGCTCCGGTAGCCGCCTTCGGTCTGTTCCGGCGCTTGCTGTTGTGTGCCCTGTTCCGGGCTCTCGAGGAGGGCGGTGTTGGAAAGCGTCTCAGCGATCTCCGGCGGCATGAAGGATACGATGCCCTCACCGGCCGACTTGATCATCGGGAGGCTGTAGGCATTGCGTACCCAGCTAGCCTGCTTGTCATAGGGGAGCAGCCAGCCATAGAAGAGATAGGCAATCGCCACGAAGACGAAGCCCCGCGCCACGCCGAAAAGGAAGCCCAGCGTACGGTCGAAGGAACCGGCGGAGGACTCAACCACGTAATCCGAGATCTTGACGCTGATGATCGAGACAATGATCAGGACAATGAGAAAGGCGGATGCGCCTACCGCAATCTGCGCCAGAATTTCCTTGTCGAGATAGGGGACGTTGGTCTTGGCGAACTCGATGAGCGCCGGCTGCTTGATCGCTACATAGGCTGCAATCGCCGCCGCGGCCCAGGCGACGATCGACAGCACTTCGCGGGTGAAGCCTCGCATCAGGGCGAGAAGGCCTGAAACGAGCATGATGGCAACAAGGATGAAATCGAACAGAGTCAGTGACATGCGTTGTCCTGAAGGGGGCGAAGCCCGGGTTTGTGGCACCTTATAGAAAGGTTTTCAGTCACCGCCTAGGCGATTCTCCGTTGTCCACGGTCCTGTGCGGCTGACCACGCGACGAGGTCCATGATGGTTTCCATGGGCTTCACCTTGAGGCCTTTCACACCGGGTTGTTCCGCTGCGGCGGCGATGATGGCTTCCTTCAATCCCAGCTTCTGGGCTTCCTTGAGGCGGGCTTCTGTCTGGCCCACGGGGCGGATGGCGCCCGAGAGGGCGATCTCGCCGAAGACCGCCGTGCCGTGCGGGATCACCGTGCCGGTGAGCGAGGAGAGCAGAGCGGCGGCAACTGCCAGGTCTGCCGCGGGTTCCCGCACCTTGAGGCCGCCTGCAACGTTCAGGTAAACGTCATTCTGCCCGATCTGCACGCCGGCCCGGGCTTCCAGTACGGCGAGGATCATGGCCAGGCGGTTCGAATCCCAGCCTACGGTTGTCCTCCGCGGTGTGCCGAGCGGCGAGGGCGAGACGAGAGCCTGCACTTCGATGAGCAGCGGGCGCGTTCCCTCCATCCCTGCGAAGACGGCGGTGCCTGGTGTCGGGTGCTCGTTCGAGCCCATGAACAGACGGGAAGGGTTGGTGACCTCTGCAAGCCCGCCATCCGACATTTCGAAAACACCAATCTCGTCCGTCGGGCCGAAGCGGTTCTTGACGGCGCGCAGGATGCGGAACTGGTGGCCGCGGTCGCCCTCGAAATAGAGCACTGCGTCCACCATGTGCTCCACCACCTTGGGGCCGGCAATTTGGCCGTCCTTCGTCACATGACCCACCAGAAGCACGGCGGTGCCCCGCTGCTTGGCAAAGCGGACGAGGGCTTCAGAGCCTGCCTTGAGTTGCGAGACCGTGCCCGGTGCCGCGTCAATCGAGGGTGCCCAAAGGGTCTGGATCGAATCGATCACCGCAATGGCGGGTGGCCTTTCTTCGGACAGAGTGGCCACGATATCAGAGACGTTGGTTTCCGTGGCGAGCAGCACCGGTGCATCGTCAAGCCCGAGGCGCTGGGCGCGAAGCCGCACCTGCGCGATAGCCTCTTCGCCCGAGATGTAGACGACTCGCTCGCCCTTTCGCGCCAACGCCGCCATGGCCTGCAGCAGCAGGGTGGACTTGCCGATGCCAGGGTCACCGCCGATCAGTACGCCGGAACCCGGCACGAAGCCGCCGCCCGCCACCCGGTCCAGTTCGCCAATGCCGGTGACGATGCGTGGGGGCGCGGGCGTCTCACCCTTGAGGCCGACAAGCCGCGTAGCCCGGCCCTTCGGCAGGCTGGCGCCCTTGGAGCCCGACAGCGGGGCTGATGCCTGCTCCTCGACGATGGTGTTCCACTCACCACAGCCATCGCACCGGCCTGACCACTTGGAGGTGGTGGACCCGCAGTTCTGGCAGACAAATTGAGACGCTTTGACCATGGGCCTTCTTTATCGGAACAATGCGCGAACGGAAAGGGGGTTGTCGTCAGCCCCGTTTCCGCCAGACCTGGCCGGGCCATAGGCCAAGCACCAGTGTACACCCGGTCAGGATCACCACCGCTCCCGCCATCTGGACCGGCGACAGCCGTTCGCCCAGCAGCAGCGTACCCGCGATGACGGCCACGACGGTGACGACGAATTCCACGCTGATGGCGCGCGTCGGCCCGATGGAGGCCAGAAGCCCGAAGAACAGCACATACATCAAGGCACTGGTGACAAGGCCAAGGACGAGGAGCCAGAGATAATCAGATGGAACTGGCAGGCTTGGCACCGGCACGAAGGCCAGAAGCGGCAGCGTGATAAGCCCGCCCGCCAGAAATGAGCCAATCGTTACGACCCAGGGGTCCACCTTGCGAAGCCTCGTGCTCACGTAAAGGCTGCCGCATGCGGCGGAGAGTGAGCCGATGATTGATATGCCGCAGGCGAACAGGAAGTCCGCCGTAATGGCATGGTGCGGAAAGCCGACGAGCATCACGATCCCCGCAAATCCCAACAGCAGCCCTGCCATGCTCCGTGGGGTGAGCCGTTCCAGGCCGGCGATGCGCCCGACGACCATGGAGAACAGCGGAATGGCGGCGACGATGATGGCCGTCATCGCCGTACCGATACGCGGTGCCGCGAAGGCGATGCCGCCCAGCTGCATCGCTACCGTGAGGAAGCCGGAGAGAAACAGTGGCCCCCATCCGCAGCCGAAATCGAGCTTGCGCCGCATCAGCACGGCGATGACCAGCAGCGCACCACCGGCCGTCAGCGCCCGGAAGGAGACCGCCCCCGCCCAGCCAAAGGCCGGCACCACGCGCACCACCAGCATGAAGGAGAAGCCCCAGACGATGGCGAGCACGGCGTAAACGGCAAGGTCGCGTTGCGTCAAGGCAGGAAATCCAGCGTTGTGGGGAGGTTCGATGCCGTGGCCTTATAGGGAGGGATTTGATCGGCGTCATATGGAAATTCGGCAGGGCGTTCCTATGTTGAATGCGGGCGGCGCTTGTTTGCATGGAGAAAGTCATGAGCAGGAGTTTCCTTCCCGACGTCTTCGGACGTGCGTCCGGTTCGGATATGTTTTCTACTCTTCACCGAGAGATCGACCGGGTTTTCCAGGACTTTGGCCGCAGCGGCCCGTCGCTGCTCGGCGAGTTCGGCCGCAATGGCATGGCGATGAGTGTCAATGTGGCAGAACAGGATGGCGCGGTCGAAGTGACCGCCGAATTGCCAGGCTGCGCAGCCGAGGACATCGATGTTCAGTTGAAGGATGGCGTTCTCACCATCAAGGGCGAGAAGAAGGTTGAGAAGGACGACAAGCAGAAGGACTACCATGTCATGGAACGGTCCTACGGCATGTTCGAGAGAAGCCTTACGTTGCCAGCTGAAGTCGATGCGGCGAAGATCGACGCCACGTTTGACAAGGGGGTGCTGAGGGTGACCTTACCCACGCTCCCCGGCGAGAAATCCAAGGTCCAGAAGATCGCGGTAAAAGCGAAATGATGCGCCGCGGGACATGACACGAATGGAACACATGCAACTGTTTGCATCTGTCCCTGACCGCGAGGTGCATCGGTAAGGCAGACACGATCAGTCCTCCAAGGGATGCCCGGCTCGGAGGCCGGGCATCATGACAGTGATGGTCGTCATGGCGGGGCCTGACCCGGCCATCCTGCGTTTTGGTTGAGCCATGAAACGGATGCCCGGCTTGGAGGCCGGGCATGATGGTGGAGGACGCGGAGGAGCGCTCGGCAGTGCAATCTTAGCGTTCGAATGTCACGCGGCCATCGCAGATGGTCACATTGGGCCGGACGTTGACGATCTGATCTTTTGGCGTTGCTTCCATGTCTGCGTCGAGTGCGACGATATCCGCCAGATAGCCTTCCTTCAGTGTGCCCTTGCGGTCTTCCCGGAACTCCATGAAGGCGCCGGCGGCGGTGAAGCCGTGCAGCGTGTCCATGAGGCTCTGGGCCTGCGGCGGGCAGTCCTCGCACATCGGCACGGCGGTCATGGCTGACTGCATGCCGAGGAACGGGCTCAACGGCGCCACGGGCCAGTCGGAGGAGAAGGCGATGACGGCACCAGCCTCGCGCAGCGTCTGCCACGCATAGGCATGGGGCAGCTTCGAGCCGACGCGGGAGAGAATAGGCTCTGGCGGATTGCCCGGAACACCAACACCCGCGATGGGCTGCAGCGACGCGATGACGCCCAGTTGCTTGAGGCGCGGAATATCGGCGGGATCGATCATCTCGATATGCTCGATGCGGTGGCGCGAATCGCGCTTGCCGTTGGCTTTTGCCGCCACTTCGTATCCATCCAGCGTTCGGCGCACGCCGCCATCGCCAATGGCGTGAGTGGCGATCTGAAGCC
This sequence comes from Hyphomicrobiales bacterium, assembly GCA_040383265.1. GTDB lineage: Bacteria > Pseudomonadota > Alphaproteobacteria > Rhizobiales > Aestuariivirgaceae > Aestuariivirga. Next base: position 13,911 of record JBEIDW010000039.1, read on the forward strand.
CATGCCTGTCCGCGCGCCGCACGATTTCGTTGAACTCGTCTGCCGTGAACAGGGGGGCGCCCATGTTCGCGGGGTCATCCGGATAGCCCTCAAGCATCAGCGCCGTATAGGTTTCGAGTACGCCATCCATGAAGATCTTCACGCGGTCGCAATGCACCATGTCGCCCTGGTATTTGGCGCGCATCTCGGCTGCTTCTTCGATGCGTGCAATCTCGAAGGTGTTCTTCTGGTGGAAAGGTACTTCGACGCGCGCATTGAGTTCGCCGCGCTCCAGCAGGGCCTGCAGAAGCTCTAGCTGATACCAGTTGCCATCCATGTTGTGCATGGAGGTGATGCCGAGAGACGCCGCATGGGCAATGCCCTGCTTGAAGTATCTCATATCCAGCTCGCGCTGGGCAGGTGTTGCGGGGGGTTCCGGGTTCATACCCGTGGTCATGCCCAGCCATTCCCGCCCGCCGGTGGGGGTGAGCGCCTGCACCAGCATGTAGGCGGCGGGCTCACGCAGTTCGCCCATGGCGATGCCGTTATGGTCCAGTACGATCTCGTTGCCGATGGGAAGCTGGCGGCCCCGCATGATGTCAGCGGCTTCCAGCGCCTTGGTGTTTGCCCACATGGTGTGGTGATCGAAGCAGCCGACGATGAAGGGAATGTCCGAGACGATGCGGTCGAGGATTTGCCGGGTGATCGGCTCGCCGAAGGCTTCATGCGCGATGCCGGTCGCCAGCAGCACCGCTTCGCCCGGGCGTGTCTTGCGGTAGGCGGCTACGGCTTCGGCAATGGGCGCAAAGCCGTAGAGGCCATTCAGCATCAGCGTGTCGAGTTCAACCGCGCCACCAAAAAGATGCACATGGCCTTCGATGATGCCGGGCATGACGGTCTTCATCTCGGCATCGATGACCCGCGTGTGTTTCGCTTTCAGGGCTTCGACGTCGCTCCTCGAGCCGATCCGGATGATGCGGTTTCCCTGAATGGCCAGCGCCTCGGCGCGCGGCCGGGCGGGGTCCATCGTCAGGACGCGGGCATTGGTGATCAGAATGTCGGCGGCAGTCATGGGTGATCCCCCGGAAAGTTAAGCGCTGAAAATGCCCGCTTGACGAAGGCCCCGCAAGCCCCCAACCTCCATCCCAGTCTTAACAACGAAAGGAGGTGATCCGATGTCGAGTGAGTTCACTGTGCCGGGAGCAAACTTTGTGCGGATCGCAGCCTTCGCGGCAACGCGGGGCTGACAGAACCGGACATATGAGACCGCCGCCTGGCGCATCTCACGGAAAGGCCGCCCTCTGGGCGGCCTTTTTTATTCCTGTCCCCTACCAGGCGGGGGAAGTTGGAGGGAGGGGGAACTCTGCCAAGCTAAGGCTTCAGCACATCCATCTTGATGGGGCCTTCGGCGCGTCCATGGATGAATTGTTCGACGTAAGCATTACCGCTTTGGTTGATGGTCGACGCCGGGCCCTGCCACAGGATCTCACCTTTGTAGATCATTGCGATGTCGTCGGCGATCTTGCGGGCAGACGCCATGTCGTGGGTGATCGAGATGGTGGTGGCGCCGAGGCGCTTCACGCAGTCGACGATCAGGTTGTTGATGACATCCGCCATGATGGGGTCGAGGCCGGTTGTCGGTTCGTCGAAGAAGATGATCTCCGGGTCGGCCGCGATGGCGCGGGCAAGGCCCACGCGCTTCTGCATGCCGCCGGACAATTCGGCAGGATAGAGGTTGCCGACTTCCGGCCCGAGGCCCACCTGGCCCAGCTTTTCAATCGCGATGTCGCGCGCCCTGGCGCGGGCCATGTGGCGGCCCTGAATGAGCCCAAAGGCGACATTCTCCCACACCGAAAGCGAGTCGAAGAGCGCGGCCCCCTGGAACAGCATGCCGAAGCGCGAGAGATATTCATCACGCGCCTTGCCCTTGAGGCCGACAACTTCCTCACCTCCCACGCGGATCGAACCTTCATCCGGCTGCAATATGCCGAGGATGCATTTCAGCATCACCGATTTGCCGGTGCCCGAGCCCCCGATGACGACAAGCGAGTGCCCCTTGGGAACCGCGAGGTTGACGCCATTCAGCACATGCTTTGGTCCGAAGCTCTTGCGGACGCCGTCGAGAATAATGTGACCCTCTGCCATGGCGTCAATCCGCGAAGAGGAGCGAGGTGAGCGCGAAATTCGCGGCGAGGATCAGGATGGCGGAAGATACCACCGCATTGGTGGTGGCGCGGCCCACGCCTTGGGCGCCACCCTTGGAATTGAAGCCGTGATAGCAACCCATCACCGCGATGATGAAGCCGAACACCGCAGCCTTCATGAGGCCGGACGTGACATCACCGATCTCGAGAAAATCCGCCGTGTTGCGGATATAGGCATAGCCATTGAAGCCGAGCGAGCGGGTGCCGACGATATAGCCGCCCATGATGCCGATGGTATCGCCCACCGCCACGAGCAGCGGCAGCGTCAGGACGGCAGCGATGATGCGCGGCCCCACGAGATACTTGAACGGGTTCGTGGCGAGTGTCACCAGCGCGTCGATCTGCTCCGTGACACGCATGGTGCCGAGTTCGGCGGCAATCGATGCGCCGACGCGGCCTGCGACCATGAGGCCTGCCAGAACGGGGCCCAGTTCCCGCGTGATGCCGAGCGCCACGATGGACGCCACGAGGCTCTCGGCATTGAAGCGCGAGGAACCCAGATAAATTTGCAGCGCCAGCGCGCCGCCGGTGAAGAAGGCTGTGAGGCCGACAACGGGAAGCGAGAAGTAACCGATCCGCATCATCTGCTCGAAGACCTGGCGCACGAAGAACTTCGGCGTCAGCCCTTGCAACAGGGCGTCCTTCAGGAACAGCGCGACGCGGCCGATTTCCCCCAGCAGGGAAAGCGTGGCGCGGCCGATATGGGCGAGGATGTTCAAACTGTGCCGTCCGATTCGAGACCCGTGTACAGCCTTGCATAGCGGCTGCCGAGGCGGGTGAGCAACTCGTAGGATATTGAACCGGCCCAGGCCGCAGCTTCATCGATGGGGATGTTGGTGCCCAGCAGCTCCGCCCGGGTGCCACGGACAACCGTTCCGGGGGCCAGATCGGTGACGTCGATCCCCATCATGTCCATCGAGATGCGCCCGATCACCGGGCAGCGGTGGCCGTTGATAAACACTTGCGCCGGGCTGCCGGACAGCCGGGAAGAGAGCGCGCGGGGAATGCCGTCCTTGTAGCCGGCCCCCAGAATGGCCACGCGGGAAGGGCGCTCCGCCGTCCATGTGGCGCTGTAGCCCACGCTTTCACCCGGGCTCACGTGACGCAGTTGCAAGACGGTGCCAGCAAGATGCGCCACCGCCCGCATGGGGTTGGCGGTGCCCGGCGTGGGGTTGCCACCGTAAAGAGCAATGCCGGGCCGCACCAGATCATGGGTAAAGCTGTCGCCAAGGAAAATGCCGCTGGAATTGGCAAGGCTCGCCGGAACGCCCGGCAGCCTTGCCATAAGGGTGCGGAAGGCCTCGGCCTGCCTCACGTTCATCGGATGGGGCGGATCATCCGCACAGGCGAGGTGGCTCATCAGCAGGGAGACGTTCAGTCCATCCATGATGCCACTGTCAGCCATCAGCGTCTCGAACTGAGCAAGCGAGAAGCCCAGCCGGTTGATGCCGGTGTCGACATGCAACGCGCACGGGAGTTTCCGCCCATAGGCGCGGCCGAAGCCTGCCCACTCCTGCGCCTCCTCGATGGAAATCAGCGCCGGGCACAGATTGAGCTTGGCATAGAACTCGGCCTGGCCCGTGAACAAACCATCCAGCACATAAATTGTCGCCCCGGGCAGAACGGCGCGCAGTTCCTCGCCTTCCTTGGGGCGGGCCACAAAATAGCTGCGGCAACCTGCTTCCCACAGGGCGCGGGCCACGGGGGCAATGCCAAGCCCATAAGCGTTGCCCTTTACTGCAGCGCCGCATTCCGCCGCGCCTGAGCGGGCGCGCAGCGTCCGCCAATTCTCCTTCAGTGCCACCAGGTCAATGGTGAGCACGGCTCCGGCAAGATCCTCAGGCGTAGGCGTCATCCATCGTCCTTTCGCCCAAGTGCAATAGGGGTGAAATGGCCGGCTGATCAAGTCCGGACCGCCCGTACTCGCACTTGATTTCGCGATAAAGCGAAAGTACAGCGAAATTGCCGGAATGAAAGCGATTGCATAATTTGCAACTCACGAACGAATTCTTCGTCATGTCATTCATATCATTCAGGGGAGAGGGTCCATGCAGGGGACCGTGGCAGCACTCAAGGACCATCCGGCTTCGGATGCGCGAAGCGGTGGCGGGGATGCAAAGGTTTCCAGCAAGGTTGACCCAAAGGAATTGCGCCGGATTCTCCGCACTGTGAAGAAGATCAGCCGCAGCGATGGCGCGGCGCTCTGGCAGCCGGTGGCGCCGGGTGGCCCCAGCCGGTACGACTATTACCAGGAGGCACTGATGATCGCGTTCCGCGACCAGCTCCCCAGCTCCATTCGTCGTTTAAAAGCATCGAAACCGATTGCAGTTCGTACCCGCAAGATTGTGAGCGCGATGCTGACGCTGGGCCGTTTCAGCGGCGAGACAGCCGAAGCCTGATCCAGGGCATCTGTCAGGCCGCGCCCTTCTGGAGCGGCTGGCCGGCCAGCCCATCAAGCAGGCTGTAAGGCGTCAGGACCGGAGATCCGCCGGCTGACGCTATGGTCAGTGACTTGCGAACCTCCTCCGGAATTGCCGGGTCGGTGAACGTCATGATCCCGGCCTCTCCGATTGTCCGCCGTAAGAGCGATGAATCGCCGCGATACTCCAGGGTGGCGCGCAGCGCCACGGGAGCTCCCGCGGGCTCCATCACAAGGGCTAGTCCGCTCATAAGGTCGCCGTTCAGGGTGGTCTCGGTGCCGAGCGTCACCATGCTCATCTCGCCATAGCCCTTGCGGTTGAGGGCCAGCAGGAACTTGCCGGTGTCGCAGTCGAGCACCATGCCGTCATGGCGGCCGCTCAGGTAGTAGCGCTGCCGCTGCCCAAGCGCGCGGAACTTGGTGAAGCGCGTGAACATGGTGGAACCGTTCTTGCGGTAGACGAACAGCGCCGCCCGCACGCATTTTCCAGCATCGCGCTCCCACGGATAATAGAAGTGATAGCAGCCCGGCCGCAGGGTGCTCTGCCGCATCTTGCCGAGCATGCCGGAGATGTCGCCCGGCAGATGCAACGCCGGTGCCGCTGCCGGGACCTCGCCGTTCTGGCCATAAAACAGCACCGAGGGGTCCACCGCGAAGAACGCACAGATCCGCTGGAGGGTTGGCCCATTGGGCAGGGTCGATCCGGCAAGATATTTGTTGAACTGCTGGCGGTTCATGCCAAGTGCCCGGCACACGGCGGCAATCGATCCATGCCGCGTGCACTGCGCGCGCAAGTTATCGGCAAATTGCTGGTGGGGAGAGAAGGGGGCCGCCATGCTCATCAACGCCTGTTGTCCGTCTTCCGGAAAGGTTTTAAAGCACGAGGTAATACATGCAGAGCGCATTTCGGCATGCTGGGGCTGGTCAGACGGTTACCAGTCTCTGACTGAATGTAATCGGTTTCAAGGGATTTGAAAGAGGAATCTCATCAAAACCGGAGATAAAGCAATTCAGACGTGCAGGGGCGTCTTGCCCCCATATTGGCTTAATCCAGCCGTTCCGGCAGATATTCACTGCGCACAAGATTCTGGAACTTCGTCAGGCTTGCCTCGAACTGCAACTCGACAATGCCGGTGGGGCCGTGGCGCTGCTTGCCGATGATGACTTCCGCAACGCCGTTGACGCGGTTCATCTGCTCCTGCCAGTCAAAGTGCTCCTGCGTGTTGGGGCGCGGCTCCTTGCGGGCGAGGTAGTATTCCTCGCGGTAGACGAACAGCACCACGTCAGCGTCCTGCTCGATGGAGCCTGATTCACGCAAATCCGCCAGCTGGGGGCGCTTGTCGTCGCGGTTCTCGACCTGACGCGACAGCTGGGAGAGGGCGATGACCGGCACCGCCAGTTCCTTGGCCAGCGCCTTGAGGCCCACGGTGATCTCGGACACCTCCTGCACGCGGCCTTCGGAGGCGCGGCGGGAGGAGCCGCTCAGAAGCTGCAGATAGTCCACCACCAGAAGGCCGAGGCCGCGCTGGCGCTTGAGGCGGCGGGCGCGGGCTGCCACCTGCGCGATGGTGATGCCGCCCGTAGCATCGATGTAAAGCGGCAGCGACTGCATCTCGCGCGTCACCTCAACGATCTTGGAGAATTCCTCTTCGGTGATTTTGCCGCGGCGGATGCGCTCCGACGGGATCATGGCCTGTTCAGAGATGATACGGGTGGCCAACTGCTCGGCGGACATTTCGAGGGAGAAGAAGGCAACGACACCGCCATCCGCCACTTTCACTGAACCATCGGCCTGATGCTCCGCCTTGTAGGCCTTGGCGATATTGTAGGCGATGTTGGTGGCCAGCGATGTCTTGCCCATTGCTGGGCGGCCAGCGAGGATGATGAGGTCGGATGATTGCAGGCCACCCATCTTCTCATCGAGGTCCTTGAGGCCCGTGGAGATGCCGGAGAGGCCGCCGTCGCGCTGATAGGCGCTGGCCGCCATGTCGACCGCGTCAGTCAGGGCGCGGGCGAAGGGCTGGAAACCCTGGCCATACTTGCCTGTCTCCGCCATGGAGTAGAGCGTCTGCTCGGCGCGCTCGATCAAGTCCTTCGACGAGTCCTCGATGTCAGGATCGAAGGCCTCGTTCACAAGATCGGTGCCGATGCCGATCAGCTTGCGCCGCTGCGCCAGCTCGTAGACGGTGCGGCCATATTCCTCGGCATTGATGATGGTGGTGGCGTTGGCGGCGAGACGCGCGAGGTAG
>JBEIDW010000040.1:0-20675 GCA_040383265.1 Hyphomicrobiales bacterium
CTACAAGGACTGGCTGAAGCGCACCCAGGTCGTGCTGCGCGACCTGCCCGCCGCCAAGACGCGGCGCGCCCGCAGCACCGTGCCGCTGCTCGACCGCCAGCAGGCCTTCGGCTACACACAGGAAGACCTCAAGATCCTCATGGCGCCAATGGCCCAGACCGGGCAGGAAGCCGTGGGCTCCATGGGTAATGACGCGCCAATCTCGGCGCTGTCCGACCGGCCGAAGATGCTCGATACCTACTTCAAGCAGAACTTCGCGCAGGTGACGAACCCGCCGATCGATCCGATCCGCGAAGAACTCGTCATGTCGCTTGTCTCCTTCATCGGTCCGCGCCCCAACCTTCTCGACCTCAAGGGCACGTCCTCGCACATGCGCCTTGAGGTGGCGCAGCCGATCCTGACGAATGAAGACCTGGAGCGCATCCGCACCATCGGCGCTGTTGCCGACAACCCATTCCGCACGGCCACCATCGACATCACCTATGATGTGGCGAACGGTCATCACTATATGGAAGCGGCGCTCGACTCCGTCTGTGCACTGGCCGAGCGCGCCGTGAAGGATGGGTATAACATCATCATCCTGTCGGACCGTGCCGTCTCCGCCGAGCGCGTGCCGATTCCCGCCCTGCTCGCCACCTCCGCCACGCACCATCACCTGATCCGTAGAGGTCTTCGCACCTCGGTGGGCCTTGTGGTTGAAACCGGCGAAGCGCGCGAAGTGCACCAGTTCTGCGCACTCGCGGGCTATGGTGCGGAAGCCATCAACCCCTATCTCGCATTCGAGACGCTGGAGGACATGCTCCCCACACTGGAGGAGAAGATCACCGCTTACGAGGCGGTGAAGCGTTACATCAAGGCCATCGACAAGGGCATCCTCAAGGTCATGTCCAAGATGGGCATCTCGACCTACCAGTCCTATTGCGGCGCGCAGATCTTCGATGCGGTCGGCCTCTCCTCCGACTTCGTGAAAAAGTATTTCACCGGCACGGCCACGCAGATCGAAGGCGTAGGCCTTCTCGAAATCGCTGAGGAAGCCTTCCGCCGGCATGAAAATGCCTTCGGCGAAAACCCGGTGTTCCGCGCCGCGCTCGATGTGGGCGGTGAATATGCCCAGCGCATCCGCGGTGAAGCCCATGTGTGGAACTCAGAGACGATCTCCAACCTGCAGCACGCGGTGCGCGGCAATGCAAAGGACAAGTATGAGGCCTTCGCCAGGGCGGTGAATGAGCAATCCGAGCGGCTCAAGACCATGCGAGGCCTGTTCCGCATCAAGACCGCCGAAGAGATGGGCCGAAAGCCTGTCGACTTGAGCGACGTAGAATCTGCGGCCTCGATCGTCAAGCGCTTCTCCACGGGTGCGATGTCCTTCGGCTCGATCAGCCGCGAGGCGCACACCACGCTGGCGATCGCCATGAACCGCATTGGCGGCAAGTCCAACACCGGTGAAGGTGGTGAAGAATCGGACCGTTTCAAGCCGCTGCCCAATGGAGATTCGATGCGCTCCGCCATCAAGCAGGTGGCATCCGGGCGCTTCGGCGTCACCACGGAGTATCTCGTCAATTCCGACATGATGCAGATCAAGATGGCGCAAGGTGCAAAACCCGGCGAAGGCGGTCAGTTGCCCGGCCACAAGGTGGATGCCATCATCGCCAAGGTGCGGCACTCGACGCCAGGCGTGGGCCTCATCTCTCCGCCCCCCCACCATGACATTTATTCGATCGAAGACCTCGCGCAGCTGATCTTCGACCTGAAGAACGTGAACCCAGCCGGGCAGGTGTCGGTGAAGCTCGTCTCCGAAGTCGGCGTGGGCACGGTCGCCGCTGGCGTCTCCAAGGCGCATGCCGACCATGTGACGATCTCGGGCTACGAAGGCGGTACGGGCGCGTCTCCACTGACATCCATCAAGCACGCAGGCTTGCCCTGGGAAATTGGCCTCGCTGAAACGCAGCAAACGCTGGTGGCAAACGACCTCCGTGGCCGCATCGCGGTGCAGGCCGACGGCGGCATCCGCACTGGCCGTGATGTGGTGATCGCCGCTCTTCTGGGCGCCGACGAGATCGGCTTTGCGACGGCACCGCTGATCGCCGCAGGCTGCATCATGATGCGCAAGTGCCACCTGAACACCTGCCCCGTCGGAGTTGCGACACAGGACCCGGAACTCCGGAAGCGCTTCAAGGGCCAGCCCGAGCATGTCATCAACTACTTCTTCTTCGTCGCCGAAGAAGTGCGTGAGCTGATGGCATCCATGGGCCTTCGCTCCTACGATGAACTCGTGGGCGAAACCTCCTGGCTCGACCAGGCCAGCGCCATCGCGCACTGGAAAGCGAAGGGCCTCGACTTCTCGAGGATCTTCGCGCGCCCTGACATCGTCGGCCCCGTGGCCACCAAGAAGGTGGGGGCACAGGACCATGGCATCGACAAGATCCTCGACCGCACGCTGATCGCCCAAGCACAGCCCGCGCTGGAAGCGGGCAAAGCGGTGGTGATCTCCTCGGACATCCACAACTATGACCGCACCACAGGCGCGATGCTCTCGGGCGAAGTGGCCAAGCGTTACGGCCATGCAGGCCTGCCGGAAGACACGATCACAGTGAAGTTCACCGGCATTGCCGGGCAGAGCTTCGGCGCATGGGCCGCCAGGGGCGTGACGCTGGAACTCACCGGCGAAGCCAACGACTATGTCGGCAAGGGCCTTTCCGGCGGCAAGCTGATCGTGAAGCCGCATGACAAGATCGGCTTCACGCCAGAGACCTCGATCATCGCAGGCAATACGGTTCTCTATGGCGCGATCACCGGCGAGTGCTATCTGCGCGGCGTGGCGGGCGAGCGTTTCGCGGTGAGGAACTCCGGTGCTGTCGCCGTCGTCGAGGGCGTGGGCGACCATGGCTGCGAATACATGACGGGCGGCCTCGTGCTGGTCATCGGTGAAACGGGCCGCAACTTCGCAGCTGGCATGTCGGGCGGTGTCGCCTATGTGCTGGACGAGGATGGCAGCTTCGCCAAGCGCTGCAATCTTTCGATGGTGGACCTGCAACCGATCCCTGCGGAAGAGGCCTCAATCGAGAAACTGCACCACGCCACGGGTGACCTGCAGAGCCACGGCCTGGTGGACATCACATCCCACATGGACCGGCACGACGCCGAGCGTGTGCGGGAACTGCTGAACCGCCACTACAACTACACGGGCTCGTCGCGAGCGAAGGCGATCCTTGATGAGTGGGCAGTCTACCTACCGAAGTTCGTGAAAGTTATGCCGGTCGAATACGCCCGGGCCTTGAAGGAACTGGAAGTGGCACAGAAGCACAGCGATGGCATGACGATCGGCGTCAAGAGGAGCGCATAAGATGGGAAAGGTTACAGGTTTCCTCGAGATCGAGCGGCAGGACCGGACATATACGCCCGCCGCCGACCGGGTTCGCAATTACAAGGAATTCGTCATTCCGCTTTCTGAGGAAGGCGTGAAGAGCCAGGCGGCACGCTGCATGAACTGCGGCATCCCGTTCTGCCACAATGGCTGCCCCGTCAATAACCAGATCCCCGACTGGAATGATCTTGTTTACTTGGGCGACTGGGAAGAAGCCTCGCGCAACCTGCACTCGACCAACAACTTTCCTGAGTTCACCGGCCGGGTTTGCCCTGCCCCGTGCGAGGCCTCCTGCACGCTGAACCTTGAGGACAAGCCGGTCACCATCAAGACCATCGAATGCGCCATCGTCGACAAGGCGTGGGAAAATGGCTGGCTGAAGCCCGAGTCCTACCGCGATAAGACGGGCAAGAAAGTGGCCGTGATCGGAGCTGGCCCCGCAGGGCTTGCCGCGGCCCAGCAGCTGGCGCGTGCTGGCCACAGCGTGCATGTGTTCGAGAAGAGCGCCAAGGCCGGTGGCCTGCTCCGCTATGGCATTCCGGATTTCAAGATGGAGAAGCACCTGATCGACCGTCGCGTGAAGCAGCTCGAGGCCGAAGGCGTGACCTTCCATTACGGAGCCCACATCGGCGTCACGCAGGATGCCAAGCAGCTGGTGGACAGCTTCGATGCGGTGGTGCTGTCGGGAGGCTCCGAAAAGCCGCGCGACCTGTCTATTCCCGGCCGCGAGCTTGGCGGTATTCACTTTGCCATGGAATTCCTGCCGCAGCAGAACCGCCGCGTCTCCATGGAAGTGCCGCTCGACAACCGGCAGATCGTAGCCGACGGAAAGCATGTCGTCGTCATCGGCGGCGGCGACACGGGCTCTGACTGTATCGGCACCTCGGTGCGCCAGGGCGCACTCTCCGTCATGCAGCTGGAAGTGATGCCGCAGCCGCCGGAGAAGGAAAACAAGCTCCTCACCTGGCCGAACTGGCCGCTGAAGCTCCGCACGTCGTCATCCCATATGGAAGGGGCGGAGCGTGACTTTTCAGTGATGACCAAGTCCTTCTCGGGCGAAGGCGGCGAGGTGAAGACGCTGCATTGCGTGAAGGTTGATGGCGCGATGAAGGAAATTCCGGGCAGCGAATTCGATCTGAAGGCCGATCTCGTGTTGCTCGCCATGGGCTTCGTTCACCCCGTGCCGGACGGCATGCTCAAGGCACTGGACGTGAAGCTTGATGCCCGCGGCAATGTCGCTGCGAATGTGATGAACTACAAGACATCGCTGCCGAAGGTGTTCTCGGCGGGCGACATGCGGCGCGGCCAGTCCCTCGTGGTCTGGGCCATCCGCGAGGGCCGCCAGGCGGCGCGCGCCGTTGATGAATATCTCATGGGCGCCACCACGCTGCCGCGCTAATGGGCGTGAAAACTATGGGGATGCAGGGGGCGGTGCGGAAAAATCATCCGTGCGGCCCCTTGGCGCTTGTGCGACCTCTCCCCGTTTGAACAGACGCTCGGCATTGCTGCCTTGCGGCGCTATGTTTCGCAACGTCTTGAGGGCCGACTGCGGATCGAGACCACCCGCGGCCAGTAGAATGGCGTTCGCCGTCACCCCTTCAGGCGACACTGTGTAGCTGCCGCCATCCACGAGGGCCTGCCCGAACAGCGGCACCTGCGGCCCAGCCTGCACCGCTTGCTGCTCCTTGCCTGACTTGCCTGGGCCTGGGCTCAATTCCAATGCCGTGCGCTGATCACCTTCGATTGCGGCCAATATGGTTCGGCCCACAAGGTTATTGCCTGCCTTGAAGAAGGTTATGCCGTCGCGGCTGCGAAGGCGAACCGTGTTGCCAGCCTCATCCAGCCCGGTTTCGGCGAAGCTGCCATCGGGGTTCAGCAAATCCCCCCGAATATCGAGGAATGTCATTCCATGCGCTTCCACGCGGTTGCGCTGCAGTGCGGAGACGGCCTTCAGGGCGTCATCATAGTCCGCATCCTTCATTGGCGGCTGCGAGACCCAAATCACCTTTGCTCCAGACGCGGCAAGGACGTCGAGCAACGCGTCAACATTCGCCTCATATGCCTCAACCCAGCCTTCGCTGCCGAAGGCATGGCGAGTCTCGCCCGCACGGATCGGCTGCCGGTCATTGGCTCCGATCATCACCACGATCACATCATAAGGATTGCTGGCAAGGATTTTGGGAAGCGTGGCCGCCCAGTCATAGACCTCCGGGCGCGCCAGACCTGATTCCTCGTTGAAGCGCATCGACACCTGATAATCGACGCCCGCGTCCGCAACGCGCTGCAGGCCAGCTCCCATGCCCCCGCCGATGGCATCGCCCAGCACGAGGATCTGCGTCAGCTGCTTTTCCGACTCGGCGATCATGGGCTCCTCTGCTGAAGAGCCCATCACAGGCACACCGGACGATTGGGCGGCCGAAGCCGTGCTGGCCAAGAGCAGTGCAAGTGCCATGGCGGACAGCCGGCGCATCACCCGTTCTTCTGGATATATTGCAGGAGCTTCACCGAGGGCATGCCATCAAGCGGCAACCCGCGCTGCTTCTGGTAAGCGATAATCGCCTCATAGGTGCGCGCGCCAAAGCGGCCATCGCTGCCACCCGTGTCAAACCCAAGAGCGCTCAGCTTCTTCTGAAGGGCCACGCGCTGCTCGAAGCTCAGGTCGAAGTCGATATCGGGCCAGGCGCCCTGAAACGGACCATCGCCCCGGATGCGGTCAGCGAGGTGGCCGACAGCCAGAGCATAGGAATGCGAAATGTTGTACTTCATGATGGCCAGGAAGTTATGCGTCACCAGGAAGCGCGGCCCCTTGAGGCCCTGCGGCACCATGACGAAGGCCTTGGCCTGCGATGAGCCGAACTTGCTGCCGTCCGTGCGTTTCACCCCCAGCTTTTCCCATTCAGCCACCGTCTTCCAATGGGAGCGCCCGATGAGCCCCATATTGAAGCCCTTGGGCAGCGTCACCTCCCAACCCCAGGGCCTGTCCGACTTCCAACCCGCCTTGGCGAGATAATTCGCGGTGGAGGCCAGCGCATCTTCCTTGGAGTTCCAGATGTCTTTCTTGCCGTCTCCCGTCCAGTCCACGGCGAAGGAGAGATAGGAGGTCGGAATGAACTGCGTATGCCCCATCGCCGCCGCCCAGGATCCGGTGAATTTCTCCGGCTTCACAAGGCCACGCTGCAGGATCTTGAAGGCGGCGACCAGTTGTTCATTGGCATAATCCTTGCGACGTCCGGAATAGGCGAGCGTTGCCAGCGAACGCATGACGCTCATCGACCCCTTATCCTTGCCGAAATTCGACTCCATGCCCCAGATGCCCAGCAGGATGTGACGGTCCACGCCATATTTGCTTTCAATGGCAGAGAGCAGCTTCTGCTCGTCCCTCTTCTTCGCCTGACCCGTTTCAATGCGGATCGGCGTCACCGCCTTCTGCAGGTAGGCTGAGGTGGTGGACTTGAATTCCGGCTGGTTGTCGGCGAGTTTCAGCACCCTGGGGTCAGGATCGGTGATGCCGGCAAAGGCGACATCGAACAAGGCGCGCGAGACGCCGGCCGCCTTCATGCGCGGCCACAACGTGTTCTGGATGAAGGCCTCGAACTTGGGATCGGCATGGGCGGGCAAGACCGCCCACAGCGGAGCCAGCGCGAGAAGCGAAGCAAAGATTCGTCTGTTCATGGCAACCCCTTGAATCGCAACCCTTGAACCGGACCCTCAGACCCGGAGGGCCGAACTCTATCAGGGAAGCGTTTGAGCCGCCAAATGCGGCCTCAATCGGGCGTCAGCCCGTATGGCTGCCGTTGCGCTGGGCCAGCTTGCGCTCCCAGTTCAGGGCGGTTTCCACGATGAAGTCGAGGTTCTCATATCGCGGCTGCCAGCCCAGAACCTCGCGGATGCGTGTTGCCCCGGCCACGATTGCCGCAGGATCGCCCGCCCGGCGCGGGCCATAGGTGACGGGAAGGCTCGCGCCATTCACCCGTTCCACCGCTCCGATCACCTCGCGCACCGAATAGCCCTTGCCATAACCGCAGTTGAAAGTGCCGCTTTCGCCGCCGCGGCGCAGATGCGACAACGCATCGACATGCGCCCCGATCAGGTCGCTCACATGGATGTAGTCGCGCAGGCAGGTGCCATCGGGTGTCGGGTAATCGGTGCCGAAAACCTCAAGATGGTCACGCTGGCCGAGCGCTGCCTGGCAGGCGACCTTGATCAGATGCGTGGCGCGCGGCGTGGACTGGCCGATGCGGCCCTGCGGATCGCCGCCCGCCACGTTGAAATAGCGCAGCGCGATGAACTGGAGGCCATAAGCCGCGTGGGCGTCCTTCAGCATCCATTCGGTCATCAGCTTGGACGAGCCATAGGGCGAGATCGGCGCAGGCGGAGCATCCTCGAAGACCGGCTGGGTTGCCGGGTTGCCATAGACCGCCGCGGTGGAGGAAAAGATGAAGCGGGGAATGCCCGCCTTCACCGCACAGGCCATCAGCATACGCGATTTCACGGTGTTGTTGAGATAATACCCCAGGGGATCGGTCACCGAATCCGGCACAACGATCGAGCCCGCGAAATGCACCACCGCGTCGAAGCGGTGTTCCGCCATCACGCGGTCCAGCAGGGCCTCATCCCCAATGTCGCCCTCGATAAGTTTGGCCTCCGGCGCAATGGCCCACCAGAAGCCTGTCGAGAGATTGTCAAGAACGACCACATCCTCGCCGCGCTCGGCAAGCGCCTGCACCATGTGGCTGCCGATATAGCCAGCACCGCCGGTTACGAGAATAGCCATTGAAATCTCCCATACGAAAAGTGTAGCGAGTTTACGGAACCGGAGGTTTCGGAGCCCGTCTATGCAGGGGCACGTTGCCTGTGTCCAGAGTTGGGAAAGGTTATTTGATGGTTCGACCGATCAGGACTGCCGTTTTTCCGGTTGCGGGGCTTGGCACCCGCTTTCTGCCTGCCACCAAGGCCATGCCAAAGGAAATGCTCACCGTGGTGGACCGTCCGGTGATCCAGATTGCGGTGGACGAGGCCCGTGAAGCGGGAATCGAGCATTTCGTGTTCGTGACCGGGCGCAACAAGGCGGTGATCGAGGACCATTTCGACAAGCAATTCGAACTGGACGCAACGCTTCAAGCCCGCGGCAAGACGGCGGAACTCGAACTCCTCGCCCGGAGCCAACCCAAGGCCGGCCAGGCAAGCTTCACCCGGCAGCAGGAGCCCCTGGGGCTCGGCCATGCCGTATGGTGCGCGCGCCAGCTGGTCGGACATGAGCCCTTCGCCCTGCTCTTGCCGGACATGGTAATGCATGCAAGCCCAGGCTGCCTGAAGCAGATGATGGACGTTTACCAGAACCACGGGGGCGGAAACGTCGTGGCGGTGGAGGAGGTTCCGTGGGAGCATGTCAACCGCTATGGCGTAGTGGGCGCGAAGGACTGGCAGGACAACGCCTTCACCATCACCGGCATGGTGGAAAAGCCAAAGCGGCGCGAGGATGCGCCCTCGAACCTCATCATCTCCGGCCGCTATATCCTGCAGCCCGAAATCTTCGGAGAAATTGAGAACCAGGCCCCGGGTGCGGGCGGCGAAATCCAGTTGACCGACGCCATGATCCGGCTGATGGGCCAGCAAGTGTTCCATGGCCTCCAATACAAGGGCACCACCTATGACTGTGGCGACAAGGTGGGCTTCCTCGCCGCCAATGTGGCCCTTGCGCTGGAGCGGCCGGATGTCGGACCGGGCTTCCGCGACGCCCTGAAGAAGATCCTGGCACACTCAGGCGGCTTGTAGGTTTCTGGAAAAAGGGGAATTCCCCTTTTCCGGAACATGATCTAGAAGCCCCGCCATGTCACACCGGAAACACCTCAACCCCGTTCCGCTTGGCGCGCCATGGCGCGCCTCGGCCCGCCGCGCCCTCCAGACCGAACTGGAAGGCCTACAGCAGATGATCGGCGCGCTTGATGGCCCGCTTGGGGACGCATTCGCCCAATCGGTGGAGATCATCCGCAAGGCCAAGGGCCGCGTGATCATTACGGGCATGGGCAAGAGCGGCCACATTGCCCGCAAGGCGGCCGCGACGCTGGCCTCCACCGGAACGCCCGCGAGCTTCGTTCATCCCGCCGAAGCGAGCCATGGCGACCTCGGCATGATCACGCCTGACGATGTGGTCGTCATGATCTCCAATTCGGGCGAATCACCTGAACTGCGCGACATCCTCAATTACTCGCGCCGTTTCTCGGTGCCGCTCATCGCCATGACCTCGGTGGCCGAGAGCACGCTCGGCAAAGGTGCGGATATTGTGCTGCCGCTGCCGCGCGCCCGGGAGGCCTGCCCCAATGGACAAGCCCCCACGACATCCACCCTGCTGCAACTGGCGCTGGGCGATGCGCTGGCCATCGCGCTTCTCGAGGACAAGGGCTTCAGCGCGCAGGATTTCCGCAATTTCCACCCCGGCGGCAAGCTGGGCGCCCAGGTGAAGCATGTGCATGACATCATGCACAAACACCGCGAACTGCCGCTTGGCCCCGAAGACCTGCCCATGTCGGACGTGCTGATACAGATGACCATGCGAAGCTATGGCTGCTTCGGCGTCATTGATGGCGAGGGAAAGCTCGTCGGCATTGTGACCGACGGCGACCTGCGCCGCCACATGACCTCCAACTTGCTGAACCTGCCTGCCGGCAAGGTCATGACACGCTCGCCCAAGACGATTAACCGCGACGCGCTGGCCTCAGAAGCGCTGGAGCAACTCAATACGCTGAAGATCACCAGCCTCTTCGTCGTCGATGCGAAGCAGCGCCCCGTCGGCCTCGTCCACATCCACGATCTACTGCGGATCGGCCTGATCTGACGCGCCTCTAGGGTAGCGGCGTCACAATCAGGTTCATGTCCTTCACCGCGGTCACCTTCACCCGCGTGCCCGCGGCCATGTCCGGCCCTTCGACTTCCCAAACGGTATCCTCGATTGTCAACTTGCCACGGCCGTTGACGATGGGCTGCGTGAGGGTGAAGCTCCGGCCAATGTAGCCCAACTGGCGGCGGTTGAGGTAAGGGTTGTCCTCCGGCTCATTCGCCGGGCCGCCATAGAACTTCCTGCCGGCCACGACGGAAACGACGGAAAGCGCCGCGAACACCAGAAGCTCCGCCTGCCACGGCAGGCCATAAAGCGTGTCCGTAAACCCAGTGAGTGCCGCCGCTATGGCGAGCCACAGGAAGAATACGCCGGGAGACACGAGTTCGAGCAGCAGCAGAATGCCCGCCGCCACAAACCAGACCCACTGCCCGAGAAACGGAAAGAAGTCTTCCATGCGCGTTCAGCCTCCGTCGCTCAGCTGCCCTGCCCGGTGTCAGGAACGCCGCCACGCCGCCGAGGCGGCGATCCGGCAGGTGGGCTTGCGAAAGATTCCCGCGCGATCTCTGCAATGCCGGCTATCGAGCCGATGACGGACGAGGCATCGAGCGGCATCATCAGGACCTTCTGGTTGGGCGCCGATGCAAGCTCGCCCAGCACCTTGATGTAGTTGTTGGCAACGAAATAATTGATCGCCTGCATGTCGCCCTCGCTGATGGCGCGGGAGACGAGTGCTGTCGCCGTCGCCTCGGCCTCGGCGGCGCGCTCACGCGCTTCGGCATCGCGGAAGGCGGCCTCCTTGCGGCCTTCGGCCTCCAGCACGACAGACTGTTTTTCACCCTCGGCCTTGAGGATCGCAGCGGCGCGCAGGCCCTCTGCTTCAAGGATTGCGGCACGCTTGTCGCGCTCGGCCTTCATCTGACGTGCCATCGACTCCACGAGATCGCGCGGCGGCGCGATATCCTTGATCTCGATGCGGTTCATCTTGACGCCCCAGGGCTGAGTCGCCTGGTCCACCACGTTGAGAAGGCGGACATTGATCTCATCCCTCTGCGAGAGGAGGCTGTCGAGGTCCATCGAGCCCATGACGGTGCGGATGTTGGTCATCACGAGGTTGACGATGGCATTATCGAGATCACGCACCTCATAGGTGGCGCGCGGCGCATCGACGATCTGAAAGAAGGCGATGCCATCAACCTTCACCATGGCATTGTCGCGGGTGATGACCTCCTGGGAGGGAATGTCGATCACCTGCTCCATCATGTTCTGCCTGGCGCCGATGCGATCGATGAAGGGAATGATCAGCCCGAGGCCCGGATGCAGCGTGCGCACGTATTTGCCGAAGCGCTCGACCGTATAGTTATAGCCTTGCGGCACCATGCGAACGGCGCGCAACAGATAAAAAATCACCACCGCCAGAATGATGAGGACGAAAACGCTCCAGCCTTCGAACATCGGGCTCTCCTGTGAAACTGGTCCCCTCAGGACGCAGAAGAGATTGGACCGCCCTCACGGCAACTTCAAGGCGGTTAAACCCAGCCCTTCAATTCGTTGCGGACGATCGCCTCAAGCATTGCGATGGAGCCATCCGAATCATTCAGGCATGGCACCAGCGAGAACTTCTCGCCACCTGCCTCATGGAAAGTCTCATTGAGACCGATCGCCAGTTCCTCCAACGTCTCCACACAATCGGCGGCGAAGCCCGGCGAAATCATCAGAAGCTTTTTCACGCCCTTGGCGGGAAGCTCCTCCACCGTCTGCTGGGCATAGGGCTGCAGCCATTCGGCCCTGCCAAAGCGCGACTGGAACACGACCTGTACCTTCTCGCGCGGCAGCTTCAGCCGCTCCGTCAGAAGCCGGGCCGTTTTCATGCAGTGGCAATGATAGGGATCGCCCGCCATGAAATATTCCTTCGGCAATCCGTGGAAGGAGGCGAGGATCAGGTCTGGTGTCCAGTCCAGCGACGCCATGTGCTGCTCGAGCGACTGGGCCAGCGCCTCAATGTGTGCGGGATGGTCGAAATAGGGCGGCACCGTGCGGATGGCCGGCTGCCAGCGCATCTCTTTCAGCTTGTCATACGCCTTGTCGAGCGCGGTCGCGGTGGTTGCCGCGCTGTATTGCGGATAGAGCGGGAACAGCAAGATGCGGTCGCAGCCCTGATCCTTCAACGCCTGAATGCGCTCTCCGGTTGGCGGCAGGCCATAGCGCATGCCCCAGTCAACGATTACCTCCGGCAGATCACCCAGGCGCTGGGCCAGTTTCTCCGCCTGCGCGCGCGTGGTGGTCTTCAAGGGCGATTCGTTCAGCTCCTTGTTCCAGATTTGCGCGTAGGCGTGGCCGCTCTTTCTGGGACGGGTCGTCAGGATGATGCCATTGAGCAGCACCCACCACAGGGCGGGGTTCACCTCGATCACCCGCCGGTCGGAGAGAAACTCCTTGAGGTAACGCCGCATCGGCCAATAGGACGTGGCCTCAGGCGTGCCGAGGTTGATCAGCAGAACGCCGATCTTGCCGATCTTGAAAGGAGGATGCCCGGGAGGAAGAACATTCATGAGCCTTGCACAGTCCTGTAGGTTCTGAAACGCATTGCTACTCCGCCATTATTGGCTTGCAAATGCCAAAATCATGTATTTATGCAAGCGAAAATTGTATTCCGGGGTTACTGTCTTGATGTTGCAGCCGCTTGCGCTGTTTCTTGAAGCAACAGCCATCTTCGCAGTACTGACCGGCTCAATTGCGTCCATCATATCGATTTACCCCGGGCTGAACCGTGAAGCCGCATTTTTCATCCTCGGCGCTGCGGCCTGCGGCATCGTCGTCTCTCTCGTCAGCCGCAGGAAACGGCCTGCGAGGCCAGACCATCGCATTCTCCAACTGATGGAAGGAGTTGCCGATGAACTGAAGAAAAATCTACAAACCATCAATGGCCTGTCCGAAATGATCAGCCATTGGTCAGCCCGAGAGGGCGCGGAATGGCGGGACACATGCCATCACCTCGTGGAAACCACCCGAAAATTGGCGCTTTTCACCTCTCAGCTTCATGATTATGCCCGCCTTGAGCGCGGCGCGCTTCACCTCCTCGAACAACAGGTTGATGCAGCCGAACTCGTCGTTGCGGGGCTTGCCGCCTGCGAGGACAAGGCGGAACACGCCGACGTTTTCATCAAGGCAGATCTCTCGGGCAGCGCTGAACTCCGTTGCGATGCCACGCGCATCGGGCAGGCGATCACCAGCCTCGTGCACTGGATTGTCGAAACATCGCCATCCGGCAGCAGCATCGGTATCAGCCTCATCCGGCGCGCAGATAAAGGCCTTGAAATCCGCATCAGCAATCCGGCAGGGCGTGCACCGGTTGCAGGCGCCGCTACGCTGTTCGAGCCGCCTGTACCGATCACAGGCCTGAACAGCCTGGCACTACCCATTGCAAGGCGGGTGGCGCTGCTGCATTGTGGGAATATCAAAGTGGAGGCAGCACCGGGCACCGGCACGTCCGCCTCCCTCTGCCTTCCGGCGCGCCGTGTGGACTGGCCGGAACTGGCAGACACCAATCCACCGAGAGCCGGCTGAAGATTCAAGATCAACTTATCATGCCACCGACACCTGATTTCATCCCCTTCATGGGCGCCAAAAGCGCCGAAAGCCCGGCAGGCTGCGACATCGCCATCTTTGGCGCGCCGCATGGCACGCCCTATCCCAGCATCGACAACCGCATCCACAAGGGCGCGGCAGATGCCTTCCGCGCCGCGCTACTGGAAGATTCCGACTGGCTGGACCATTGGGACTGGGACATCGGCGGGCCACTGCTCGCGCTGGGCCAGAGCGTCTGCGATCTTGGCAACCTCAAGACCAAGCCAAAAGACGGCCGTGGCAACCGCAGCCTGATCGAAAACACCACGCGGACCATTCTCGAGCATGGCGCGGTGCCCATCATATTCGGTGGCGATGACTCCGTTCCCATTCCCTTCATCGCAGCCTTCGCGGAACAGCCTGCCATCGTCATCCTTCAGATCGACGCCCACATCGACTGGCGCCATGAGCGCGAAGGCGAGACGATGGGGTTTTCCTCCACCATGCGCCGCGCCTCCGAGCATGACCATGTCTGGCGCATTGTGCAGGCGGGCGCGCGCGGACTAGGCAGTGCGCGCGCGGCTGAAGTACGCGACGCGCTGAACTGGGGCGCCCATATCGTCACTGCACGCGACATCCACCACAAGGGCGTGGCCCATGTGCTTGAGCATATCCCCGAGGACTGCGATTGCGTGATCTCGCTTGACTGCGATGCGCTCGACGTGAGCCAGATGCCCGCCGTCGCCTATCCCTCCCCCGGCGGCCTCACCTACACGCAGGTGACGGACCTGATTGCCGGCGTGGCAGCAAAAGCGCGGATTGCGGGCTTCTGCATGGTCGAATTCGTACCCGCCCGCGACATGGCGGGAACCGCCGCTTTCACCGCCGCGCGCATCGCCGCCAATGTGCTTGCGCACATCCAGCCACAACCCATGGACTGATCATTCCGCCGCGGCGTTGAGCGGCGGAGCCTTGCCTGCGAAGGCGACAAGCAGTTCCGCTTCCCGCTGCTGCGCCTTTTCCACATTGGCGGCCTTCACCAGGCCGAAGCCGCGAATCATTTCCGGCACGCTGGCTATCTCAATCGCTGTTGCAGCGTTGGCGGGCTGCATGCGCGACAGCAGACTCTCAACCGTGCGGCGATAATCGGCAATGAGTTGGCGCTCCATGCGCCGTTCCGCCGTAAGGCCAAAGATATCGAACGGCGTGCCGCGCAACAGCTTCATCTTTGCGAGGACCGCGAAGGCCTGCATCATCCACGGGCCGTAGATCTTCTTGAACGGCCTGCCACTGAGTGGATCGATGCGCGCGCCCAGCGGCGGTGAGAGGTGGAATTTCAGGCTGAAATCACCGGTGAACTGCTTGGCAATGGCGGACGCGAAACTTCCATCGCTGTAAAGCCGGGCGACTTCATATTCATCCTTGTAGGCCATCAGCTTGAACAGATTCTTTGCAACCGCCATGCCCAGTGGTTCAGACACAGCGCGAACCTTGTCCACGAACTGGAGATAAGTTTCGGCATAGGCGCGGTTCTGGTAGGCGGTGAGGAACTCCACCCGGCGCGCCACAATCTCATCAAGCTTTTCGGGCGCCTTCTCACTCCGCGCCCCGATCAGCTTGCGCACGGCCTGCTCATCCACCGCGGCGCGACGTCCCCAGGCAAAGGCTGCAAGGTTCATCTTCACCGCAACGCCATTGAGCGTCACCGCCGCCTCGATCATCTCGCGTGACAGCGGGATCAGCCCCTTCTGCCACGCAAAGCCAAGCGTAAAGAGGTTGGCGGCAATCGAATCGCCCAGAAGCTTCGTGGCGATGTCCGCCGCATCGATAGCGGAAAGGCCCTCCTGCTTCACAGCGGCGGCGATCTTCAAGGTCAGTGCGCCGCCCTGCACGTCGAAATTGGCGTCATGGGTGAAATGCGCCGGCATCGTCTCGTGGCTATTGACGACGGCATGGGTGCGATGGCGCGAGGCTGCCGCGAGAATGCGCTCGGAGGCGCTCGTCACCAGATCGCAGCCGAGGATCAGGTCGGCAGCGCCATGCGCCACACGCACCGCTGCGATTGCTTCCGGCGTTGCCGCGATTTTCAGATGCGTGACGACGGCGCCATTCTTCTGCGAAATGCCCACCATGTCGATCAGCGCAGCGCCCTTGCCTTCCATATGGGCCGCCATGCCAAGAATGTGCCCGATGGTGACGACACCCGTGCCGCCGATCCCTGTCACAAGAATGTTCCACGGCTTGTCGAGTGCCGGAAGCTGCGGCTCAGGCAGGATGGGGAATGGCACTTTCTCCACATCGAAGGCCGCGCCGCCAGCACCCTTCGCAAGCGTGCCGCCTTCCACCGTCACGAAACTCGGGCAGAAGCCCTTCACGCAGGAGAAATCCTTGTTGCAGCTTGACTGGTCGATGCGGCGCTTGCGGCCGAATTCGGTTTCGACCGGCTGGATCGCCACGCAGTTGGACTGCACACCGCAATCACCGCAGCCTTCGCACACCAGTTCATTGATGAAGATGCGCCTGTTGGGATCGGGGAATTCGCCCTTACGCCGCCGACGGCGTTTTTCAGCGGCACAGGTCTGGTCATAGATGATGACGCTGGTGCCGCCAATGCCCATCATCTCGGTTTGCACCGCCTGCAATTCGCTGCGGTGGTGGAAGCTGGTGTAAACCGGAAAGGCGGCACGGGATGGATATTTGTCCGGTTCGTCCGAGACAACCGCTATGCGCGCAACACCCGAGGCGCGCATCTGCTGGGCGATCTGCTCCACCGTCAGGCCGCCGTCATTGCGCTGGCCGCCAGTCATCGCCACCGCGTCATTGAATAGGATCTTATACGTGATGTTGGTGCCGGTTCCCGCCGCATGGCGAATGGCCATCAGGCCGGAGTGATTGTAAGTGCCATCTCCCATGTTCTGGAAGACATGCTGACGCTTGGAAAAGGGTGCCTCGCCAACCCAGTTCGCGCCCTCGCCGCCCATGTGGGTGGCGCCTTCCGTCTTCCGGCCCGGCACGAATTGCGCCAGCCAGTGACAGCCAATGCCCGCATAGCCGCGCGCGCCCTCCGGCAGAACGGTTGAGGAATTATGCGGGCAGCCCGCGCAAAAATAAGGAACGCGCGCCACGAGGTCTGCCTGGTTTCGCGCTGTTGCCTGATCCTGAAGCGCTGCCGCGCAATCCGCCGCCGCCTTGTCGCCGATGCAACGCGCCACCGTGAGGGCAATCTGGTTCGGCTCCAGCACGCCATGCGGCGCGAAGAGCGTCTTGCCGGCCTCATCCTGCTTGCCAATCACAACCGACCGAATTTTCTCCGTGTACAGAATATCCCTGATTTGCTGCTCGATGATGGGCCGTTTCTCCTCCACCACCATGATGGTGGAGAGACCCTTGGAAAAGTCACGGATGATCGATGGCTCCAGCGGCCACACCATGCCGATCTTCAGCAACCTGATGCCAAGTCGCGCGGCGGCTGCCTCGTCAATGCCGAGGTCGTCCAGCGCCTGGCGCACATCAAGATAGGCCTTGCCCGCCGCAACGATACCGAGCGTGGGGTGCTCGCCACCGCCCATCACGATGCGGTTGATGGCATTGGCGCGCGTAAACGCCTTCACGGCGGAAAGCTTGTGCATGTGCAGGCGCTCTTCCTGCACAACCCGGTCATCATGCGGGCGGATCGAAAGCCCACCCGGTGGCAGGGCATGGTCCTGTGGGATGACGGGAGAGACACGGTCCGGCCCCGCCTCAACCACGGCGGCGGATTCGACCGTGTCATGGACGCATTTGAGCCCCACCCAGACCCCGGCATAGCGCGACAGCGCGAGCCCCATCAGGCCGAAGTCGATGATCTCCTGCACGCCGCCTGCGGCAAGAACGGGGATCATGGCATCCATGAAGGCGGCATCTGACTGATGAACGACGGTGGAGGACTCGCCCGAATGGTCGTCGCCCGCAATCGCCAGCACGCCGCCATGGGGCGACGTGCCAGCCATATTGGCGTGGCGGAACACATCGCCCGAGCGGTCGACGCCGGGGCCCTTGCCGTACCAAAGGGCAAAGACGCCGTCATGCTTGCCTTCGCCGCGCATTTCAGCCTGCTGGGTGCCCCATATGGCTGTGGCTGCAAGGTCTTCGTTCAGGCCGGGCTGGAACACGATATTGCGGGGCTGAAGCACCTTCTTCGCCGCCTGGAACTGGTTGTCCACCGTGCCGACGGGCGAACCGCGATAGCCCGACACGTAGCCCGCCGTATCGAGTCCCGCTCGCCGGTCGGCCTCCGACTGCATCAGCACCATGCGGAGGATGGCCTGCGGCCCAGTCAGGAACAGGCGCGTTATCGAAAGGTCATAAAGATCAGCAAGGCTGTGGGTCGACTTGGACATGGGCGCAACTATACTGAAACGGATGAAACTTCAAAATGCTTCCCCCACGGGCGTCACATTCGGCGAGGCCCTCAAGCTCTGGGCGCGGATCGGACTTCTGTCCTTCGGCGGTCCGGCAGGCCAGATCGCGCTCATGCACCGCGAACTGGTCGAGGAGCGGGGCTGGCTGACCGAGAAGGAATACTTGAGCGCACTCAACTTCTGCATGCTGCTGCCCGGGCCTGAGGCCATGCAACTGGCCACCTATTCCGGCTGGAAGCTGCACGGGGTGAGGGGCGGGCTGGCGGCGGGCCTGCTGTTCGTGCTGCCCGGCGCGCTCATCGTTCTGGCCCTCACCATGCTTTATGCCAGCTTCGGGCGGCTGCCGCTGGTGGAGGCGATCTTCTATGGCGTGAAGGCCGCAGTGCTGGCGATCGTGATCGAGGCGCTGCTGCGCGTGGCCAGACGGGCGCTGAAAACAAAAGCCGATTGGGTCATCGCGGGGCTGGCCTTTCTCGCGCTCTATTTCATCGGCCTGCCCTTCCCGTTCGTCATCATCGCGGCGGCCGCCTATGGCTTCTGGCGCGGCAGTGGCGCAGCCGAGGAACACACCGGCAAACTGCCCAGCTGGCGTGAACTGGCGGGAACCGTATCCATCTGGCTGGCAATCTGGCTTGTGCCGCTGGCAGCGCTTGCCCTGCTTCTCGGCCCGGGGCACGTGCTGACACAGGTTGGCTTTTTCTTTTCCAAGCTCGCTGTCGTCACCTTCGGCGGAGCCTATGCGGTGCTCGCCTACATGGCGCAAGCGGCGGTCGAGCAGCAGCACTGGCTGACGGCCCGCAACATGATCGACGGACTGGCGCTTGCCGAAACAACGCCGGGGCCGCTGATCCTCGTCACCCAGTTCGTCGGCTACTTCGCAGGGTTCAATGTGATGGGCTCCATCTGGGGCGGCATCGCCGGCGCGGTGGTAACGCTGTGGATGACCTTCGCGCCCTGTTTCCTGTGGATCTTCGCCGGCGCGCCCTACATCGAAGCGATCGGCAAGCGCCCGAGGCTGTCCGGCGCACTCGCCGCCATCACCGCCGCCGTGGTTGGCGTGATCCTGAACCTGTCAATCTGGTTCGGACTTCACGTGCTGTTCGGTGACGTGACGCGGCTTGAAGGCTGGTTCAGGCCATGGGTTCCAGCCTGGAGCAATCTGGACGGGTTCGCGCTGGTATTGAGCGTGCTGGCGGCGGTTGCCCTGCTCCGCCTGCACCTCGGCATCATCCGGACGCTGGCGATCTGCGCGGTGATCGGCGCGGCGTGGCGGCTCCTCGTCTGAACGGTAGGTCTCCTACCGCTCCGTGGCCCCCATGCCGGACAGGATCTTTTCTCGAAATCTGGCAATGCGGGCCATACGGGTCAATGAGCTCTTGGCGGAACTCAGCGCCACGACATAGCTTCGCTGTCGCCCCGGCGTGAGGTGGCCAAACGCCGTGGCGAGCTCCGGATCGGAGTTCAGCGCCTCCGTCAATTCAAGGGGCAGTACCAGTTCGCGGGCTTCGCGCGCTGGCCGGGCGCCGGTTTCGGCATGGGCCATCAACAGCTTGAGATAGGAGATCAACACCGGCGCCAGCCCTTCCACCTGGTCGCTGCCGGTGAAGCTGACGGTATCCGGATGGCTGGCATTGGGTCCAGACTTCGCAAGTACATTCGCGTCGTCCTTTAGCAGCGCGGCGTTCATGAAGCTCAGTTTGAAACTGTTGCGGTGCGCCCCGACGAGCGCGATGTTCCGGCCGCGATGCGTGTAGCATGGATGGCCCCACTTCGCCGTCTCGACCAATCCTGCTTCAAGGCAAATGCGGCGCAGCGCGTTGAGACCGTCGATCCACCGGCGCGTCGAACAGTCTGGCGTCGCAAAGCGATCGCAGCGCCCGCACCCCAGCAAGAAGTAGTCCTCCGCATGTGTGATCATGCCGGACTCCATCCTGCCTAATTCCAGCTCCAGAAGTCGTTGCCATCTTTCGCGAGGCTCCGGGCCAGCACCATCTTGTGCACTTCGGACGCGCCATCCACCAGCTTGGCGCAACGGGCGTAACGGTAGATCCATTCGAGAACCGTGTCCTTCGAATAGCCGCGCGCACCACACAGTTGCACGCCCACATCAGCCGCGCGGTTCAGCGTATCAGCGACGTGGATCTTCGCCATGGAAATCTCTTTCTGGGCCTTTCCGCCCTGATCCAGTTTCCAGGCGGCGTGCATGGTGAGAAGACGGCCCTTCTCGATCTCGGCTGCCACTTCGCCCAGCATGATCTGCACGCTTTCATGCTCTGCCAGCGTGGAGCCGAAAGCCTTGCGCTCCCGCACATAGGCATGCGCGATTTCGAGGCAGCGCTTGGACAGGCCAAGCCAGCGCATGCAGTGGGTGAGCCGCGCAGGCCCAAGGCGAATCTGGGTCAGGCGCAGGCCATCGCCCTCCTCCATCAACCGGTTCTCTTCCGGGATTTCGAGGCCATCGAATTCAAGCTCGCAGGTGCCGCCCAGTTCCTCCGGACCCATGGTCGGC
>JBEIDW010000041.1:0-20138 GCA_040383265.1 Hyphomicrobiales bacterium
ATGAGGAGAATGGCGAACGCTTTCCCATCGGTCTGCGGCTTCCCTTCGAGAAGAAGGACTGGGAGGACAAGCGCCGCGCTGTCGATACGGTGATGCATGACATCGGCGGCGTCGTCACCCGCGTCGGCGATGAGACCATCGGCGAGATGTGGTCGCTGTGGGACGGCAAGGAAATCCTGAATGAGATCGACCCGCGCTTTGCCCAGAACATCGAGCGCCACATCCATCTCGTCATCAAGAACGATCCGTTTCATGTTTCCGCCAACACGGACCCGAAGGGCGACCGTTCCAAGCGCCCGCAGGACCAAGACCCTGACATGCTGGTGCATGTGGTCAAGGAAACGGATGCCGGCATCATCATCCGTGGCGCGAAATATGAAACGGCGGCGGCTTATTCCAACCAGGCCTTCCTCAAGCCCACCATCGCCAATTGGGGCGATGCCAAGCTTTCTGAATATGCGCTGGGCTGCATCGTGAAGATGGATGCGCCGGGCGTGAAGCACATCTGCCGCACCGGCTTTACCGGCCGCGCACCGGAAGCGGATTATCCGCTGTCCAACAAGTTCGACGAGGTGGACACGCTGATGATCCTCGATGACGTGCTGATCCCGTGGGAGGATGTGCTGTTCTATCAGCACACCCGCGCGGCGGCCTTCATCCGCCAGACGCTGCACCGCTATTCCGCCTTCCCCTTCGTGCAGCGCACACTCTCCTATGCTGATCTCCTCATCGGGGCGGCGCTGTGGAACGCGCGGCAGACCGGCCTCGACAAGCAGCAGGCGGTGCAGGAGAAACTGTCTGAACTGGCGGTCTGGCGCGAAGGCATCAACGCGCATCTGACCGCCGCCATCGCCACAGGTGAGCGCAGCCCGAACGGCCTCCTGATGCCCAATCAGTCGCTGCTGTTCACCGGGCGCTGCCATGCGCTGAACAACCTCCCGCGCATGATCCACATCGCGCGCGAACTCTGCGGCGGGCAGATTTGCGTGACGCCCGATGCGGCCGTGTTCGAGCACCCCGACACCAAGAAGTGGATGGACAAATACTATACCGTCAATGACGAGTGGCAGGCCGATGACCGGCGCAAGCTGCTGGCGCTGGCGCGCGACCTGATGAACTCCGACTATGCCGGCCATCGCCTCACGTTCCAACTCTTCGCCCAATCGCCGCCCTTCGCCCAGTCTGCCGCCGTGTACCGGACCTTCGACTGGAACCAGACGCTGAAATTTGCTCAAAAGGCAGGTGGGCTTTCGGATAATATCTGGGGCGTGAAGAAACAGGCCGCCGAATAGGCGCCGGGACACCAAGTCAACTCTGGCCGCCTCCGGGGGGCCATCACTATTACTCAGGAATGAAGCACATGACCGCTCACAAGCGTATCCGCCCGTTCAATACCAAGGAAACCTATCCCGAGCAGAAGCTCGACAATGACCTGTGCCAGGGCGTTGTGGCGCGGGGCAGCATGGTGTTCCTGCGCGGCCAGGTGGCGCAGGACCTCGACACGCGCGAGTCACTCCATGTGGGCGACGCCACGCTGCAGACGCGCAAGACCATGGCAAACATCAAGATGCTGATGGAAGAGGCGGGCGGTCATATGGACCATATCTGCCGCATCGTTGTCTATCTCACGGATATCCGTTACCGTCAGGAAGTCTATCAGGAAATGGGCAAGTGGCTCAAAGGCGTGTTCCCTTGCTCAACGGGCCTTGTCATCACAGCCCTTGCACGGCCCGAGTGGCTGGTTGAGATTGAAGTGACCGCCGTCATTCCCGATTGAGGATCTCTGACATGCCGAACAAGCGCACCGGGTTCTTTCACGACGAGAAGTGCCTTTGGCATTCCGGCAAGCCCTATGCGCTGTTCTTCCCTGTGGGTGGCTGGGTGCAGCCGCCCAATGCGGCAGGCTATTGCGAATCGCCTGACAGCAAGCGGCGGCTGAAAAGCCTGATGGATGTGTCGGGTCTTACGTCCGTTCTTGATGCGCGATCCGCACCGATGCTGGCACGCGAGGATCTGCTGCGTGTCCATCCGGCCTCCTATCTCGACCGCTTCGCGCAGTTGAGTGCAGGCGAGGGCGGCGACATGGGCTTCGAGGCGAGCTTCGGCCCCGGCGGCTATGATATCGCGCGCCTGTCTGCAGGGCTTGCGGCGGAGGCGGTCGAGGTCGTGTTGAGGGGCGAAGTGCGCAATTCCTATGCTCTGTCGCGCCCGCCCGGGCACCACTGCCTGCCCGATACCGGCATGGGCTTCTGCCTGTTGGCCAATGGGGCACTTGCCATCGAGCGGGCCATCGCCCGCCACAAGCTCAGCCGTGTTGCGGTCATCGACTGGGATGTGCACCACGGAAACGGCACCGAGGCGATTTTCTATGAGCGCCCCGACGTTCTTACCATCTCGCTCCATCAGGAGCGCTGTTACCCGACTGATACCGGCCGCGCGCAGGATCGTGGGCGGGGCAGGGGCGAGGGCTACAATATCAATGTTCCGCTTCTGCCCGGCGGCGGGCACCAGAGCTACGTTGATGCGATGGAATTGATCGTTCTGCCGGCGCTCGAGCGCTACCGGCCGGAATTGATCGTGGTTGCGTGCGGCTACGATCCGAGCATCGTTGACCCGCTGGCCCGTATGCAGGCCCACAGCGACACGTTCCGCTTCCTGATGCAGACGACGCTCAATGCGGCGGATGAGCTGTGTGGCGGCCGGGTGGCGGTGTTGCATGAGGGCGGCTATTCTGAAGCCTATGTGCCGTTTTGTGGCCATGCGCTGATCGAGGCGCTGGCGGGGCACCGCACGGCGGTGGTTGACCCCAACCTTGAACTCGCGATCCAGCAGCAACCGGGCGAAGCGTTTCAGGCCCTGCAACGCCGCCTTCTCGAAGAGATGGCCGCCGAACTCTGACGGAGACATAAAGCATGACATTCTCGATTGCAGGCCGTTGCGCCAGGTCTGGCGCGTTCGGTGTGGCCATTACCACCTCTTCGATCGCGGTCGGTGCGCGCTGCCCGCATGCGCGAGCCAGGGTGGGGGCGGTCGCGACCCAGAACGTCACGGACCCCAATCTTGGGCCCCTTGTGCTGGATTATATGGAGCAGGGCCTGAGCGCGAAGGACGCCATCGGAAAGGTGGTCGAGGGCCGCGCCAATATTGATTACCGGCAGTTGACAGCGGTGGATGCGCAGGGCCGTTCCGCCACATGGTCGGGCAGCAATATCCTCGGCACCCATGGCGTTTCGGAACAGCGTGATTGCGTGGCGGCGGGAAACCTCCTGAAGCATGCGAGCCTGCCCAAGACCATGACGGATTCCTTCGCCGCCAATGCGGGTGAGCATCTGGCAGAGCGCCTGCTGCGTGCGCTGGAAGCGGGGCTTGAGTCCGGCGGCGAGGAGGGGCCGGTCCATTCAGCCGCCCTCATCGTCTATCATGAACAGGCCTTCCCACTGGTGAGCCTCCGGGTGGATTGGGATGACGAGAACCCCATCAAGCTGTTGCGCCGCCTGTGGACAGACTACAAGCCGCAGATGGGGGCTTATCTGCAGCGCGCCATCGATCCGACGCAGGCACCAAGTTATGGCGTTCCGGGCGACCCTTAGTCAGAGATAGCCTCCTTCTCCCGCCGTCAGGTCGATGGGGAAATAGCCTGTATGATGGCTTACTCGCCAAGCCTGTTTTTTTTACAGGTGGATGGTGATAATTTGCTTACGCTAAGTTTGTCGTTGTGAACCATCAACTTCAGTTTAGGAACTGCTCAATGTCAAAGAACTCTCTCCCGGCTGTCTTCATGGTTTCCGTTCTCGCGCTTGCCGCCTGCCCAGCAGTGGCAACGGCGCAGGAGGTGCCGAACCTCGTTGGTACATGGTCCGGCATGATTGTCGGTGGCGCGCGTTTCGGTTCGCTGACCCACGATCCCTCCCACAAGGACCCCGTCTTCGCCGACCGGAGCAAGGAATGGTTGCTGACCGTGGAGAAGCAGGATGGTTCGGGGCTCATCGGCACCTGGGGGCGTGAAACCCGGTCCGAAAAACTGGTGGGTGTCATCCGCCGGGACAATGTGACGGTGCTCTTCGCCGATGAGGACAATATCTTCGATGGCCGTCTCCTGTCGGCCAATGAAATGGAATTGTGCGGCCTCGAGGCGGGCGAAGCCACGATCGCCGTCTGCTTCCTGATGAAGCGGAAATAGGCCCGCGCCCTCACGGCGCACCCTTCCCTTGGCCCTCCCGATGGACCACAATCTCCATCGGGAGGGCTTATGCGATGCCAAGGACATACAAGGGCGGCTGCCTGTGCGGGAACATCAGGTTCGAGGCGGAAGGGCCACCCCTCAAACCCCACAGTTGTGCCTGCAAGATGTGCCAGCGCCACTCGGGCGCGGTGATCTTGCACTGGGTCGAGTTTCCGGCCGAGAAGGTCGCGTGGACCGGGCCCGGTGGGCGCCCTGCTGTGTGGCGATCCTCCGCTGCGTCCAGCCGTAGCTTCTGTCCCGTTTGCGGGTCAACCCTTGGCGCCATTGACGACAAGCCGGTGGTGGCGCTGGTGCTGGGAAGCTTTGATTCCAATAATCGCTTGGAACTGGCGCCAGCCTTTCACTCCTTCAGGGGCAAGAAGCCCGCCTGGATGCGTGACAATTAGGTCGAGAGCTTATCCACCAGCCGCTCCAGCATGCGGTCGCACTGGGCCATCTGGGCTTCGCTCACATGCTCGTCGGGCTTATGCGCAACGGCGATATTGCCCGGGCCGCATACGACCGCGGCCGTGCCGAGATATTTCTGGAACAGGCCGCCTTCAGTACCGAAGGTGATCTTGCCGGTCGAATTGCCGCCCGTCAGCGCGTGCACGAATTTCACGGCCTCGCTGTCCACGGGCGTGTTCATTGCCGGGTAGCTCTGCAACTCCATGAAGTCGAAGCGGGCGCTGGCGAAGACCGGGCGGTAGGTTTTGGCGATCTCTTCCGCTGCCGCCTTGATGCGCGCAACGATCTGCGACTCGTCGTCCTCCGGCAGGTAGCGGATCTCGAAATCGAAGCTGCAGCGGTTCGGCACGATGTTCATCACCTCGCCGCCGTGAATCTTGCCCACATGCAGCGTGGTGTAGGCCACTTCATAGTCGCCATCATGCAAGCCGTTCTCAGCGATGTCCTTCTGGATGGCGCGGATTGCGCTGATGAGATCCGAGGCCATGTAGATGGCGTTGACGCCAATGGGCGCGAGGCTCGAATGGGCTTCAAGCCCATGAGCCGTGACGCGGAAGCCGAGCTTGCCCTTATGCGCCGTGACGGCCTGCATCAGCGTCGGCTCGCCCACGATGCAGAGGCGCGGCTTCACGGGTGCATCCTTTAGGATATCCAGCATGCGGCGGACACCAACGCAGCCGATCTCCTCGTCATAGGAGAAGGCGAGGTGAATGGGCGTGTGCAGTTTGCGGGAAGACGCCTTTTCGGCTGCTGTGAGGCAGCAGGCGATGAAGCCCTTCATGTCTGCCGTGCCGCGGCCGAAATAGTTGCCATCGCGTTTCTCAAGCTTGAACGGATTGGTGGACCATGCCTGTCCTTCCACCGGCACCACATCGGTGTGGCCTGAGAGGGCTACTCCCGGCACGTCCTCGGGCCCGATGGTGGCCCAGAGATTGGCTTTTCGCCCATCTTCGCTGTGGTAGAGCGTGGAGGAAATGCCCAGCTCCTGCAGGAACTGCTGCACATAGGCGATGAGGTCGAGGTTACCGTCACGGCTGACGGTCGGAAATGCAATCAGCTTTTCAAGGTGTTGGAGGGAGGTTGTCATAAACTCTCGTTTCTCGCGGACGGCCGGCGCCCAATCGCCGCGAAGATTTGATACACATCAAGGACGCGCCGCGAAACTCCCCTTAATCACTGAATGCACGGTGGTTCGTTCCATCGCGCGGGCGGGTGAATTCCTGAGAAAGTCAGCTGTCGCTTCGTTCCCCCCTTTCCTGGGGTTCCCCGCCTCCTCCCTTCTCCCTTGGGTCCCGCGTGCGGGACCCTTTCTTTTTTTGCAATGAGGGTGCCTTCAGCCGCCCTTGAGAATGGTGGGAATGCGCGTGGCGGGCGGCGTGTTGCGGCTGCGCTGGCAGCGCACCTGACCGTCGATCAACACCATGCCGATGCCGGGAAGGTCGCCGAGTTCGATGCTCTTGAGCAGCGTTTCGCCCGCTGAATGCTGCGCCTTGTCCATGAACACGAAATCCGCCGCGCGGCCGACTTCGATGATCCCGCAGTCAAGCTTGCGCATGCGCGCCGTATTGCCGGTGGCAAGGCAGAGAGCCAGTTCGGCTGGAAGATCGCCGAGCGAGGACAGCATGGACACCATGCGTGCAATCCCGAGCGGCTGCACACCCGAGCCTGCGGGCGCATCGGTGCCGAGGATCACGCGGTGCAGTTCCTTCATCTCCGTGGCGAGTCGCAGGGTATAGAGTGCAGCGCGCTCATTGCCGTTGTGCACGATCTCGAGGCCGCGCTTGCAGCCTTCGCAAATGCACCGGATCTGACTGTCTGGCAGCGCGGTGTGGCCGCCGTTTATGTGGCCCACCACATCGGTGTCCGCATCCAGCACCACATCCTTGTCGATGAGGCCAGAGCCGGGAATAGACGGCCCCCCGGTGTGGATCGTGCTCTGAATGCCATATTTCCGCGCCCAGGCCACCATGCGCCGCGCTGTCGGCCCGTCCTTCACGCCGCCCAACCCCACTTCGCCGAGAAGCGTCACGCCGGCATCGGCAAGGTCCTTGAAATCCTGCTCGACCATCTCGGGCTCGATGCAGGGTGCGCCTGCGTGAACCTTCACGCCAGAGGGCCGGAAATTGGCGAACTGCCGCTGGGCGGAAATGGCGAGAGCCTTCAGGCCCACCACATCGCGTGGGCGGCCCGGCGTGTGCACTTCGCCCGCCGAGATCATGGTGGTGACACCGCCATTGAGGTTGGAATCGATCCAGCCCATCTGATTCTGGCGGGGCGTCCAGTCGCCCGCCACGGGGTGCACATGGCTGTCGATCAGGCCGGGGGTGAGCGCCGTGCCATTGGCATCGATGATGAGGGTGGCATGTTCCTGGTCCACGTCCTTGGCGCGGCCGATGGCGGTGATGCGGCCGTTCTCGGCCACCAGCGTATCGGCATCGAGGATCGGATTCTCGAGTGCGCCCGTCAGCAGCAGCCCGATGTTCCTGATGACCAGTTTCTGCGGCCCGCCTGCCGATACGGCAGCGTCATGCGCCATGATGTCCTCCTGCAACTCTGCCGCTGTTGGGGCAGTTTTCACCACCTATACTGCGTCAGCCCGCGTTGTTTTGTCGAGGGCGGGGAGGACATATGAAAATCATCCGCCACCACGACTTGCGCGAGGGACGCTGGCGCAATGGCATGGGCGTCTCCTGGGACATTGCCTCCGAGCCACCGGGGAAAGAGGATTTCGGCTGGCGTTTCGCTATCGCCCGGATTGATCAGGATGTGCCGTTTTCCCTGTACCCGGATGTCGACCGCATCTTCACCCTGATCGAGGGAGAGGGGCTGGACCTTGATTTCGAAGGCCGCCCCACCCTCGCCGTTCACCGCCGCTTCGTGCCTCATCCTTACGCGTGTGATGTGAAGACCTTCTGCCGCCTGCGTGCCGGGCCATGCCGGGCGCTGAACCTGTTTCTGCGGCGGGGCGCATGGCAGGCCAGTGTCGATATCCTCTCGACTGCGGCGGAGATCGCCCATGATGGGCCGATCCTGCTCTTTGCACTCTCTGGTGCCAGCACGGTGAATGGCGCTGCGCTGGGGGAGGGTGATTCCTGCATAGCCGCCACCCATGTGACGGCCGGCACGGAGGGCTTCCTCTATGCCGCGAAGCTCAGCCAATGGTGATTGGCGCAAGCCCTCTTTGCCGCTAAGACGCTGGCCGCAAGCGAGAGGAGACAGCACGATGAAAGCACGCGTTCAGTGGCTCGATGGCCGGGCCTTTGTGGGTGAGTCGGGTTCTGGCCATGCCGTGGTGATGGATGGCGCGCCCGAGTCAGGCGGCCGCAACATCGGCGTGCGGCCCATGGAGATGCTGCTTCTTGGCCTCGGCGGCTGCACCGCCTTCGACGTGGTGATGATTCTCGAACGCATGCGCGAGAAGGTGACAGGCCTCGACATCGCGCTTGAAGGTGAGCGCGCCACGGAAGACCCCAAGGTCTTCACCCATGTGAAGATCATCTACAAGGTGACGGGCCGCAATCTGAAGCCCGCGAATGTGGAGCGCGCGGTGAACCTCTCCGCCGAGAAGTATTGCTCCGCCTCCATCATGTTCGGGAAAACCGCCAAGATCGAGCATGCCTTCGAGATCATCGAAGACGGTGGCGCCGTCAGCGCTTGAGAAGACCATCTTCGCTGAAGTGTTGTGGGAACAGCGTGGCGGCACAGAAATAGGCCGTCTTGACCGCTTCGTCGTAAGAGTAGGGCTTTGCTGAGAACATCAGTTCCAGCCAGACGCCTTCGATGGTGAGGCGGATGACGCGCGCCGCCCGGCGGACGTCCAGCGCATAGCTGCCCTCGGCCACCAGTGCGCCGCAGATGTCTTCAAAAGCCTCGATCTGGGCGCGGTCATTGCTGCCGCACTGTTCGAGGTAGAGCGGGCGGTTCGGTGTCTCACCCCAGAAGGCGCACCAGGCCGTGAGGCTCTCCGGCGACTGGCTCTCGGTGCTGAACTCAGCCCGGATCAGCGCATCCAACCGCGCTGCGGGAGAAGGTGGCGCCTGCCGCAGCGCGTCCTCCCATGCCTTGCGGTGCGCGTCCGACATGGAGCGCAGCGTTTCGGCCAGCAGATTTTCCTTGCTCTGAAAGTGGAAGATCAGAAGCCCGTGCGACACGTCGGCGATCTCGGCGACGTCACTGATCGTCACCCGGGACAGGCCGCGATGTGCAATCGCGGTGATTGTTGCCGCGATCAGTTGCTCGCGGCGGCGCTCGCGCGCGGATGTGCGGGGGGCGGTTGCGGTTGTGGGCATCGCCATAAGTGTACAGGAAACCGCAGGCCGATGAACAGATCGTTGTGCCGCTTCCTCGTCGGCGTCACCCCGACGCTGGCCTGGGTTCAGGTCTGGGTGCTAAGTATCTGTAAAGAAGAGGATTATGGTTTTGCGTGAATGGTGGCAGTGGGGCTCAGGCTATCGCTGTCCCGGGCCTGAGCTGAGCCCCGCATGAGATTTGATTGACAATTCAGTCAAAAATCACGGACACTCCAACCTCCTGTGGAGGTCGTCATGAAAACTGGAAACCTTGAAAATCCGTCTGAATGGGACCGGAGCGGCCTTCCCGCCTGGACTTATCACAGCCCGGCTCTGCTCGAACTGGAAAAGCAGGAACTGTTCCGCAAGCACTGGCAGATTGCCGGTCACGTGAGTGATGTGCCCAAGGCAGGCGACTTCTTCACCCTCGATATGGTCGATGAGCGTGCGCTGATCGTGCGGGGCGATGATGGCGTTGTGCGTGCCTTCCATAATCTCTGCCGCCACCGCGGCTCCCGCGTTACCGCCGAAACCCGTGGCCACTGCGAGCGTGCCTTCGTCTGCCCCTTCCATGGCTGGGTTTACAACCGGGATGGCACCTTGCGTGGTGCGGCCCGCCCGCAAACATTCGGCGAAATGGACCGTGAGAAATTTGGCCTCAAGCCGCTGGAGCTTGAGGTGTGGATGGGGTTCATCTTCATCCGCTTCCTGCCCGGCCCGCAGGGCAGCGTGGCCGAATTGATGGCCCGCCATGCCGATGAACTGGCGGCCTACCGCCCTGAAGAGCTGGTTCCGGCTTCGGAGGCTTATTCGTTTCCCATTGATGTGAACTGGAAGTCTGTGCGCGACGTGGACAACGAGGGCTACCATGTGGCCATGGCCCACCCGGCCTTGCAGGATCTCTACGGTTCCACATATTTCGATGCATCATTCGAACGCGGCACCAGCCGTTCGGAGGGAACCTTCAGCCGGCAGGGCGGGCGGCTGTGGAGTGTCCGGCACTACGCAGCGCTTAGCACGCCGCCGCAGTGGCTCGATGAGGACAAGCGCGAGCGCTGGTCCTATTTCGGCCTGTTCCCCAATGCCGTGATCTCGGTGACGCCGGAAACAGTCCAGTTCTATCAGGAATTTCCACTCGCGGTGGACCGGTCCGTGATCCGAGGGGCGGTTTACCGGCGTCCCGGCGAAAGCCGCCAGCAGCGGCTGGCCCGCTATCTCGCCACCCGTATCGACCGCGATACGGGCAAAGAGGATGTACAACTCTCGGTCTGGTCCAATGAGTCGATGAAATCTTCCGGCTTTGATGGGTTTCACCTGTCGGAGCTCGAAAAAGGGGTGCGCAGCCACCACGATCATATCCGCGCGGTTCTGCCCATTGTCGCCTGCGAACAGCGGCCAGATGAAACAAAGGTTGCGGAACTCAATGGCAAGATGCGGTCGGCGGCGGCCCATGCCGCGCCCGCTTGACAGTACCGCGCCGGCGCAACAACCTGCACTTACGGCGACGACAAGAAAAACAGCCAGCGGAGGAACGGGAATGAAGGTCAACAGGCGGAAAGCGGCAGGCCTCATGGCGGCTGCATTGGTGGGCATGCCCTATGTGCGGCGGGCCCGGGCGGAAGACAGCGTCCTCAATGTCTATAACTGGGCCGACTACATCGGCGAGACGACGATCGAGGATTTCCAGTCGGCCACTGGAATCTCCGTGACCTATGATACCTATAGTTCCGCCGAGGAGATGGAAGCCAAGATTCTGGCGGGCTCTTCGGGCTATGACGTCGTCGTGGCGGCGGGGTTGAAGCTGCCCAACTTCACCAAGGCCAAAGTCTACCAGAAGATCGACAGGTCAAAGCTCCCGGGATGGACGAATCTGGACCCCGCCATCCTCAAGATCCTCGCCGGCTGGGATGAGGGGAACGAATATGGCATTCCCTATATGTGGGGCACCGTTGGTGTGACCTACAACATGGACATGGTGCGCGAGCGCTTGGCTGATGCGAAACTCGACTCGCTCGACATGATCTTCAAGCCCGAGATCGCGGCGAAGTTCGCCGATTGCGGCATCTCGGTGCTCGACAGCCCGACAGATGTGATTCCCATGATGCTGCGCTATCTCGGCAAGGATGGCGACACCACCAATGTGGCCGATTACGATGCCGTGGTCGAGGCCTTCAAACCGGTGCGCCAGTACATCCGCACCTTCGACAATACCAACTACCTCAATGCCATTCCGAATAAGGAACTGTGCGTCATCAACAACTGGTCGGGTGACTATTCCACGGCGGCAGCGCGCGCCAAGGAAGCGGGCGTCGACATCAATCTCGAATATCACGTGCCGGAAACGGGCGCGCCTGCATGGGTCGACTGCATGTGCATGCCCTCCGATGCGGCGCATGTGGCGGCGGCCTACGAGTTCCTTGAGTATATGCTGCAGCCCGAAGTGATCGCCAAGTGCACCAACTTCACAAACTATGCCAACGGCAATCTCGCTTCGAAGCCCTTCGTCGATCCGGCCATTCTCGCCAATCCGGCGGTCTATCCCGATGACAAGGTTAAGGCCCGGCTGTGGGCGCTGAAGCCGCTCAGCGAAGAGCAGGATCGTGCCATGATGCGGGCATGGCAGGCCATCAAGTCCGGCTGATAGCTGTGGCACAGCAGGGACTGGGGCAGCCTTTCATCCACATTGAGGGCGTCAGCAAGCGCTTCGGCGGCTTCACGGCTGTCGA
This sequence comes from Hyphomicrobiales bacterium, assembly GCA_040383265.1. GTDB lineage: Bacteria > Pseudomonadota > Alphaproteobacteria > Rhizobiales > Aestuariivirgaceae > Aestuariivirga. The sequence continues at coordinate 11,706 of JBEIDW010000041.1, forward strand.
CCGTGTGTCGCTCGATATCATGAAAGGCGAGATGTTCGCGCTGCTTGGCGGCTCAGGCTGCGGGAAGACGACGCTGCTGCGCATGCTCGCAGGCTTCGAGGCACCGAGCGAGGGCCGCATCTTCATCGACGGGCAGGACATGGCGAAGATCCCGCCCTATGGGCGCCCGGTGAACATGATGTTCCAGTCCTATGCGCTGTTCCCGCACATGACGGTTGAGGCCAATGTCGGCTACGGCCTCAAGTATGAGAAGATGAGCAAGGCCGAGCGTACTGCCCGGGTGCGCGAGATGCTGGAACTTGTGCAGCTTGTTCCCTTGGCCGGGAGAAAGCCGCACCAGCTTTCGGGCGGCCAGCGCCAGCGCGTGGCGCTGGCCCGCGCGCTCGCCCGCCAGCCGAAGCTTCTCCTGCTTGATGAGCCATTGGGCGCGCTGGACAAGAAGTTGCGCGAACATACCCAGTTCGAGATCATGTCGATCCAGGAGCGCACTGGCATCACCTTTGTGGTCGTGACGCATGATCAGGAAGAGGCGATGACGCTCGCTGACCGCATCGCCGTGATGGACAAGGGCGTGATCCGCCAGGTGGGGCCGCCTGCCGAAGTTTATGAGCGCCCCGGCAGCCGCTTCGTCGCGGGCTTCATCGGATCCATCAACATGTTCGAAGCCGAGGTGGTGGCGGAAGGCGCGCTGGATGTTCCCGCATTGGGCGTTCGTGTGAGCGTGGCGGAGGTTCCGGCGGATATCGGCGCGAAGGTGGCGGTGGCGATAAGGCCGGAAAAGGTCATGCTGAGTCATGACCGCCCCTCAGGCCCCAACGCCATTCAGGGCGTGGTGAAGGATCTTGCTTACTTCGGCAAGGACTCGCTGTTCCGCATCGCACTCGCCTCGGGCCAGTTAGTGCAGGTCAGTTGTGTGAACATCTCGCGCGATGGGTCAGGACGCGCGGCGGACTGGGGCGATCATGTCTGGCTTTCCTTCGCGCCCTCCGCCGCCATCGTGCTGAAGGACTGAGCCGATGCAGAGCGAGCGGGGCAGACTGGCGCGCTGGTTCGATGCACGGGGCTGGCGTGACCTGATCATTGGCATTCCCTATGCTTGGCTGATCGCCTTCTTTCTGTTGCCCTTCCTTATCGTCATCGCCATGAGCTTCGCGCGCCGCGCCGATCTCTCGCCGCCCATCGCCTTTCTTGGCCAGTGGCCCTTCATTCAGTGGGAGAACTACGCCCGGCTTTTCTCCGATACGATCTATATCCGGGCGTTCTTCACCTCGCTTCTCAACGCGGCCGTTGCCACCTTCTTTTGCCTGCTGATCGGCTATCCCATGGCACTCGGGATCACGCGGGTCAGCAAGACATGGCGCAGCGTGCTGCTGATGCTCGTGATACTGCCGTTCTGGACGTCCTTCCTGCTGCGCGTCTATGCTTGGATCGGCCTTCTTGGCAGCAATAGCTGGTTCAACCAGGGCTTGACCACGCTCGTCAATGCAGTGCTCCCGGCTGATATGGCTTTCAGATCACTTCCCATGATGAACTCGAATTTCGCCGTCGTTCTCGTCATGGTCTATTCCTATCTGCCGTTCATGATCCTGCCGCTTTATGCCAATCTCGAGAAGCTCGACCAGACCCTGAACGAGGCTGCGACGGATCTGGGCTCAAGGCCGTGCCAGGTGTTCAAGGATGTGACGCTACCCCTGAGCGTGCCCGGTATCATCGCCGGCGGGCTTCTCGTGTTCATTCCGGCATCGGGCGAGCTCATCATCCCGAGCCTTGTCGGAAGCGCATCCGACCCGATGATCGGCCGCGTCATCAGCGATGAATTCTCCCTGGCAAGGGATTGGCCGATGGCGTCTGCGGTGGCGGTGGCGCTTCTCATGCTGCTTGTGCTGCCGATCATGGCTTACAGCCATTTCGAGAAGCGCGCGCAGGAACAGGCGGAGGCAAAGGCATGAACCGCCGGCCCATGTTCCTCATGTCCTGCCTCGTCTTCGGCTTTGCTTTCTTCTATGTGCCGATCCTGTCGCTGATCATCTTTTCCTTCAACAAGTCACGCCTCGTCACCGTGTGGGGCGGCTTCTCCACCGAATGGTATGGCAAGCTGTTCAACAATGCGCAGGTGATGAAGGCGGCCGTGCTGTCCCTCGAAATCGCTGTGACGAGCGCCACCTTCGCCACGATCCTCGGCACCATGGCCGGGCTGGCGCTGGCGCGATTCCGGCGATTCCGCGGCCGCACTGGCCTTTCAGGGCTCGTCACCGCGCCGCTCGTCATGCCGGAGGTGATCACCGGCATCTCTGCCCTCATGCTGTTTATCTTCATGGCGCAGTGGATCGGCTGGCCCGCAAACCGGGGCTTCACCACAATTACCATCGCCCACATCACCTTCTCAATGACCTATGTGGCGGTGGTGGTGCAGTCGCGCCTCTCTTCAATGGATCTGGCATTGGAAGAAGCAGCGATGGACCTTGGCGCAAGGCCGTGGCGCGTGCTTGTGGATGTAACGCTGCCGGTCATTTCGCCCGCCATTCTGTCCGGCTGGCTGCTTGCCTTCACCATTTCGCTGGATGATGTGGTCATCACCAGTTTCACAACGGGCCCAGGTTCGACCACGCTTCCTATCCTGATCTGGAGTAAGGTGCGCCTGGGTGTGACGCCGGATATCAATGCGCTTGCCACGCTCATCATCACGGTGGTGGGGTTGGGCGTGGTCGCGGCGGCGGTTATCATGCACCGCGCGGAGAAAAAGCGTGAACGCGATGTTCAGATGGCGCTGTCACAAGGCAGCATGACGTGAGGAGGAAGATGAAGCAATGAAACCCGTAAAGCCCGAAGACAGGCGCGTGGCCAATATCTATGAAGCGGCGTTCAAGCCCTACGTCTATGACGATGGCGAAGCCTTGGGCGATTCCGTTCTGCAACTCAATGATGCCGAACCCTTGGGCGTTGGCTTTCACGTCTACCGCATGCCCCCCGGCATGACGACGAGGCCTCACCGCCATAATGGGCATGAACAATTCCTTATCCTCGAGGGCGAACTGATCGAGAATGACGGAACCGTCTTTCGCAAGGGCGATCTCGTCTGGCTGCGCGATGGTACCGAGCACTGTTCCTTCACGCCGAATGGCTGCCTGCTGGCTGTACACATTGCGGCAACGGAAACGGGCGTGGCTTGATATGGTCGGCGGTTGCAGCACATCCTTGCTGCAACCTCAGATTTTGTTATTTGGCTGTGTAACGGAAATCTGACCCCTCCCGAATGTGGGATGTGACGTGTCAAAAACGCATGGCGCGTGCGCAATTTTCCTGAGAACGCCAGAAAACGCTGCGTTATCTCGCGCGTAAAGGGGGCGCTCGCACCGCACGCTCACCACTGGTTTTGCGTTGTCAAATCAGCCTATGATTTTGGCAATGTCAGGCCCGTGTCTGGCAGCTTCTTCGCAGAAACTTGCCCGCCCCGCCTGCCCAGGTGGCGGCGGGCATTTTTGTCAGCGGTTGCCCCGCATGCCAAGGTGCTTGGGATTTGTGCGGAAATGGCCTAGTCTCCCGATGGGGTTAACCACGGAGAAACACCATGAACGATGCTGCAAATCCTCGGGGTCTGGGGCAGGGCGCCCTTATCCTTCACAGCCTGGCAAAAAACTGGTGGGCGCTGCTGCTGCGCGGCCTCGCCTCAATTATATTCGGCGTTCTGGCTTTTGCCTGGCCGGGCATCACCATTCTGAGCCTGGTCATTCTCTTTGGCGCTTATGCATTGATTGACGGTGTGTTCGCCCTCTATGCCGCGATCAGCGGCAACAGCGGCGCGGGATCTCGCTGGTGGCTGGCGATCGTCGGCATCGCGGGCATTCTCGCCGGTCTCTATGCCTTTTTCGTTCCGGGACCCGCCGCGTTGGTTCTTGTGACGCTGATCGCCGCCTGGGCCGTTGTCAGCGGCGTGTTCGAAATTGTCGGCGCGATCCGTCTGCGCAAGGAAATCGACAATGAGTGGATGCTCATCTTGCATGGCCTTCTCACCTTGCTGTTTGGCGTGGTTCTTTTCGCCATGCCGGGTGCCGGCGCCATCGCGATCGTCTGGGTGATCGGCGCTTATGCTATTGCCGCGGGCGTCATCCTGTCGGCGCTGGCCTTCAAGCTGAAGGGCCATGCCTCCCACGGAAAGTGATGCTGGCCAAGCCGACGGCCTGATCGTACATCGCTAGAACAGAAAACGGCCCCGTTGGGGGCCGTTTGCCGTTTCATTGTGAGACCGACTGAGCAGTTATTGTTTCTTCACGGTAATCACATAGGGATATATTTCGGATTGTTTTCCGGTGTTGGCATCGTTGAGCATGATTTCATTTCCTTTCGAAACCACCACATAAGCCAGCGAGATGGTCTGGCCGAGCGCCGTTGCCGTGATCTTGCCGGAACAGGTTGTTGCATTCCAGCTGTGGCCGGCGGTGTTCCTTGCGGGGAAATTTACTGTAAGTGAAGCGCCTGAACTGGGCGTGTGGATGATTTGCACGCTCCCGCTTCCATTGGCCTGATAGAGAACCAGAAACTGCCTGTTCTGAAAGTTCTTGGGCGCGAGTGTTTCGGCATTGTAGGAAATTCCCGCTGTTGCGCCGGCATATCTTCCGGAGGGCGCGGTGCAGGCGAAGGCGGCGGAGGCCGACACTGCAAGTACGCAAGCCGAGATAAGTACAGTCTTCAATGCCGTCTCTCCTATTTGATATTCGCTTGGCTTCGAAAGCCGTAACCAGTCTTCTCGCAGAACGGACTTTCAACCGGGCGCATGTCTCGCGGAACACAACTTGCTTGCAACTCAACTTAGTGCACCGCAGGCAAAACTTATAAAGAATGCCGCCGCGTTCAAGTTAAATTGAGTGTTCCACGTCATTTTAATGGCGGAGCATGCGGTTCTTGAATCTGCGAACGGCGGCCGCGCCCCTTATAGACGCGCAAGCATGGCATTGCGCTACGAAAGCAGCCATCCCCAATCGGAGTGCTGATCGGCAAAGCCCCTCGCCCGTTGCGCTGAGCTTCGTTCCTTGATCACATCAATCGGCTGATTGGGCGGAAAATGGTGGGCGATACTGGACTCGAACCAGTGACCCCTGCGATGTGAACACAGTGCTCTACCAACTGAGCTAATCGCCCGTGCCTCTTGGGGTGGGCAGCGTATAGGCGGAAGCGGGTCGCGAAGTCAAGGACAGTGGCGGGGCGCCCTCCGGCGGCGCGGTCAGGCGAAGGAAAAGTGCTGCTGCCGTGTGCTGCCGGAGACCACGATCACTTCGCCAGGGTGCAGGACGATGACCCGTGAAGTTCCCGGGCCTTGTTGCAGGCGTTGTTGTACATGGTCTTGAAGTCATTGGAGTTATTGGGTCCACTCGTTGATGAGTGACCTTGGATCTTGATTGTCGCGTCGGTGAAACCCCAGGATGTCACGGCGAAGACGATGTTGCGCCGCGTGTAGCGGCCTTTGTTGTCTGACGAATCCTGGAGGCTTCCGATATTGGCGATGTGCGGGCCGCCACTGGAGCCGCCCTCCATGCCTGATCCCGACCTGTAGTCACGGGAGTCGCTGTATTCGATGTGCCGGCCCTCAGTCAGGTAGAGGCCTTCGTAGTAGTTTCCGGGATATCCAAGCTGGGTGTTCTGCCAGAAGGGCTGCAGGCAGTTTTCGAGGCATACGCTCAGCGTGCCAGTTTGCGTGCCGATCTCCGTGAGGGTGTCTGAGCGTTTGTTCAGCACGACAAGGGCGACATCATATCCCTGGTCCAACTCCCCAACTCTGAACCAGCCTGTGGTCGTGAAGAATGCGGCCGCTGTGGCGCTGCCATACTCCGAGGGGCCATTGGCGAAGGCTGGATAAAATGTACCTTCCTTGATCCAGAACCGGCGGCCCCCTCCGCCCTTGTGAACGCAATGTCCGGCGGTCAGCAGGATGGAGCGCGAAATCAGGGCAGCTGAACATCTGAAGTTATTGTCTTCATGATCCGTAAAGGTGAACCATCCCGTCGTCCTGTAAGGGTAGGTGGAGGTGATGGCGGGTGAGACAAGGTTGTCCGAATAATGGTTCAGCGTAAGAAGCTGGCGTGATCCGTAGTTCTGGGAGGTGATCTCATCGCCCACCGGTGCCGGCGCTTTGCTGGGCAAAACGGGGCCGCCTTCATGACCTGGCAAGACCACAGGTGCAGAGGCCCTTGGATCGGCAGGCGCTTCCAGCGAAGGGGTCTGAACCCGGCGCAGTTTTTTCAGCATTCTCTGCTGTGGCACGAATTTGGAAAAATCACCGGGCGACACCGCCCGGGAGAGATGAGACGAACCGGTGATCTTGTAGGGAACGGTCTGCGCATGGGCGTGCGTGAACTCAATGGCCAGAAACCAAGATGCCGCAAGGAGGAGATTCGACTTGAGATTGAACATTTCACCCAAACTCCTTCAGTTTAGGCGTTGATATAACCGATACACCAGGCGTTCAATCAGTATCTTTATTTAAATTGTAGATTTGAAAACAACCACAAAAAAATCACATGAAATCGATTCCCGCTTGGGAATTGAACATTTCTGCTCCATGTGAGGGCGCTTCACGCCCTGCTCAGCCAAGGGCAAACAGATCCTGGATGGCGTCATAGGCCTCGTCGAAATGGCGGATCATCCTGTCGGGGCCGAACTCCTCCACGGGGCGCGGCGTGTAGCCGAAGGGGACGGCCAGAACCGGTACACCAGCGTTCCGGGCCGTGAGGATATCGGTTTCGCTGTCGCCCACCATGATGGCGCGAGGGGCCTCAAGTCCGAGGCGTGAGACGGCTTCGAAGAAGGGTTTCGGGTCTGGTTTTGCAACGCCGATCGTGTCCGGCCCCACCACGGCGCCAAAATAGGACGAGAGATTCAGCGCATCCAGCAATTGCACCGAGAGCCCCTCGAGCTTGTTGGTACAGACACCGAGGCCGTAGCCTTCGGCCTTGAGGCGGTCCAGTAGCCTCACGAGGCCCGGAAAGGGCTGGCTGCCATGGGCGATATTTCGCGCATAATACTCGACGAAACGCCGGTAATCGGGCTCCACATCGTAGTTTTCGGGCAGGCCTCCCGTGGCGGTCAGGCCGCGGGTCACCAGCGCCCGGGCCCCGTGGCCGACAAAGGCGCGAACCTCCTCCATGCTGATCGCCCGGCGGCCCAGGCTTTCCAGAACATGGTTTGTGGCGTGCATCAGGTCCGGGGCGGTGTCGACGAGGGTGCCGTCGAGGTCGAAAATCACGGCGCGATCTGGCATGCAGCCTCCGCAAATCTGGTGTGTTGGTGGCGGCAAAACCCCGTGCTAAGAGGCCGCCAACCAAACTGATTATCCGGGAGTTCTCGAGATGGATATCCGCAAGACCCAGGTCCTTCGCGACATACTGAAGGACAAGACCCTCCTCAAGGAGAAATGCTACATCGACGGCAAGTGGGTGGGCGGCAGCACCACCATCGACGTGACCAATCCGGTCGATGAGAGCCTGATTGGCACCGTCCCGAAGCTTGGCGCCGCTGAAGCCCGCCAGGCGATCGAAGCCGCACAGCGCGCCCAGAAGGACTGGGCCAAGAAGACCGCAAAGGAACGCGCCGCGATCCTGCGCAAGTGGTTCAACCTGATAATGGAGAACCAGGAAGACCTCGCCCAGATCATGACGGCCGAGCAGGGCAAGCCTCTGGTCGAGGCGCGTGGTGAAATTGCCTATGGCGCGTCCTTCGTGGAGTTCTTCGCCGAGGAGGCCAAGCGCATCTATGGCGAAACCATCCCCTCACCCTGGCCAGCGGCTCGCTTGGTGGTCATCAAGCAGCCGGTGGGTGTTGTCGCGGCGATCACGCCGTGGAACTTCCCCAATGCCATGATCACCCGCAAGGCCGGCCCGGCATTGGCTGCTGGCTGCGCCTTTGTCTGCAAGCCTGCCAATGAGACGCCGTTCTCGGCGCTGGCATTGGCTGAACTGGCCGAGCGCGCCGGCATTCCGGCAGGTGTGTTCTCGATCCTCACCGGCCAGTCGCGCGAGATTGGCGCGGAAATGACCTCGAACCCCATCGTCCGGGCGCTTACCTTCACCGGCTCCACCGAAGTGGGCCGGTTGCTGATGGCGCAGTGCGCTCCCACCATCAAGAAGGTCGGGCTCGAACTGGGCGGCAATGCTCCCTTTATCGTGTTCGACGATGCCGACCTCGATGCCGCCGTGCAGGGCGCGATGCTGTCCAAGTATCGCAACGCCGGCCAGACCTGCGTCTGCGCCAACCGTATTCTGGTGCAGGAAGGCGTCTATGATGCCTTCGCCGAGAAACTCGCGGACGCGGTGAAGAAGCTTAAGGTTGGTGACGGCACCGAGCAGGGTGTGACCACGGGGCCGCTCATCAACAAGGCGGCCATTGCCAAGGTGCAGGAGCACATCGACGACGCCGTGAAGAAGGGCGCGAAGCTCATTCTCG
>JBEIDW010000042.1:0-20073 GCA_040383265.1 Hyphomicrobiales bacterium
CAGCCAGAGTTTTCCGCCCAGGGCTGTCCAGTCTTCTTCCGGCATGAAGGTCAGGTGAACAGACGAGGCCTGCTCCTGAGTGCACAAGGCAATAAGACCAGAGGCCAGTTCGCGCCGGTCTGCCTCTGTCGATGCGAAGAGGCGCGGTCCGGTGACCGGCGTGAAGGGTACTGCGACCTGCAGCTTGGGATAATACTGACCGCCTGCGCGCTCATAGGCATCGGCCCAGCCATGGTCGAAGACATACTCGCCGGCGGAGTGACGTTTGCGATAGCAGGGCGCTATGCCTCTCACGCGCCCGGTTTCATCTTCCATCAGAATATGGCGTGCGGCCCATCCGGTTTGTGCGACAGCACAGCCCGCCTCTTCAAGGCAGCGAAAGAAATCATGCGAGACGAGCGGGTTGAACTCTGCTCCCGCAGGATTGGCGAGGCGGTCCCAATCATCACGGTTAATCGAAAGAACGCTGGTGACCGCCTTCAGCATGTCAGGCGAGAAACCCCTCGAAGGTGATCTGGTCGGAATGCCGAAGCGCCTGCCAGGCTTGCTGCGGCGAGCGGATCGTCCAGGTGATGACCGGCAGGCCGGATGCGCGGAGTGCTTCGATGGGTGCCCAGGGCAATTCCTCAAAGTAGAAGGAAACGAAATCAGGCGCCGTGCGGCTCACATGCGCAAAGCTGCGCAGTTCCAGCTGCTTCGCCAGCGGCAGGCTGTCGTAGTAGGAATCGAAGGCTGTCTCCGCCACGATGCCGCGGATTGTTCCGGGTGAGATACCGCGCACCGCCGCAATCACATCGGGGTCAAAGGACATGATCGCATGATCGCCAGCATAACCCTTCAGCACCTCCAGCGCACGGGCGGCGAGGCGCTCGTCACCATCCCAGTGCGACTTGAGCTCGATGATGAGCGGAACCTGTCCTTTCACCTGAGCCAGCAATTCTGCCAGCGTCTGCACGCGGTCCGGGGAGTTGCGGATCTTCAGGCTCTTGATCTGTTCTGCGCTGTGATCCTTCACCAGCCCGTGGCCTTCCGTCAGCCGATCGAGGTGATCGTCATGGAAGACAACAGCCTCTCCATCACGGGTGAGTTGCAGGTCGCATTCAATTGAATAAGCCTTGTTGATCGCGGCCGCAAAGGCGGAGGAGGTGTTCTCGATGATGCCGTGCGAGGTGTCGTGCAGCCCCCGATGGGCGATCGGGCGCGCTGTGATGAAACCAGTATCGCGGCTCCTGGCGGGATGATCCATGCTCACTCCACTTCGACGATGGCTTCGACTTCAGTTGCAACGCCAAGAGGAAGCGAGGGGGATGCCACAGCCGACCGCGCATGGCGCCCCTTGTCACCGAAGACATCCACCATCAGATCAGACGCGCCGTTGATCACTTTCGGATGATCGGCGAAGGAAGCTGTTGCGTTGACGAAGCCCACGAGCTTCACCACGCGCCTCACCCGGTCCAGATCGCCGTCACAGGCGTCCTTCAATTGGGAGATGACATTGATGGCGCAGAGGCGCGCCGACTTGATGCCGTCTTCAAGGGATACCGTATCGCCCAGGTGGCCGGTATAGACCACCTTACCGTTTTCGATGGGCACCTGGCCGGAAATGAACACGAGGTTGCCAGTCCGAACCCAGGGGACATAATTTGCTACGGGCTTTGCCGCCATGGGCAGCGTGATGCCGAGGGCGGCAAGGCGATTGTCGATCTGTCCCAACTTAGTCTCCTGTCAAAAGGTCGGCGGGGCGTTCACCCCGGAAGAACTGCTCGAGATTGTCGATGCATTTATGCGCCATGGCGCTGCGTGTATCGGGCGTTGCGCTTCCGATATGAGGCAGCAGGAACACATTGTCGAGGCTGCGGTAGCGCGGGTCTATGGCGGGTTCGCCCTTGAACACGTCCAGCCCAGCCGCCGCCAGCCTGCCGGAGGAGAGGGCGGCAATCAGCGCGTCATCATCCACAATGTCGCCACGTGCCGTGTTGACGACGATGGCTCCCTCCGGAAGCAGCGCCAGTGCCTCCGCATCGATCATGCCCCGGGTTTCGGGTGTCGAGGCGCAGTTGATGGAGAGGAAATCGCAGTGAGGCAGCATGTCCGCGAAACGGGCATGGTAGCGCGCACCATGCCCCAGTTCCGACGAGACGGGTTGGCGCGAATGGTAATGGAGGTCCATCCCGAAGGCGGCAGCGCGCCGGGCCACGGCCTGGCCGATCCTCCCCATGCCGAGAATGCCGAGCCGCTTGCCGGACACATCATGCCCGAGGGGTGAAATCAACGTCGTGGCCCCCCAGCGGTTCTCGCGCACCATGCGGTCGCCCCAGGAAGCGCCACGCGCCGCGCCCAGAACAAGGAGCAGGGCGATGTCGGCCGTGGCGTCCGTCAGCACGCCGGGGGTGTTGGTGACGGCGATTCCCCGTGCCTTGGCTTGCGGAATCGACAGGTGGTCATAGCCCACCGAATGGGTGGCGATGATACGGATCGAGGGCGGCAGCGCGGGGATGAACTCCGGCCCGAGCTTGTCGAAGGAGGTCAGCAGGATGCCGTCATGGTGAGCTGCCTGGTCGATGATCTCCTCCCGGCTCATCGGGCGGTCATCCGGATTCAACGTGGCGTGGAATACGGAAGAGATACGCTGCTCGGCGTCCGGCATCATTTTGCGCGTTACCAGAATCCGCGGGACTTCCGGCCCTGCTGCCGCCATCATTGCCTCTTGTTGTCCGATGATTATGTTAGGGGTTCGGTTGGGTCCGTATTGGACCACCCCGGCCAAGGAGTTTCAAGGTTGAAAAGCATTCTTACCGCAGCGTCGCTCCTGCTACTGGTCACGGCTGCCGAGGCTGCAACGGTAGCCCCGCACCGCGCCATTTACGACCTGACTTTGCTGCGCACCAGCGAGGGCTCGGGCGTCCAGTCGGCCGATGGCAGGCTGGCCTTCGAGATCGAGGGTTCCACCTGCGATGGCTTCACGGTAAGTTTCCGCATGGCCACCAAGTACCGTGGCCAAGAGGGAAAGCAGACGATCATCGACACGATGACGACGACCTATGAAGGCCCGGGCGCGCTCAACTTCCGCCACCAGATGAAGGAGTTGATCGACCGCGTCGAGAGAGAAGACAGGCGCATCAATGTCACCCGCTCCGCCGTGGACGCTCCGGGCGAGGGCACAATATCGACGACGCCGGATGAAACCTTCGCCCTTGCGCCGGATACGGTGTTTCCCATGCAGCATCAACTCCGCCTCATGGCACTTGGCAAGGCGGGTGGCGGGCGCGATTCAGCCGTGATGTATGATGGATCCGATGGTTCGCAGACATACCGCGCCATTTCCTTCGTGGGCAAGGCGAAGCCGCCCGGCGCAATCGCGCGAGATGCCGCAAACCCGGCCGCAGCACCCCTTGGCAAGGTTGGCTCATGGCCCATGACCGTGAGCTATTTCAAGCTCGATGGCGACAGTGAAACGCCGGATTATCAGGTGAGCTTCGACATGTATGAAAACGGCGTGGCGAACGGGCTTGTCCTCGACTATGGCGAATTCGCCCTGTCGGGCTCGCTGCATGAGCTCAAGATGCTTCCTGAGTCGTCCTGTCCCTGATTGCCATGTCCAGCATCAAGAAACATGACGGCGCGGCTGAGGGCGATGTGGATGCCTTTCTGGCCCGCCTGCGCGAGACGCCAGTGCCGACAGTCAGTTCCGGCCGCCGTGGCCGACTCGTGCTCGCCATGGATGCCACGATGAGCCGCCAGCCGAGTTGGGACAGCGCACAGGCCATCCAGGGCGATATGTTCCGCGAGGCGGGCCGGGTTGGCGGGCTTGACGTGCAACTCGTCTATTTCCGGAGCTTTGACGAGTGCCGCGCCTCGAAGTGGACGGGCGATACAGAGGCCCTGGCGCGGCTCATGGCCGGCATCCGCTGCATGGGCGGAAGGACGCAGATCCTCCGTGTCCTGAAGCATCTGAAGGCGGAAGCGGCGGCGGGCAAGGTCAATGCCTGTGTCTATGTTGGCGATGCGCTGGAGGAACCCATTGATGAACTGGCGCAGGTGGCCGGTGAAATCGGCCTGCTGGGCGTCCCCGTCTTCATGTTCCAGGAGGGGCTGGATCGCGGGGCGGAGCAGGGCTTCCGCGAGATTGCCCGGCTGACGCGTGGCGCCTATTTCCGCTTCGGCCAGGATTCTGGCCAGGCGCTGCGTGAATTGCTATCCGCCGTGGCGGTCTATGCGGCAGGTGGCATGAAGGCGCTGTCCAGCCGCTCCGCGGAGCGTGGCGGCACGGCAGCGCTGCTGCTTCAACAGATGAAATAGGGGCGGATAGAACGTGCAATTCATTATCGGCCTTGTGATTGTGGTTGGCGGTTGGTGGCTGGTCCGGGCATTCGCCAACGCCCAACCCGCGCAGGTGCGAGGCCTGATCCGCAAGATCGGCGGTGGCGCAGCCATTCTGTTCTCCGGCATTTTGGCGCTGCGGGGGCAGATGAGCCTGGCCATGCCGTTGTTCATGCTGGGCCTGGGCCTGTTCGGAATGCAGACGGCGTTTCCGAACGGATTGCCCTGGCAGCGCAAGACCGCGGGGCAGATATCGAGGGTTTCGACCTCGCTGTTCGCCATGGAACTCGACCATGATTCGGGCCGCATGGATGGGACGGTCCTCGCGGGCGCTTACAAGGGCCGCAAGCTTTCAAGCATGTCCCTTGCCGATGTGCAGGCCTTGCATGCGGTGGCCGCCAATACGGCGGACCAGAGCCGCGCGTTGCTTGAGGCGTGGATCGAGCGCACCCACCCTGACTGGCGCGAACAGTGGAACGCCGGCGCACGCCCTGCGGGTCAGGCCTCCTCCAGCAAGATGACACGGGCCGAGGCGCTGGCAATTCTTGGGTTGAAGGATGGCGCAACGCCGGATGATGTTCGCACCGCGCACCGCAGGTTGATGAAGGCGGCACACCCTGATCTCGGCGGCTCCGATTATCTGGCCGCCAAGATCAACGAGGCCAAGGAACTGCTGCTCGGCTGATCAGGACGGGCCCTGCGGCTGACAGGGCGTGTTCTGCCGCCTGATTGACTTGCACGCTGTGGCGGCTGCCGGTTCATCAAAGCCCACGAAGCGGGCCCGGTAGGTGACCTGGCCATTCTTTTCGATCATCACGGTCTGGGCGGTATGCCCGTTAACCGCCTCTGGCGCGCGCTTGCGGAGAAGTTGAAGCACGGCTTGCGCATCATTCTTGGTGGCATAGTCGCCGAGGACAATCGACCATGCGGCATCAGCGGGCGGCGTGATGGAGGCAACCTGTGCCTTGTCGGCCAGTTGCTCCTCCGGTGTCTTTACCTGGAAGGGCACTGAGCCTGCCTCCGGCGTGGGCTGCGGCACCACCTGCACCTCAGGTTCGGGCTGTGGCACGGCAGCTGCCGTCTCTGTCGCAACGGCGGATGGAGCAGAAGCTTCCGGCTGTTGGGTGGCTTGTGCTGCCAGATCGGCGAGACTGCCATCCTCTATATCGCCCTGTTCAGATGGGGCTTGGGTCTGCGGTTCGGCGGATGCAGCCTGGCTCTTATCTGCCTGATTTTTATTTTTCTTGAGGCGTTTGGCGGCAGCCTCTTTGCGCTCCACCTGCTTTGCCTGCGCCGTCTCGGCCGGTTGCTCAGCGACCGGTGTCTCGGCGACGGCAATCGCCCCCTTGGATGAGCCTGCATAGGCGGCAATGGTTTTGCCATTCGTCGCCTGTGGGAAGTACTTCGTCAGCATTGACTTCATGTACGCATCGCGCGAGGCGCCGCTGCGCCCGCCCATGACAACGCCGACAAGGCGCTTCTCGCCGCGGCGCACGGAACTGACCAGGTTGAAGCCAGAGGCGTTGATGTAGCCGGTCTTGATGCCGTCGGTTCCCTCATAGGACCCGAGCAGGCGGTTGTGGCCGCGAATCGTGCGGCCGGCGAAGACGAAGCTCTGAGTCCGGAAGTAAGAATAGTATTGCGGAAAGTCCCGCATGACCCGCAAGCCAAGGGTCGCCATGTCGCGGGCCGTGGTGATCTGCTTCGGGTTGGGAAGGCCCGATGCATTGAGGAAGGTCGTCTTCGACATGCCGAGTTCGCGCGCGGTGCGGGTCATTCGCTGGGCGAAGGCTTTTTCGGAGCCGCTGATGTTTTCGGCGACAGCCGCCGCAACATCATTTGCCGACTTTACGACAAGCGCACGGATGGCCGTTTCGACCGTGATCGTGCCACCCGCGCGAACACCAAGCTTCGAGGGCGCCATGCCGGCCGCCCGTGCCGAGAATTTTATGGGAGAGTTGAGGGTGAGCCGTCCGCGCTCCAGTTCCTGGAAGATGATATAGAGCGTCATGATCTTCGTCAGGGAGGCTGGGTGGCGGATGTTGTCAGCACCCGAGGCAAACAGCAGTTTGCCGGTGCGCGCATCTACGGTCACGGCCGCGAATTTCGGGTTTGCAAAGGACGGGACAGTGAAAAATCCTGCAGCCAGGGCCGCAAAGAGCGCCAGTAAAGCGAAGCGCACCACACCGCCGGTTGCCCGCGGTTTGCCCATGCCGCCGCAGAAACTACGAAGTCCCATTTCTACTCCACCAAGATGGCCACGACCGCACTGCGGGAGCCATATCACACCATGGCGCGCCCGGCCACCCCGCCAGGCAAAGCCGACTCCTAGATTCGCGCCGCACTTTGCCCATCGGGTCTTATCAGAAGGTAAACCGCGCCTCATCTGTCATTCTACCAAAGGCGAATTATGGTGCAACGCAAAATTCATTTGACTTTTATGTTGCAGTGCACATATAAGGTCTCATCACCAACCGGTAAACGGAGACGCTCCCATGATGAAGTCTTTTGAAGAATTCCAGACCTTCGGCAAAGACGGTTTCGAGGCCTATGTGGCGTCGTCCAGCGCGCTGACCAAGGGTTTCCAGGCTATTGCTCAGGAAGCCGCTGATTACTCCCGCAAGTCGTTCGAGAAGAGCACCTCGGCTTTCGAGAAGCTCTCGGCTGTGAAGTCGATCGACAAGGTCGTCGAGGCCCAGCAGGCTTTTGCCAAGGAAAGCTATGAGTCCTTCGTGGCCCAGATGACGAAGATGAATGAGCTTTATGTTTCCACCGCCAAGGAAGCCTTCAAGCCGTTTGAAGCTTCGCTCGCGGCCTTCGGCGTCAAGGCTCCGAAGTAATCCAGCGTTTTCGGCCTCTCTCCCGGGCCGATCTACTCACCCGCGTGCTGCAAGGCGCGCGGGTTTTTTCATGTGATGTCAATGATCACCGGCACATGGTCTGACGGTTTGTCCTGACTGCGTACCTCGCGGTCGATCCGGGCGTTCGTCAAGACATCGGCGGCCTGTGGAGAGAGCAGAAGATGGTCGATTCGGATGCCATTGTTCCGCTGCCATGCCCCCGCCTGATAATCCCAGAACGTGTAGAGATCCGGCGTATCGCCATGGATGTGCCGGATGGCGTCGGTAAATCCGAGGTTCAGGAGGTTGCGGAACCTGGCGCGTGATTCGGGCTGGAACAGCGCGTCACCCGTCCATGCGTCCGGATTTTTCGCGTCGAGGCTGGTGGGAATCACGTTGTAATCTCCGGCCAGCACCAGTGGCTCTTCCAACGCCAGCAGCGCCTTTGCATGGGCATTGAGGCAATCCATCCAGCGCAGCTTGTAGGTGAATTTGTCCGTCCCCAGAGGATTGCCATTGGGAAGATAGATCGACGCCACGCGGATGACGCGGGACTTTGCCGAAAACACTGCTTCGAGGTAGCGCGCCTGGCTGTCATCCTCCATGCCGGGAAGTCCACGCCTGACATCCTCCGGCTTCGGCTTCGACAGAATGGCGACGCCGTTATAGGTCTTTTGTCCGTGGGTGATGACGTTGTACCCGAGGTCCTCGAAAGCGGCGGTCGGGAAGGCCTGATCCTCGCACTTCAATTCCTGCAGGCAGGCGATGTCGGGTTCAGCGTCCTTCAGCCACGCGAGCGCGTTGTCGAGACGGGCTTTGATCGAGTTCACGTTCCATGTGGCAATTTTCATGGGATCCATGATGCAGGCCGAAGCGCTGGCCCGCAAGGCCCGTCAGATCGAGAAGCTGGTGCCGCAGCCGCAGGATGAGGTGGCGTTGGGGTTGTTGATGCGGAAGGACTGACCCATCAGATCATCCACGAAGTCGATCTCGGCGCCTTCGAGGAAGCTCTGGCTCACCGGGTCGACCAGCGCCTTCACGCCGCCGCGCTCGACCACGAGGTCATCGTCGGCCGCAGTATCCACCAGCTGGAAATCATACTGGAAGCCAGAACAGCCGCCGCCGTTGACGGCAATGCGGAGCGCGCTCTTGCCCGGATCACGGGAGAGGATGTCACGAATTCGCGTCGCTGCCCGTTCGGTGAGGGTGATGGTGTTGGTCATGATGGTGTATGTTGGTTCGATCATTCGGCTTGTCAACGGATTCTCCCATGCAGCGGTTCACAGCCCCCTATGCCTCCCGGCCGGAAGACACGCGCGGGCGCGTTTTTGCCGAGCAGGGCGGCAGCGATTTCCGCACCCCCTTCGCGCGGGACAGGGACAGGATCATCCATTCCCAGGCGTTCCGTCGCCTGAAGCACAAGACTCAGGTGTTCGTCTATCATGAGGGCGACCACTACCGCACCCGCCTCACCCACACCATTGAGGTAGCGCAGGTGGCCCGCTCCATCACCCGTGCTTTGGGGCTGGATGAAGACCTCGCGGAAGCTCTGGCACTGGGCCATGACCTGGGCCACACGCCGTTCGGCCATGCGGGGGAACGCGAACTCGACAAGATGATGCGGCCCTATGGCGGCTTCGACCACAATGCGCAGTCGCTCCGCGTCCTCACGAAGCTTGAGCGGCGCTATGCGAGCTTTGACGGCTTGAACCTGACCTGGGAGGCCCTCGAGGGGCTGGTGAAGCACAATGGTCCGCTCATCAACCACGAGGGCGACCCCGTGGGCCGCTATCGGGAGCGGGGGCTCCCGGAAGCCATTCTCGACTATGCAGCGGGTCATGATCTGGAACTCCACTCCTTTGCGTCTGCTGAGGCACAGGTGGCGGCGATCTCGGACGACATCGCTTACAACGCCCATGATATTGACGATGGCCTCCGCGCCGGGCTGTTCGGCCTGATCGACCTTGGAGATGTGCCGCTGGCGGGGGAGGCACTGTCAAAGGTGCTCTCGCTCTATCCCGACCTCGACCAAGACCGGATCGTTCATGAAACCGTGCGCCGCGTGATGTCGGAGATGGTGTTCGATGTGATCGGTCACACGCGGCAACGGGCAGAGGCCTTCAAGCTGCGTTCGGTGGCGGATGTGCGGGCGTTGGGTGAGGAGCTTGTCTGCTTCAGTCCGCAGATGCGGGAGAAGAACCGGATGCTCCAGTCATTTCTAAACGAACGAATGTATCACCATGAAAAGGTAGAGGAAATTATGGCGCGTGCGCGGCGTGTTATGGGGGATCTCTTCACCGCCTATATGGGCGATCCGAAGCTGCTGCCACCAAGCTGGCAGGAGGTTGCCATTCCCGAGGACCAATCCCGTTATGCCCGTCAGGTGTGTGATTTCATCGCCGGCATGACAGACCGTTACGCACTGGAGCAGCACAAACGCCTGTTTGACCTCGATCCGCTTTTCCGCTAGGGGCGGGGAGGGCGATAATTCAACAGTTTGTATGTACACATGAACCTGTTTGCTGAGTTCCTGCAGGTGATCCGCGAGGCCGTAACGGCTGCCGCGGCCGAGCAGGGATTGACCACCTCTCCTGATCTTTCGCGTGTGACGGCGGAGCCGCCGCGCGAAGCTGCGCATGGCGATGTTTCCACCAACGCCGCGATGGTGCTGAACAAGGCGTTCGGCAAGCCGCCACGTGTACTGGCGGAGGCGATTGCGGCGAAACTCAGCGCCCATCCGGATGTGGCTGTGGTGGACATCGCTGGCCCGGGCTTTATCAATCTACGGTTGAAGCCCGTCGTCTGGCGGCGGGTTCTGGCATCCGTTCTTGCACTGGGCGATGGTTACGGACGCTCGAGGCTTGGTGGCGGCAAGAAAGCCAATGTCGAGTATGTCTCGGCCAACCCCACGGGACCTCTGCATGTGGGCCACGTGCGGGGCGCGGTGTTCGGTGATGCGTTGGCACAGTTATTGATCGAAACCGGTTATGATGTGACCCGCGAGTACTACATCAATGACGCGGGCGCGCAGGTCGATGTGTTGGCGCGCTCGGCCTATCTCCGTTATCTTGAGGCGCTGGGCGAGGACATCGGCGAGATCCCCTCTGGGCTTTATCCCGGCGACTATCTGAAACCGGTGGGCGAGGCTCTGGCCAAGCAATATGGCCCAGACCTGAAGCAGAAGTCCGAAGCCGACTGGCTGCCCATTGTGCGCAGTACCGCGATGGAGATGATGATGGCGCTGATCCGCGAGGATCTGGCCGCCCTCAACATCCGTCAGGAAGTGTTCTTCTCCGAGAAGTCACTGCATGACACGGGCGAGGTTGCCGCAACCATCGCTGATCTGCGCGCGATGGGCCATGTCTATCAGGGCACCTTGCCGCCGCCCAAGGGTGATGTGCCGGAAGACTGGGAAGACCGCGAGCAGACGCTGTTTCGCGCCACGGATTTCGGGGACGACATTGACCGGCCGTTGTTGAAGTCCGATGGCTCCTACACATACTTTGCCTCCGACGTGGCCTACAGCCGCAACAAGATCGCGCGCGGCTATAAGGAACTGATCTATATCCTCGGCGCTGACCACGGCGGCTATGTGAAACGGCTGGAAGCCGTCGCGGCGGCGCTTGCCGGCAAGGGCAACGTTGATGTCATCGTCAGGCTGTGCCAGCTCGTGAAGCTGTTCCGCGCCGGTGAGCCGGTGCGTATGTCGAAGCGGGCGGGCGAGTTCGTGACACTGCGTGACGTTGTGGATGAGGTGGGCCCCGATGTCGTCCGCTTCATGATGCTGTTCCGCAAGAACGAGGCGCCGCTGGATTTCGATTTTGCCAAGGTGACTGAACAGTCGAAGGACAATCCGGTGTTCTATGTCCAGTACGCCCATGCCCGGACGTGCTCGGTTCTGCGCAACGCGGCGGCGGAAGGGTTGCTTCCCGCCGAGGCACCCGACTTCAGCCTGCTGACCGACGAGGCGGAGCAGGGCATCATCCGGCGCATCGCGGAATTCCCGCGGTTACTTGAGTCCTCCGCTGCCGCCCACGAGCCACATCGGATCGCCTTCTATTTGTTTGATTTAGCAGGTGATTTTCACGCGCTCTGGAACAAGGGCAAAGACTCGCCGCAATTGAGATTTATTTTACAAGAAGATGTGAATCTTACCACAACACGTCTCGCATTCTTGCGAGCGATTAGATATGTTTTGTCAAACGGCCTTCGGATCCTCGGGGTGAGACCCGCCGAAGAGATGTAGAGGCGATACGGTCAATGGATCAAGATTCCAGCAACGGCTCGGAGCCAGACAAGCGCAACTGGCGCGAACGTCTCGGTATTGGGCCGACAGAAATGCCCAAGCTTTCGGACGAGTTCCGGGAGGAGACTGCACCTGTGGCAGCGGAAAAGCCGGTCCGGCGCGCGCCCCAGCCTGTGGCCAAGCCAGCCCCCATGGCGCCCCGCCGCCCGCCCGCCGCTGCTGCGTCCCCCGCGGTGCCACCTGTCGCGTCACGCGCGACGCCGAGGGCTCCAGATAATGCGGCGCAGGATGCGCTTGCCGAGAAGCTGAGAGCACAGCGCGCGGCGGCCGAAAAACTCGCTGAACAGCGCGTTCAGGCGGCCCGCGCGAGGGCTGAAGGAAAGGCACCGGCCGTGGACTCGCCCTTTGGGGCTTCAAGATCACTCGGGCAATCCTCCGGTGCCCAGGTGCCGCCCCGCGCGCCCGGCGGCGTTCCGCCGTTGGCGGCAGGCCGTCCAAAGTTCAGTTTCGCGGATGATCCCGCCTCGCGGCTTCCTGGAGATGCATCTACGCCCAGGGCCGGTCTTGGTGGCAGCGCGCCGCTTGTGCCGCCGCGCCCCGCCCTTGGGGGTGATAGCGCAGCGCCGCCTTTCCTGCGTCCCTCAACTGCTGGTGGTGGCCTCCCGGCCCGTCCCAAGGCCCCGTCCTACCGTCCGCCGGAGCCGGGGGCAGGATATGGCAGCGCACCTCCCCGGCTGCAGCTTCCCGCATCGCCCCGTGCCGGCCTCGGCGCGGAGGCGCCGGCCTATCCGGGGGCGCGGGTCCCGGCCCGCCGCTCAGCTGCTCCATCAGCGTTTGATCCCTATGCCCGTCAGCCGGATGGCCGTGATCAGGCCGAAGGCGAGTATCCGGATGAAGCCCGTCAGCCGCCGCGTCTCGGCCGTCCCGCGCAGCCGCCCCGCAGCCGCGCTCCGTCAGACGAGGGCTATGACGAGGTCTTCGATGATGCGTCCGCACCGCGCCAGCGCGCCACCGCCCGTGATTATGAAACCGCCTACCGGGAGGAAGAGGGCGCGTTTGGAGATGAGCCGCGCCGTTCGAGTGGCCCGTGGCTGCTTCTGCTGGCACTGCTCGCTGCGGCACTCGCGACGGGCGCTGTTGTATGGTTCTACAGCGGCGGCATGAAGAACATCCCGGGCATCGGCGGCACCTCCGACACAGTGCCCTCCGTGTCCTCTCCCGAGACGCCAGCGAAGGTCGTGCCAGAAGGAACAGCCGACACCGGCGCTGATGCACCCACCGCCCGCAAGAAGCAGATCTACGACCGTATTGTTGGCGATCAAGAAGTAACCGAGGGCGCCCAGGTCCAGCCGACCGAAGAGATGCCCGTGCAGCCCGGTGAAGAACAGCCCGCTGGCGCCCAGCCCGCCGGGCAGGTTCCGAAGGTTGAACCGTCGGCCGGCGCGACGCAGATTCCGGCACCCGATGCCGCAGCACAGGATGCGGCTGGCCAGGGCCTGCCGGATGTCGAGGAGCCGCCGCCGTTGCCGGTGCCTCCGGCTGGCACTGGTCAGGAAGGCAGCCTGATTCAGCCGCCGCTGAACCAGGTTGCCGCTGCGGCGGAGCAGGTGGTGCAGGGGGCTTCGGCCCCGCCTCCGCCGCCACCTCTGCCGGACGCGCAGCCAGCTTCGTCGAGTGCCACATCTTCCCCGCCGCCCCCGGAAAAAGCCACCGACGGGGCGGCTCTCGTTTCTGAGGCATCTCAGGCGTCCGATGCAGCTGCGGCAGATGCGGCTGCCCAGGAAAAGGCTGCAGAAGAAAAGGCCGCGCAAGAGAGGGCGGCAGCTGTAAAGGCTGCAGAAGAAAAGGCCGCGCAAGAGAAGGCGGCAGCTGAAAAGGCTGCTGCAGCAAAGGCCGCCGAGAAGAAAGCGGCCGATGCAGCGGCGAAGAAGAAAGCGGCGGCCGCCAAGAAGAACGCCGTAGACTTTGACAACCTCGGCTCTCAGCCGGTCGTCCTCGTGCCGCCGTCCCAGCCAGCCACGGCCCAGCCGGAAATCGTCGAGAATGCGCCTGCCGGTGCAGTGGTAGAGGCAGCACCTGCCCCGACCAAGAAGAAGACGATTTTCGATTTGTTCGGCGGCGACAGCAACACAGCCTCTGCACCACAGGCAGAGACACAGGTTGCGGCGGCACCGCAGCAAACAACGCAGGCGACTGCGCCTTCGACAAGGCAGGCAACTCAGCCGCAGCAGGCGTCGACTGGTGGCGGATACATCGCACAGCTCGCATCCTTCCGCTCGGATGCCGAAGCCCGGCAGGAGTATCTGCGCCTCAAGGGGGCCTATCCCACGATCGTCGGCGGGCTCTCTCAACAGATTCGCCCCGTGAATGTGGGCGGCAGCTCGCGCTATCAATTGGCGTTGGGCCCCATGGGATCGCGCACCGAGGCATCAGGCGTTTGCAGCGCGCTCATTTCGGCGGGCGAGAGTGACTGTATCGTCAGAGGCCCCTGAGTCATTGGATTTTCGGAATTTCGCATGAGCACCCCGATTGGCGCTTTTATATCGGGCTGCGCCGGCCTGACCCTCACCGGATCCGAGCAGGCTTTCTTTGCCCGAACCAACCCTTTCGGCCTCATTCTTTTCAAGCGAAACTGTGAGACACCGGCCCAACTCAAGGCGCTGACTGACTCGTTCAGGTCTGCCGTTGGGCGGCGCAACGCGCCGGTCTTCGTTGATCAGGAGGGCGGAAGGGTGCAGCGTCTCGGGCCTCCGCTTGAACCCTGGCGCAAATATCCCGCGGCGCGTGCCTATGGCGAGGCCTATGGCCGCTGCCGCCTTACAGGCCTGAGGTCTGCCCGCAATGTTGGCCGCCTGATGGCGGAAGACCTGATCGAGGCTGGTATCACAGCCAACTGCGTACCGGTGCTGGATGTGCCGCAACCGGGCGCCCATGAGATTATTGGCAGCAGAGCCTATTCAGGGGATATCGAACCCATCATGGCGCTCGCGCGTGCCCATGCCGCGGGTTTTGCCGATGGCGGCGTGCTGCCGGTCATCAAGCATATTCCGGGCCACGGCCGCGCCAAGGCAGACAGCCACCTGGAGCTTCCTGTAATCGATGCAAAGCGCGCCGAACTGGAGGCGGTGGACTTTCCGCCCTTCGCCGCCATGGCAGATGCCCCTATGGGCATGACGGCGCATGTGGTCTACACCGCCATCGATCCGCAGTTTCCGGCCACGCAGTCGAAGAAGGTGATCGGCTCCATCATCCGTAAGCTGATCGGCTTCCGGGGCTTGCTGATGACGGATGACCTCTCGATGAAGGCGCTGGGCGGCAGTTACACCGAAAAGACCAGGGCGGCGCTCGATGCGGGTTGCGACGTGGTTCTGCATTGCAACGGCGAGATGGATCAGATGGAGGAGGTTGCCGCTGCTGCGGGGCCTCTGAAAGGGCGGGCACTGGCCCGCGCACGGGCAGCCTTGAAGCTTGCCCGCAGGCCCCAGCCCTTCGACCGGACGCAGGCACTCAAGGATCTGGAAAAGCTGTTGAACCCCTGAAACTGGGGATAAGTTGTGGCATAGGGGCGAATCACCCACAATCCCTTGGTATCTAGGGGCGGTGAGGACCGAGGATGATTCAGTCGTGAACGGCCCGGAACAGATGACCGATCCACATGCCGCAGGCCCTGAGGCCTGGCCGGATGGCGAGGCGCCGCTGCGTGTGGCCGTTGCCGAGACAGCGACTGTTGATGATCGCGGGGCCCTGATTGTTGATGTGGGCGGTTTCGAGGGCCCGCTGGACCTGTTGCTGGAGCTGGCTCGCCACCACAAGGTGGACCTCAAGCAGATTTCGATCCTCCGGTTGGCTGAGCAGTATCTCGAGTTCATTGAAAAGGCGCGGCGGCTGCAACTTGAACTTGCCGCCGATTATCTGGTGATGGCGGCCTGGCTTGCCTATTTGAAATCCCGCCTGCTGATACCCGCTCCGCCGGGAACGGAGGAGGCGGAGCCTGCCGATCTCGCGGCACGGCTGGCGTTCCGGCTGCAGCGCCTGCAGGCCATGCGTACAGCCTCCGAGAACCTGATGAAGCTTAGCGTGCTGGGACGTGACGTGTTCGCCCGCGGCGCGCCTGAGCCGCTGGTGATCGACACCCGCCGCGAATACGCGGACAATCTGATTGATCTTCTCAAGGCCTATGCCGAGCGGCGCAAGAAGAAGATGGTTCACCAGACCTATGTGCCGAGGCGCCATCCGACATGGTCGATCAAGGAAGCCCGTAACGCGCTGGAGCGCCTTGTCGGTGTGATGAACGACTGGGGTACCTTCGACATCTGGCTGGCGCAATACATGACGGAACCGAGCATGCGCCGGTCGGTTACGGCCTCGAGTTTCACGGCAAGTCTGGAGCTTGCCCGCGAGGGCTTGCTGGAACTGAGGCAGGAGGGTCCGTTCCGGCCCATCTATCTGCGCCGGCGGGCAGCCGCGGCTTCGGCCGCCTGAGAGTAATGGAGTAAGGATTGATGAGCATGCAGACGCAGAATGCCCTGGCTGAAGTTGCCCCCAATGAGGAAGAGGCCGTCGCGCATGAAGAGACCGCCGAACTCTCTGACAGTGTGACGGTGATCGAAGAGACCGTTGAGGTGGTTATGATCTCGGAAATCGCCTCCGAAGAAGGCGTTTCTGGCGAGGAACCCGTGATGGAAGGGCGCACGGAGGCAGAAGAATCGCCGTCTGCCCATGTCACCCGTTTTCCGCGTGCTGACCGGAACCAGCATCTCCGCATCGTTGAGGCGGTTCTGTTCGCCACCGCTGTGCCCGTCGATGCCGCGCATCTCGCCAACTTCCTGCCAGAGGGCACCGACGTGGCAGGTCTTATCGCCGACCTTCAGGCAAACTACGCCAATCGCGGTGTGAACCTTGTCGAAGTGGCGGGCAAGTGGCTGTTCCGCACCTCCGATGACCTGAGTTACATCCTGCGCCGTGAAAAGGTGGAGGAGCGCAAGCTCTCCAAGGCCGCGATGGAGACGCTCGCCATCATTGCCTATCACCAGCCGGTGACGCGCGCCGAGATCGAGGATATCCGCGGTGTGGCGATTTCCAAGGGCACGCTCGACATGTTGCTGGACATCGGCTGGGTTCGCATGCGGGGTCGTCGCAAGACGCCGGGGCGCCCCGTGACCTATGGCACGACGGAGGCCTTCCTCAGCCATTTCGGCCTCAACGAAGTGAGTGACCTTCCGGGGCTGCAGGAGTTGAAGGGGGCTGGCCTTCTCGATGCCAATCTGCCGCCCGGCTTCGACATTCCAATGCCGAAGAGCGGCGATGAACTTACCCCCGACGAAGACCCGCTCGACGGCACTGAATTGGAACAGATGCCGCTTGAGATGCATCTGCCCGAGCAGGCTGAGGCTGCAGACGGCGATCCGCAGTAGCCAGCGCCTCCAGCAACATCCTGCTTGTCATGGGGAGGCTTCTCCGGCAACCGTGTTGGAGTGGTACGGTATCAAGAGGAGCTGCGCGTGCCCAATCCCATCCGTTTTTCTGCTACCGGGCCCGAGGGCTGGACCGCGCTCCCCGATCAGCCGCTGGAACATGCCGAATTGTTGCACGGCGTGCCGGTGGGGCTTGATCATGCCTATTTTGCCAGGCCGGAAGCCAAGCTGCGCACCGGCATCTGGCGCTGCGGACCCTACACGGAGCGTTATGAGGACTACCCTGTCGACGAGTTCATGATCGTGCTCGAGGGTGAGGTCACACTCGAAGGTGAGGGCTTCCGTGAGACCTACCGGAAGGGGGATGCCTTCTTCGTGCCCAAGGGGTTTTGCGGCGTGTGGCATCAGCCGGTGAGCATGCTGAAATACTACGTCATCATCGGTTAGCCCGTGCAGAATGCGGGCTCATATGACTATGTCATCGCCGGTGCGGGTTCGGCGGGCTGTGTGCTGGCGAACCGGCTGGGTGAAGATCCGAGCTTGCGCATTCTGGTGCTTGAAGCTGGCGGCTCCGAGCGGGCGGTGATCGTCGACATGCCGGCGGCACTGTCGATCCCGATGAACACCAGGCGCTTCAACTGGGGCATGAAGACCGAGCCCGAGCCCGGCCTTGACGGGCGCGAGGTCAACCTGCCGCGCGGCCGGGGGCTGGGCGGCTCGTCGTCGATCAACGGCATGTGCTGGGTGCGCGGCAACCCGATGGACTATGAATTGTGGGAGGCGCTTGGCGCAGACGGATGGCGCTGGTCAAATGTCCTGCCCTATTTTCAGCGGCTGGAGGCGGTGCAGGGCGGCGGGCCACTGCGTGGCACCGATGGGCCCGTCAGCATCAACCGGGGTCTTCAGTGCAATCCGCTCTATGAGGCGTTCGTGGAGGCAGGCGTCGAGGCTGGATATGCCCGCAGCGCGAACATGAACGAACTTCAGCATGAGGGTTTCGGCTCCATGGAAATGAACATCGGCGATGGCCGCCGGA
This sequence comes from Hyphomicrobiales bacterium, assembly GCA_040383265.1. Lineage (GTDB taxonomy): Bacteria > Pseudomonadota > Alphaproteobacteria > Rhizobiales > Aestuariivirgaceae > Aestuariivirga. The sequence goes on from JBEIDW010000042.1 coordinate 17,857, forward strand.
TGAGCGCGGCGCGTGCCTACCTTCGCCCGGCCATGGCGCGCGGCAATGTGCATGTCGTGACAGGCGCGATGGTCGACCGCGTGCTGTTTGAAGGCCGCCGCGCCGTTGGGTTGACCTACCTCGCGGGTGGCAAGGCGCACAGTGTTGCGGCAAAGCGCGAGGTGATCCTCTCGGCCGGCTCCATCATGTCGCCGGTGATTCTGAAACGGTCCGGAATAGGGCCTGCTCACGAACTCAAGGACCATGGCATCGCCGTTGTGCATCATGCGCCCGGTGTCGGCGAAAACCTGATGGACCATCTTGAACTCTACATCCAGATGGCCTGCACCAAACCGGTGAGCCTGTTTCCAACCCAGAGCTTGTGGGGCAAGGCGAAGATCGGGATGGAATGGCTCGCCACGCGCAAGGGCCTTGGCGCCACCAACCATTTCGAGAGCGGCGGTCACATCCGCAGCCGGGCGGGGATCGTCTACCCTGACATCCAGTATCACTTCCTGCCGTTGGCCATTTCCTATGACGGGCAGACCCTGGCCTCTGGCCATGGGTTTCAGGTTCATGTCGGCACCAAGCGGTCGAAGAGCCGGGGCTTCGTGCGGTTGCGGGATGCGAAGCCGGACAGCCTGCCGCGCGTGCGTTTCAACTACATGTCTCATGCCGATGACTGGCTCGAATTCAGCGCCTGCATCCGGCTGACGCGCGAAATCTTCGCGCAACCTGCCTTCGCGCCCTATCGCGGGGCGGAACTGGCACCCGGCGCCGATGCGGTAGATGATGCGGTGATTGAGGCCTTCGTGAAGCGCAAGGTGGAGAGCGCCTATCACCCCTGCGGCACGTGCCGGATGGGGAACGACCCGGCATCGGTGACCACGCCCGATGGCCGCGTGCGTGGGGTCGACGGGCTTCGCGTTGTCGATGCGTCCCTCATGCCGCAAGCCACGGCGGGTGACCTGAATGCGCCCACGCTGGCGCTCGCCGAACGCATGTCTGATCTGATCCGCGGCCGGCACCTGCCGGAAGCAATCGGCGCGGCCCTGCTGGCGGACCCGCATTGGTCAACCCGCCAACGCGGCCCCTCGATCAGCCGCGACTATGCGGCTGACCGTGGCGCCTTGAAGGACGCTCTGCTGGCCAACGCGCGCGGCGGCGCGTAGGCCAGTCCGTCAGAGTTGAATGAACGTATTCTTCACTTGGCAGTATTTATCTATCAGAATCGCGTTTTCCAAGCCATTGACGACGCTGTAAAAGCCCGTTTTCAACGGCTTCCCAAATCATCCTGCATGTTGCATATCGGTCCATATCGCTTCATATCTGTGACTAGTCGCGCACAGTTCATCGGACAATACAGGATCGAAATGGCCCAGCTTCCCGCCCACGAAAACAAGATCAGAGATCTAACCTTGCCGCCCGGCAAGGCCCAGCAGAAACACCATGACACCAAGATTTCCGGCCTTGCTCTCCGGGTCGGCGCTCGCTCGAAAATGTGGATCGTCGACTACACAGACGAAGCGGGCAAGCGGCGGCTCATGACGATTGGTTCTTGGCCGAAGATGGGCTTAAAGGAAGCCCGCGCCGCCGCACAGGCGGTCGTAGGCGGCGCTCGCCTCGGCGTGGACCTGATCGCCGCCCGCGATGAGAAGAAGGCTGCAGCGAAGCGGCACGCGGTCGAAACGCTGGGTTATTGGTGGGACCGATATGACCGGCAGCACGTTTCAGGTTTGCGCGAGAACTCGCAGCGGTCGATCAGGGGCGGCATCACCGACTTATTGGCCGTCGCATCAAAGCTGCCCATCGGGTTGGTGACGCCAAGCCACATCAGGGAGAGCATGGAACGCCGCAAAGCGCGGGGCGCGGTGAAGTCGACCTTCCATGCCCGCAATACAGCAAACGGTTTTTTCAAGTGGTTGATCGAGCAGGAAGCGATCCAATTCAACCCCGTTTCGGCGGTCAGATCACCAAAACGCGGCCGGGGCCAGCGCGTGCTGACCGATGCAGAACTTCAGGATCTTCTCGCCCTGCTGGCTGGCGGTGCGATGACGAAAAACGCGGCCGATGTCGTGATGTTTGTCTTGCTCACCGGACGCCGCATCGGCGAGGTGGTCGGCCTCACCTTCGACAGGGTGGACATGAAGGCTGGCACGATGACCGTGCTGGCGGGTGATGACAAGGAGTCGACCGAGCGGCTCTATCCATTAAGCAGGCCCGCGCTGGGCATCATCG
>JBEIDW010000043.1:0-19932 GCA_040383265.1 Hyphomicrobiales bacterium
GAAGCGATTTCCCGGAATGTCTTCCCTAAGGGCAATGCCGGTATTGGGCCGGAGCGCCTCTCGGCCTATATGATGGCCCAGCGGGTCCATCTGGCATCGCAGTCTTCGGAGGCGATTGCGCGGGGCACCGTCAGTTTCAAGGAGCCGTGAGCCATGAAGCCGCACATACCCCATGTCGAGTTTTCCCGCCCGCTGCAGACCGACCGCGTGCCAAAGGCGGGGTGCACGGAAAAGCTCAAGGCCGAGCCGGACGAACTCAAGGCGTTGGCGAGGCGGATGAGTATTCCAGCGATTCACGCGCTGTCTGCTGAGATCCGGGCCACGCCCTGGCGCGGCGGCGGCATCAAGCTCGAAGGTCATATCACGGCCGATCTTGAGCAGGTGTCGGTGATCAGCCTTGAACCCTTCCGGGAGACCGTTTCGGTTCCCGTGTCGCGTTATTTCCTGCCCTCCGGGGCGGTGGTTGAAAATGCAGGGGAAGATGACGCTGACACGATCGAAAATGGCTGGATCGACCTCGGTGAGGTTGCGGCGGAGACCTTGGCGCTTGACCTTGACCCCTATCCCCGGAAGCCAGGAGAGGCCTTCAGCGAGCACATCGAGGATGACGGGCAGGTGGCCAAGGCGCCGTCTCCCTTCGCCATTCTGGGCCAGCGCAAGCCGGAATGAGCGCGCCGCCGGGAACATTACCTTTTTGAAATGACATTTCCGGGGCAATCTCCTATGCCTTCGCAGAGCCGGTTCCGCCCGTCTTGACGGGTTGGTGACGGCTGATCGGATCTTCAGCGGCAAGCCATTGACAGCAAAGAAACATTTGACCATCGCATTGGATGCGATGGGGGGCGATATCGGGCCAGAGATGGTGATTCCGGGTGCGGCCATGTCTGTGGTTCGCCACCCCGACATCCGATTTCTGCTGGTCGGTGACAAGAGCCGCATTGCGCCGCTGCTGGAGCGCCACCCGAAGCTGAAGGACCGTGCCGAGATCCGCCATACGGATGTGTTCGTGACCATGGATACGAAGCCCAGCCAGGCGCTTCGGCAGGGACGCGGCAAGAGCAGCATGTGGATGGCGATCGATGCCGTGCGCACGGGTGAGGCCGATGCCGCCATTTCCGCAGGCAACACGGGCGCATTGATGGCCATGTCGCGATTCGTGCTGAAGGGCTTGCCGGGCATATCCCGTCCGGCCATTGCTGCCCTGTGGCCCACGTTGCGCAGCGAAAGCGTGGTTCTCGACGTGGGTGCCACCATTGGCGCGGAGGCCCGCCAGCTCGTCGAGTTCGCGGTGATGGGTGAGGCCATGGCGCGCGCGCTTCTTGGCCTTGAAAAGCCGACGGTGGGTCTTCTCAATGTCGGCGTCGAGGAGATCAAGGGGGCTGAACAGGTGCGGGAGGCCGGCCGCATTCTGCGCGATTCGAATCTGCCCATCGAATACAAGGGCTTCGTCGAGGGTGATGACATCGGCAAGGGCACGGTTGATGTGGTGGTGACGGAAGGCTTCACCGGCAACATCGCGCTCAAGGCCGCCGAAGGAACCGCCAAGCAACTGTCAACTTATCTCAAGCTCTGCCTGTCACGGACGTTGCTGACGAAGATCGGCGCGGTGCTGGCCTCGGGCGCCTTCAGGGCCCTCAAGGAGCGCATGGATCCGCGCAAGCACAATGGTGGCGTCTTCCTTGGCTTGAATGGCGTGGTGGTGAAGAGCCACGGCGGCACCGATGCGCTGGGCTTTGCCACCGCAATCGACGTGACCATCGAAATTCTGCGCAACGATCTTCTCAGCAAGATCAAGGCTGATGTGGAGATCATGACCGGGCTTCTCGATCAGCCGGCCGCAGCGGTGGAAAAGCAATCGGAACCCAGCCTATGACGGACCTCTCCATCGGCGTTATCCGCTCCGTGATCGCCGGATGCGGCTCTGCACTGCCGCAGCGCGTGATGACCAACGCCGACCTCAGCAAGATCGTCGACACCAGCGATGAATGGATCGTTGAACGCTCCGGCATCAAGGCCCGCCACATCGCGGGCGATGGTGAGACGACGCGCTCGCTCGGCACGGAAGCGGCCCGCCGCGCTTTGGCTCATGCAGGCCTTGATGCTGGCGAGGTTGATCTCATCATCGTGGCGACGGCCACGCCGGACAACACATTCCCCGCTACGGCCACGCTGATCCAGGCGGACCTCGGCATCACCCGTGGCGCCGCCTTTGATGTACAAGCCGTCTGCTCTGGCTTCGTCTATGGTCTCACCGTGGCGGATGCCATGATCAAGGCCGGGCAGGCCAGTTGTGTGCTGGTGATCGGATCCGAGACATTCTCCCGCATCCTCGACTGGAGCGACCGGACGACCTGCGTTCTCTTCGGCGATGGCGCGGGCGCCATGGTGCTGAAGGCGGCGCGCGTGGCTGACAGCAATGCGAGCCCCGGCATCCTCATCAGCCGCATCCGCTCCGATGGCCGCTACAATGACAAGCTCTATGTCGATGGCGGACCCTCCACCACCAAGACTGTCGGTCACTTGCGCATGGAAGGCCGTGAGGTGTTCAAGCATGCCGTGGTCAATATCGCCTCCGTCATGGATGAGGCGATGGTGGCGGCTGGGGTGACGCCGGCCGAGGTCGATTGGTTTGTGCCGCATCAGGCCAATCGCCGCATCCTGGAAGGAACCGCGCGCAAGCTCGGTATTTCCGAAGATCGCATTGTCATGACGCTGGACCGCCACGGCAATACCTCCGCGGCCTCGATTCCTCTGGCGTTTGATGCTGCCGTGAAGGATGGCCGGATCAACAGGGGCGATCTTGTGCTGTTCGAAGCCATGGGTGGCGGATTTACCTGGGGTGCGGTTCTGGCCCGCTACTGAGGCTTTTGCCGTAACCCCTTGAGTTCCTGATTTCTTTCCTGTTGACCAATGAGCGTTCGCGCCGTAGTTTTTTGCCGAATTGCAGGGGGCTCAGTATGACTGGCAAGACGCTTACCCGCGCCGATCTCAGTGAGGCAGTCCACCGGCAGATCGGCCTGTCGCGCAGTGAATCGGCCGATCTCGTGAAGAGCATGCTCGACATGATGTCGGAACATCTGGTGCAGGGAGAGACGGTGAAACTGTCGTCCTTCGGCACATTCATGGTTCGCAGCAAGAATGGCCGTGTGGGCCGCAACCCCAAGACTGGCGAGGAAGTGCCGATCACACCCCGGCGTGTGCTGGTCTTCCGGCCGAGCCAGGTCATGAAGAACGTGATCAACGGCATGGACCGGGGTTCGGACGAGGACTGACCTGTTCTTCTTCCGGCCGCGCCCGGAGGAGGGGCGCACCATGGTGGACAAATCACCTGACGCTTTCCGCACCATAAGTGAAGCTGCTGACGAACTGGATGTGCCGCAGCACGTGCTGCGCTTCTGGGAAACCCGCTTCACGCAGGTGAAGCCGATGAAGCGCGCGGGCGGCCGGCGCTATTACCGCCCGGCGGATGTGGAGTTGCTCAAGGGCATCCGCAGCCTTCTCTACAAGGATGGCTATACGATCCGCGGCGTGCAGAAGATCCTCAAGGAAGATGGGGCTGCCTATGTGGCCGGCGTTGGCCGTGGCGACATCGAACCGCGCAAGCGCGAGGATGAGATGGCAACCGCACCGCCGCCCGGCACGGCCAAGGCCGCGCCACGGCTTGCGCGGCCCCTGAAGGGGGGCGGCACGGACGAGTCATCCGAGGTGCAGCCACTGCTTCCACTTGGTGATGCCGCGGGGGCGGAGGAAGAGGGCGCAAACCGCCTTCATGATTCCCATGCCGACATGCTGCGCTCGGCTTTGCGCGACCTGAGTGAGGCGCGCCGGATTCTCGACCCCACCCTGCCGCCCTGAGGCCTGGTGGAAGCGTTGAATAACTCTTTCGCTGCCCCAAGAACAATGCTAGAGCCTGCCACCGTGTCGGAGCGTAGCGCAGCCCGGTAGCGCACTATTCTGGGGGGATAGGGGTCGCTGGTTCGAATCCAGTCGCTCCGACCATTCAAAACAAGGACTTGGGAGAAATCCCCGGTCCTTTTTTGTTGGCCGCGCGGAATGGGCTCAGAGCGCGCGCTCGTCGTAGAGCCAGTAGGGCTGCTGGCGGTGGCGGCTCGGCGCCGGGGTGGGGTGCGCATGGCAGGAAGCCTGCGGCTTCGTAGATCCGCTGGGCGGATTTCATGAACACCGCCGTGTCGAGGCGTAGCGTGGGCTGCCGAGCCTGCGGGCGATGCCGATTGATTCCGCGACCATCCGCTGGCCAAGGCCAAGGCCCCCGCTTTCCGGCCGGGTTTAGATCCGCACGATTTCTGACGCCCCATCCGGCAGCCGCCGCAGGCCACCCATGGCAATGGGCTGCCCGCCGCGATCGCGGAGGAAATAGACCCCGCCCTCTTCGGGGCGGATGCCACTGGCGATCTTCACCGTGTGGAGCACATAGCTGTCGAGCGTGGTGTTGATGATGTCGGGGATCGAGAAGCCGCAGCGGCTTGAAATCTCGCCGTTCATCCAGTCGAAATAGGCGCGGTTCAGGCCAATGAAGTGGGCCGTGTCATCAGCTTGTCCCAGATCAGCGCGCTGGAAGGTGAAGGTCTCTGTGGCGCTCATGCTGGGTGCACTTCCGATGATTTCTGCTGGCTGAAGGTAATCCGGGCGCATGTGCGTTACGTCAATGACGCGGGCGTGCCAAACTTAGTTACGCCGCGGGATTTTGAAACTCAGAAAGTGGCGCCCAGCGTGCTGGAGATCAGTTGCAATACGCGTGGCAGCGATCCCGCCACCAGCGGGATGGTGGCGAAGAGGGCCAGCGCCATGGCGGCGGCGATGATCGCGTAGCCCATCTTGTAGGCTCCGCTTTCGCTGTCGCTTGCGGGAAGGCGTGAAGCGCCTTTCATGACATCCTCTCAGTTGCAGTCGCTGTTTGTCTGGCGGAAGGTTTAGCGGAGCATTCCTGTCCAGCAGGAAAACAGACCCACTGAAATTGTGTGCGTTGGTGAAAGGATTGATTCACCCAAGACCGCGCTTGGTTACGGAGTTGCGAGTTTGAGTGGATGAATCAGCCCGATCCAGGCGGAGTTTGCTTACCATTGCGGGAAACAATTGCCGTAATCGTCAGAATCCACGTGATTTCGGGAGGCCTGTCCGATAAAATTTTTGAGAATGGAGATGGGAAAGGAAAGACCGATGAGAGGTGATGTTGATCCTCGGCTGGTGGAATTCCTCAAAGGGTCGCTCAGCCTTACCGATGCTCTGCGCCTCATTGGCATCAAGGGGCGCGCAACGGTGAGTTTTGATCGGGAGGACGGGCTGCGCCTGCTGGATTTCGTGGCGGGCGCCAGCGATGAGGATGCCGAGGAGTGGTCGCAGCGCGGGCGCGCCAACCGGCCGGGCCGCAACAGCCTGAAGGCAGCAGGTCTCGTTTTCGAGTGGCCCTGTGGCGGCATCCGGATGCGGGCAGCCGCTAATGACAATGATGGCAGCCTTCATGGTGTGGAGTGGTTCGAGGGCGACGTCCCGGCACTCGGGTAAGGGCGGCGCCGCGCTTCTGGCCCCAACGCCGTGTCGCCAGCCATAACCGGGGCCTATGTCGCACAAACCGAGGAACCGATCTGATGGCTCGTGGCTTCCTGACGAGATCATGAAGGGGGCTGCGCCGATGCCAACCGCGATACTGAAGGTTCCGTCCCACATTCTCGGCCGCCGTGTTCTTGTGGTGGAGGATGAGGTTCTCGTTGCCAGGGACATGGAGCAGACGCTGAGTGCCGCAGGGGTACGCGTGCTGGGACCGGCGGCTTCGGTGCGTTCTGCGCTTGCGCTGATCGGCACGGAAAGGCCGGACGCGGCCATTCTTGATCTTGATCTGCAGGGCGAATTGGTTACCCCTGTGGCACAGCGCCTCAGGGAGATGAAAGTTCCCTTCATCCTCTCAACCGCTTGTGACCACCTCGGAAAGGGCGAATACGATGCCTTTGCGGGCGTTCCCACTCTGGGCAAGCCAATGCCGGCCATCCGCTGCGTTCAAATGCTGGGGGACTTGCTGGCGTGACGGCCTCAGGCCGCGTCCGGCCGTGACATCCAGCGGATGATGACCATGACCACCGGCAGCCAGAGGGCGCCCGCCACCACATAGAAGGCCAGTTCGATGGCCAGTCCACGGCCCACAGCCCATTCTCCACCAACCGCCATCATCACCAGGGCATACATGATGATGAAGAGGACGACGGCGGCTGTGCCAAAGGCTTTCCGGGTGCGCTGCTTCATGCCGCTGAATTAGGGCCGGGCGTCCGGTTGCGCAAGGTCTGGGCACTGCGGCGCTTCATCACTTGAAAGGAGGGGGCAGGCAAACGTATTCCACTGGTTATGGTAAGCGAAATCATGAACCACCGCCAAGCCTCCGCCCTCCCGTATGTGAGGGCGTGGCTTTACGCCATGGCCGCGCTCATCTTCCTGATGGTGATCGTCGGCGGCGCCACCCGGCTGACCGACAGCGGCCTCTCCATTACTGAATGGCAGCCGCTGCTGGGCGCCATTCCGCCCTTCACCGAGGCGCATTGGCTGGAGGCCTTCGACAAGTATAGGCAAATCCCGGAATATCAGCTCGTCAACAAGGGCATGTCGCTGGAGGCCTTCAAGTTCATCTATTGGTGGGAGTGGGGACACCGCTTCCTCGGTCGCATCATCGGCCTCGCGTTCTTCCTGCCTTTTGCCTATTTCGCCGTTACCGGTGCGCTGACAGGGAAGACGGCGCTGCGCTGTGCCGTGCTGTTCGTGCTTGGCGGCCTGCAGGGCGCGCTCGGCTGGTACATGGTGGCCTCCGGCCTGGTGGACCGGGTGGATGTGAGCCAGTACCGCCTTGCTGCCCATCTGACGCTGGCTGCCTTTATCTTCGTGGCGATCCTCTGGGTGGCGATCGGCCTTGGCCACAGCCGTCATGCGCCCCGGCGAGGGCGTGAGTGGGCCGCGCTGCTGCTGTTGGGTCTGATTCTTCTGCAGGTGGCAGCGGGTGGCTTCGTGGCCGGGCTTGATGCGGGGTTCGGGTACAACACCTGGCCGCAGATGGAGGGGGCGCTCATTCCCAAGGGGCTTCTCGCGGTTGAACCTTGGTGGCGCAACCTGTTCGAGAATGCCCTGACGGTGCAGTTCACCCACCGCATGATTGCCTATCTCATCGCCATTCTTGTGGTGTGGCATGCACTCAAGGTGCGCAGCGCTGCCAGCCTTTTGCTGCTTGGTACGGTGGTGCTTCAGATCGTGTTCGGCATCTGGACGCTGCTCTGGGCGGTGCCGCTGTGGCTTGGCCTTGTTCATCAGGGCGGCGCGCTGGTGGTGCTGGCGGCCGCGCTGTGGAACCTGCACGGAATGCTGCTGAACAAGCGCCCTTCATGAGAATGGCCGGGGAAAGCCCCGGCCATTTCGCCTTGTGATGAGTTCTGACTTACGAGATCGCCTGATCGAGGTCAGCGATGATGTCCTCCACGTCTTCAAGCCCGATTGACAGGCGCACGACATCCGGCGTGGCCCCCGCGAGCTTCATCTGCTCGGCGTTGAGTTGGCTGTGCGTGGTGGACGCGGGATGGATGATGAGTGATCGCGTGTCGCCGATGTTCGCAAGGTGGGAGAACAGTTTCACCGAAGACACCGCCTTTACGCCCGCATCATAACCACCCTTGAGGCCAAAGGTGAACACCGCACCCGCGCCCTTTGGGCAGTACTTCTGCTGGAGCACGTGGTATTTGTCATCGGCCAGGCCAGCGTAATTCACCCAGGCGACATTTGGGTGCTTCTTGAGCCACTGCGCGACTTTCAGCGCATTGTCACAATGACGCTGCATGCGAAGTCCCAGCGTTTCCATGCCGGTGAGGATGAGGAAAGCATTAAGTGGCGCTATGGACGGACCCAGGTCCCGCAGGCCCAGCACGCGCGCCGCGATGGCAAACGCGATATTGCCAAAGGTCTCATGCAGCTTGAGGCCGTGGTAGGATGCGTTGGGCTCAGACAACAGCGGATAGCGGCCGGATTTCGACCAGTCGAAATTGCCGCCATCGACGATCACGCCGCCCATTGAGTTGCCATGCCCGCCCATGAATTTGGTGAGCGAGTGCAAGACGATGTTCGCGCCATGCTCGATGGGCTTGCAGAGGTAAGGCGTTGCAAGCGTATTGTCGACGATGAGCGGCACGCCTGCCTGTTTGGCGATCTTCGCCACGGCGGCGATGTCGGTGATGCGGCCACCGGGGTTGGCGATCGATTCGATGAAGATCGCCTTGGTCTTGGATGAGAGGGCCTTTTCGATAGAAGACATGTCGTCGGCATCGGCCCACACCACATGCCAGCCAAATGACTTGAACGAGTGGCTGAATTGGTTGATCGATCCGCCATAGAGTTGGCGCACCGCCACGAATTCATCACCCGGCTGCATGATGGTATGGAAAGCAAGCAATTGGGCCGAGTGGCCGGAAGCCACCGCGAGCGCCGCCGTGCCCCCTTCAAGCGCCGTCACCTTGCCTTCGAGCGCCCCCTGGGTGGGGTTCATGATGCGGGTGTAGATGTTGCCAAAGGCGCGAAGCGCAAACAGGTCAGCCGCGTGTTGCACGTCGTTGAAGACGAAAGCTGTAGTCTGGTAGATCGGCGTGATGCGGGCTCCAGTGGCGGGGTCCGGGGCTGTGCCCGCGTGAAGGGCCAGCGTGTCGAAGCCCGGTTTTCTGTCGGTCATTGTCGTCTCCCATGAAGCGAAATCCCTGCGAGACTTTATCGCGCCCCGATCGAAACGACAATCGAGGGATTTCAGAAGGGCAGCATCCGCTTCAGGATGCCGTCACGGTCCAGGAACTGGTGCTTCAGGGCGGCCAGCGTATGAAGAATGATGAAGACCATGGCCAGATTGCTGCCGATTTCGTGAAACTCCTCGAAGCTCTCGCCCGTTACGGGGGAGGCCGGAACCGGAAACGCGCCGAAAACCTGAACGCCTGCCATGGCGGGCGCCTCCGCGAGGAAACTCCCGAAGGCAAGCCAACCGGTGAGCGGGATGGCGATCATCAGCAGGTAGAACAAGCCATGCAGTGACTTGGAGGCGACGATCTCATAGCGCTTCATCGTGGCGGGATAGGCCGGTGCCGCATGAGTCATCCGCCAGACGATGCGGAGCAGCGTGAGCAGCAGGATCGCAACGCCCAAGCTGACATGGAGCGATGGCTCGAAGGTGATGTTTACAATGTCACCGGCCTTGGCCGCCCGCTCACCCGACTCCATCAGATCTTCCCCGAAGATGATCATGGCGATCATCAGGGCCGCAGTGAGCCAGTGAATGACCATGGCCACCGCGTCATATCGTGCCTGTTGAGAGTTGCCCATCCGGAGTTCCTTACTGTTGCTTGACCGGCTTGGACTTTGCCGCCGCGGGGCAGGCGCGGCTTTGCGGCAGATCAATAGCCCTTGCGCGGCCCCAGCCCCAGGCTTTGCATCTTGCCGCTTTCATGCAGTGACCGCCGGCGTGACGAGATGATGCCGGAATCGCCGCCCACCCAGCCCCACTCACCAGAGAGCTTGCCATATTCCATCTTGGGGCAGCGGTTCATGACGACGTCAAGCCCGGCGGCTTCCGCCTTCGCAGCGGCCTCGTCATTGCGCACTGAAAGCTGCATCCAGATCACTTTGGGCTTCGGTTCAAGCGACAGGGCTTCATCCGTGATGGGGCCTGCCGCTTCCGAATTGCGGAAGATATCCACCATGTCGACAGGCTGCTGAATATCCCTGAGCGAGGCAAAGACCGTCTGGCCCAGAAGCTGCTGTCCGGCAAGACCGGGATTGACTGGAATTACAGCATATCCCTTGTCGAGGAGATACTTCATGACAAAATAGGATGGACGGACTTCATTGTTGGAGGCGCCGACGAGCGCCACGGTCTTCACCGCCTGGAGAATTCCGCGGATGTAGTCGGGCGTGTAGGCGTCGTGGTTCATGGCTCGTCCTTCCATTGCGGCGCGCGCTTGCCGATGAAAGCGGATATGCCTTCCTCTGCGTCGCGCATCAGCAAATTCTCGGTCATGACGCGCGAGGCATAAGCATAGGCTTCCTCCAGCGGCAGGTCGAGCTGGCGGTAGAACGCCTGCTTGCCGGTCTTCACCGTTACCATCGACTTTGATGCGATCTTGGTGGCAAGTTCTGTCACAGTCTGCGTGAGCGCCGGACTTTCGACCACCTGGTTGACGAGGCCAATGCGCATTGCGTCTTGAGCGGAGAAGATGTCGCCCGTCAGCAGCATCTCCATCGCATGCTTGGGCATCACGTTGCGCGACAAGGCCACCATCGGCGTTGAACAGAACAGCCCGATGTTGACGCCCGGCGTGCAGAAGCGCGCAGCTTCAGCGGCAACTGCAAGATCACAGGAGGCCACAAGCTGGCAGCCTGCCGCGCTCGCCAGCCCCGCCACTTCAGCAATGACCGGCTTGGGGTTCCGAACCACGCCCAGCATCAGTTCAGCGCAGGAATTGAACAGGCCAGCAAAATAGGCCGCACCCTTGTCGGCATCAGCCCGATGTGCCGAGATTTCCTTGAGATTGTGGCCGGAGGAAAAGGCGGGTCCGTTGGCAGCGAGTACGATGACCCGTACCGCGCGGTCGTTCGCGGCCGCGTTCAATGCGCCCGCGAGTTCGGACATCATCGCTTCTGAGAGGCTGTTTCGCGTCGCGGCATCATTCAGCGTGAGGCGCAGCACCCCACCCGCCAGGGCAGAGAGAAGAAGATCGCTCATTCTTCCTCAGTGTCGATCTGTTTGAGCTTGGGGCCGTACTCCGGGTCTTTCATCAGTTCAGCGACGGCCGTCTTGTTGTTGGCAGACGGGATCAGCGACTTCAGTGCTTTCACCATCTTGTCCTTCATGTCCTGTGCGAGTTCCGTGTCGTTCTCTACTTCCGATATCTGCTGCTGCAGTTCGGCCGTCTGATCGTCGATCAGGCTGCTGTAGGTCAGGGTAAGGGTCGAGATGGCAAGATTCCAGTCGCTGACATTGACGAAGCCTGCGGCTTTGATATCTGCCTCAAATGCCCGTCCATCCTCGGTCTTGTCCACGAAGTCCTGCAAGTCTTCGAACTGGTCGAGATCGGTATTGGCGTATTTCTCCCGGACAGAGAGGTAGGTGTCGAGCGCGCGCTTGGCGATGTCGGGGGTTAGCTCAATCGTCTCGATCGTCGGAATTTCGCCGAGACTCAGCTCGTTAGCGATGTCGGGCGCGACACTGTCATCATCCGCCATGTCATCGTCGTTGACGCCGGGCGTCTCCGCTTCGTCCGGAGATGTCGCAGGGGATGTGGCTGCACCGCCGGGTGCCGGGGGAACCTCAAGCGGCGTTGCGGCCTGAGCGAGAACCAGGCTGGGGGAGACGGCGGAGGCCTTGGCCGGCGCCGACGCGCCCGCCAGCGCGGCTAAGGCTAAGAACGAAACGGCTGTTCGGACTATCATTTTCTTGGATTCCCTACTGTGGCGGACTGTAGGCCATGGCTTGGCTGCGGGAAAGAGCGATTTCAAAGCAGATGCGCGGATTTGCGGTACCATGTTACCGTATACAAAAATACCGCCAAACACCGGGGTTTTTCTTGACAGTGCAGAGGTGGGCGCATAATCAAAGCGTCATTGAGCGGGGCGGCGGGCCTTGTGGTCCGCAGCCCCTTATCTTTGACCCCGTAACACCAGAGACAGTCAGATGACAACCTATTCGGCGAAAGCCAAGGACATCGTGAAGAACTGGGTGCTGATCGACGCGGAAGGCCTGGTTGTCGGCCGCGTGGCCGCCATCATTGCAAACCGCCTGCGCGGCAAGCACAAGGCGACCTTCACCCCCCACATGGATTGCGGCGACCACGTCGTCGTCATCAATGCCGAGAAGATCCACTTCACCGGCAAGAAGCGCGAGCAGAAGAGCTACTTCCACCACACGGGTTTCCCGGGTGGCATCAAGGAGCGCAACGCCGGCAAGATCCTCGACAGCAAGCACCCGGAGCGCGTTCTCGAACTCGCCGTCAAGCGCATGCTGCCGGGCGGACCGCTGAAGCGCCAGCAGATGACGCATCTGCGCATCTATGGTGGCGCGGCTCACCCGCACGAGGCGCAGAACCCTGCGAAGCTCGACATCAAGGCAATGAACCCCAAGAATGCGGTGAGAGGCTGATCATGGCTGAACGCAAATCCCTCGCAGACCTCGGCCAGGCCATGGGCGTGGCCACCGCTTCGGGCGGCGCTGCTGCCGCTGCTGCCCCAGTCAAGCCCAAGCTTGATGCTCAGGGCCGGGCTTACGCCACCGGCCGCCGCAAGGACGCCACGTCGCGCGTCTGGGTGAAGCGCGGCAAAGGTAAGATCACGGTCAACGGCAAGCCGATCGAAACGTACTTCGCCCGTTCGGTGCTGCGCATGCTGGTGCAGCAGCCGCTGGTGACCGCCAACCGCGCGACCGAGCTCGACGTGGATTGCACCGTGTCCGGCGGAGGCCTCTCCGGCCAGGCTGGTGCGGTCCGTCACGGCCTTGCCCGCGCTCTGACCTATTTCGAGCCGGAACTCCGCTCGGCCCTCAAGAAGGCTGGCTTCCTCACCCGCGACCCGCGTATGGTCGAGCGTAAGAAGTACGGCCACCCGAAGGCCCGCCGCAGCTTCCAGTTCTCGAAGCGTTAAGTCACGCACAGACTTCAGTCTGTGTTTTTTCAGGGGCTGCAGAAATGCAGCCCCTTTGCTATTGATAAGCTTGGTATGGGCATTGCCGGAGGTTGAGGTGGAAAAGAAGATGCACTCTGGTTCGGAGAAAAGCGCCGGCATGAAAAGCCTCAAGGCGAGGGCAATAGGGGAGATGAAGGAGTATCTCCTCATTACGCTCTATCTCTGGCTGCTGTTCGCGCTTTTCGCTGAGTACAAACGGTTCTTGCTACAGGAGAACGGCATCAATCTGTGGAACCAGACTTATGCCATAGTCAACGCGATGATCTTTGCCAAAGTCGTGTTGCTCGGCGAGGTTTTGAAAGTCGGGAAGCGCTTGCAGGAGGAGGCGCTGATCTGGCTGGTGCTGGGCAAGTCGCTCCTGTTCAGCATTCTGCTCTTGCTGTTCCACATAGCGGAGGAATCGATCCGCGCGTGGTTTGAGCATTTGCCTCTCGCCGTCAGCATTCGGAGTCTTGGTGGCGGGACGTGGCAGGGGGTGCTGATTTATCTGGCGCTGCTGTTCGTGACGCTCGTTCCGCTGTTCGCATTCAAGGAAGTGCAGCGCGTGCTGGGAAGCGACACGATGAGGAGCCTGCTCTTCACCCGTGGCGGCAGCGGCTGGCGGCGGGATTAGCTGGGCCTCCCGTTTCGCGGCGCACGCACGTGATGCCACCTGCCGGGCCGGGGAACCCTACTGAGTTGCCACGCATTGCCGGAGTGGCTTATAAGCGAGTTTCATCTTTGTTTATCCGGGAAATGTGCAATGCCGAGCGTCAAGGACGTCACATTCGATCTGCTGCGCAAGCTGGGGGTCACGACTGTCGTCGGGAATCCGGGGTCCACGGAGGAAACCTTCCTGAAGAATTTTCCGGATGACTTTGACTATGTGCTGGCCCTTCAGGAGGCCAGCGTCGTCGGCATCGCTGATGGCCTGTCACAGGGCTTGCGCAAGCCGGTGATTGTCAATGTGCACACCGGCGCGGGTCTCGGCAATGCCATGGGCAATATCGTCACCGCCTATCTGAACAAGACACCGCTGATCATTACCGCCGGACAGCAGACACGGGAGATGCTCCTCATGGAGCCATTTCTCACCAACATTGACGCCACCCAGTTGCCGAGGCCGTGGGTCAAGTGGGCCTACCAGCCCGCACGGGCGGAAGATGTTCCCGGCGCGTTTATGCGGGCCTATGCGACTGCAGTTCAGGAGCCTGCTGGGCCGGTATTTCTCTCCCTGCCTCTCGATGACTGGGACAAAGAGATGCCGTTTGATGTTCCGCTGCGCAGCGTTTCTACCCGCAGGGCACCCGACCCGCAGTCCCTCAGCGCTTTTGCCAGCAGGCTGAACGCGGCCCGCAACCCTGTCATGATCTATGGTGGAGACATCGCCCGCACCGGCGCGAAAGCCTGGCAGAGTGGCATCGCATTCGCCGAGCGCCTGAACGCGCCGGTATGGCAGGCGCCCTTCTGTGAGAGAACGCCGTTCCCTGAGACCCATCCGCTGTTTGCCGGAATGCTGCCTGCGGCGATCGGACCGCTGAGCGGCAAGCTTGACGGGCATGATCTGATCGTCGTCGTGGGCGCGCCCGTATTCCGCTATTACCCTTATGTGCCGGGCCGTTACCTGCCGGAGGAGGCGGCGTTGATTCAAGTCACCGATGACCCTGATGAAGCGGCGAAGGCCATTGCCGGAGACAGCATTGTTTCTGATGCGGGCTTGTTCCTTGACTCCATCCTGCCGTTGATCACGCCACGCGCGGACCAACCGAGGCCGCCACTGCGGGCCACCCCAAAGGCCGCTCCGGCCGACCTGCCGCTGGAGCCGCTCGCTGTGTTCGCAACCCTCAAGGCAAATTCGCCTGAGGACATTGTTGTTGCAAATGAGTCGCCGTCAAATGCCGGTGCGTTTCAGGATCAATTCCGCTTCGACAAACCCGACAGCTTTTATACTTTCGCGTCGGGAGGGCTCGGCTGGAACATGCCTGCGTCAGTGGGCCTTGCATTGGCGGAGAAGAAGACTGGCCGGAACAGGCCTGTGCTTTGCCTGATGGGTGACGGTTCCTACCAGTATTCGCTGCAGAGTGTTTACACCGCCGTGCAGCAGAAGGCCCACGTCATCTATGTCGTTCTGCAGAACGAGGAGTACGGAATCCTGAAGGAGTTTGCCGTGCTTGAGAAGACCCCGAATGTTCCGGGCCTGGACTTGCCTGGCCTTGACATCGTGTCGCTCGCCAGGGGCTATGGCGCGAACGCCGTTCATGCGGAAACGGCGGAGACTCTGGCGAAGGCATACCGCGCCGCGCTGGACGATAAGGGGACGACGGTGATCGTGACCCCCATCACCCGCAAGCTTGGCAACCTGATCTAGGCGGGGCCGGAGGAGGGCGTGCCTGATGTCACGCTCACTCGGCCGCGTCCCATTCGACGATCATGAGCCGGATGTCCTCCTTCGGCTCGAAGTTGATCTTCCGGATCTCGAATTGGGTGGGTGAAATCTTCTTCACGCCCTCGGCGCAGAGGCTGAGCAGATTGTCGGGTTTGCCTTTGTCGATGACCAAGCGGAAATCCTTGATCGGACCTTTCCAATTCGCTCCGGAAGACAGCGCATAGCCAAGCCAGACCTCCATGTAGGGCGGGGGATTTCCCTCTGCGGCGGGATGTTTCGCGCGCGCCTTGTCGAAAGCGCGAAACCAACTGTCTTCGATGCAATAGCGCGAGATGCGGTCCGCCAGCCAATCCTGCCTTCGGTTCTCCGCGTCGTAAGCGCCTGGCACGCTGCCGCCCACGATAGGCTTGTAGCGATGGCTGACGGCGATGGTCCTGCCTGCCGGGAACACCTGCCGGCGGGTAACGGTGGTGCGAAGCGCCCAGGTTGGTTCGTAACTGTCGGTGGCGGTGCCTGCGCCATTCGAAAAGAGACCTGCCGCAGTGGCCGCCACGAGTTTTTCTGGCGGCAGTGCCTTGAGCTTTGCGTTAAAGCGGTCCCAGTCGAGCGGCGTGTCCGGCTCCAGCCCCAGCAGGGCGAGTTCCGCGGTAACATCCTTGCCGCCGAGCATGGCCTGAAGAACGATGTCGTAGGTGACCGGTTTGCCGTCAACCGCTGTCTTGAACCTCAGTTCCTTTTCCATGTCATGCGCCACCACCATGACATTCGACAAGTCCTGGTCGGGAAGCGGAAAGGCGACAAGCGTATCGATGTCGTTTGAGCCCGTGTTGGTGAAGAGATAGTCGACGCGCACTTCATCGCGAGAGATGAACAGGTCCTCCCTGTCCATGGATATGTCGGAACTCTCTTTCAGGACGAGCCCACCGAGGGCCACTTCCGCCATGCTGTCATTGGCCAGGGCGGATGGCGCGGCGATGGCGCCGGCCAGCAGTGCGGCGATGGCCCAGAGCTTGACTGCTCCCGCCTTCATTCCGTCTTCAGCGTACTCAGATATGCGACGATGGCTGTTGCTTCCTCAGGCGTGAAGGCGAACACCGGCATGTTGTTGTGGCCGGTGACGATGCCCTCGGTCAGGGCCTCTTCGAGGTCATCCGGATTGTATTTCTTCACCACGTCACGGAAGGGCGGGGCTGTGGCATCGGGCGAGAGGCTCGCCTCATCGATGGCGTGGCAGCGCGCGCAGTTGATGCGGAGCAGGTCGTAACCCTGCGTGGCGGGATCGCTCGCCGCCTTCTTGCCTTCGCCAAGGCTCAGAACGAACTCCGTCAGTTCCTCGGCCTGCGGTTCCGTGACCTCCCAGTCCGGCATCAGCGGATGGCGCACGGCGAGGCCTTCCATGAAACCGTCGATCAACTCATAGCGGTCGTAGTTCTTGGCAATCTCGCGGAAGGGCGGCGCATCCGTCAGCGGGCTTTGGCCCTCGGCTTCAATGTTGTGGCACCGCGCGCAATTTATCTCCGAGAGGCGCTTTCCTGCGGCGATGGCGGCGGCCTTGTCTTCAGCGAGTGCAGGCCCGGCGAGCAGGGCTGCGGCGATCAGGGGAAGAATCAGTTTCATCATTCGGCTTTTACCCGCACATAGGACCCCGGTGCATCTTCGATCACCTTCAGCTTGCCGCTGCCAGGCACCTGCGCTGGCACAAGAGGGCCGGATTTTTCGGCAATCCACTTGGCCCAGTCCGGCCACCAGGAGCCAGCTGTCTCGGTGGCGCCGGCCAGCCAGTCCTCCAGTGTCGCGGCACCCTTTTCATTGGTCCAGTATTGGTACTTGTTGGCCTCGGGTGGATTGACGACCCCGGCGATGTGGCCTGACCCTGACACTACCAGTCGCGTCTTGCCGCCAAAGAAGCGGCCAAGCCGGAACACCGAAGCCAAGGGCGCGATGTGATCCTCGCGTGCGGCGAGGTTGTAGACGGGAATCTTCACCTTCTTGAGGTCGATCCGTACATTATCCAGCACCATCTTGCCTTGGCTGAGCTTGTTCGCCATGTAGCATTCGCGCAAGTAGAAGGAATGGACACCTGCCGGCATGCGCGTTGAATCCGCGTTCCAGTACAGCAGGTCAAACGGCATCGGGTCTTTGCCGAGCATGTAGTTATTGACGACATAAGACCAGATCAGATCATTGGAGCGCAGAAGGTTGAAGGCATCGGCCATGCGGGTGCCGGCAAGATAGCCCTTGTCCTTCATGCGGTCTTCGATCCACTTCACCTGTTCCTCGTCCACATAGACCAGGAGGTCGCCCGCCTTCTCAAAATCCACCTGGGTGGTGAAGAAGGTGGCGCTGTTGACGCGGTGGTCGTTCTGCGCCGCCATCCAGCCGAGCGAGGCGGCGGTGAGCGTGCCGCCGATGCAATAGCCGATGACGTTGACCTTGGGCGATCCGGTGGCGTCCTGCGCGGCCTGCACGGCTTCGAGGAAGCCTTCGCGCATATAGTCGGAGAAGCTCTTGCGTGCCTGGCTTTCATTGGCGTTCACCCAGGAGACGATGAACACGGTGAGGCCCTGGTCCACCGCCCATTTGACGAAGGACTTCTTGGCGTTCAGGTCAAGGATGTAGAACTTGTTGATCCACGGCGGGAAGATGACGAGCGGGTATTCATAGGTTTTCGCCTTGGTGGGCGAATACTGGATCAGCTCGAACGTCTCGTTGCGGAACACTACCTTGCCCGGTGTGGTGGCGATGTTCTTGCCGATCTCGAAGGCCGTCATGTCCGTCTGCTTGATGCGGAGGCGGCCATCGGGCGTCTGCATGTCTTCCTGCAGGTGCTTGAGGCCTTCGATGAGGTTGGCGCCGTTGGAGGCGAGCGTGGTGCGCAGCACCTCCGGGTTGGTGATGGCGAAATTGGTGGGCGCGATGGCGTTGGCGATCTGCTCCACATAGAACTTGGCCTTGTGGCGGGTGTGCTCATCCACGCCTTCGGCATTCTTCACCATGTCCTGCGCCCAGTTGGCGGAGATCAGGTAGAACTGCTTCAGGAAGTCGAAGACGGCGTTTTCCTGCCAGTCCTTGTCCTTGAAGCGCTTGTCGGAGCGGGTCGGGGCGGCCACAGGTTCGGTGGGCTGGCCCAGAGCCTTGGCCCAGGCGCTCTGCCA
Source organism: Hyphomicrobiales bacterium (assembly GCA_040383265.1). Classification (GTDB taxonomy): domain Bacteria; phylum Pseudomonadota; class Alphaproteobacteria; order Rhizobiales; family Aestuariivirgaceae; genus Aestuariivirga. The sequence continues at coordinate 18,217 of JBEIDW010000043.1, forward strand.
CAGCTGGCCATAGGCGTTCCACAGCTGCATCTGGGCGTCCATCAGCTTCTGCGGGTCGTTCATGTAGGCCTGCGCCACAACCCCGAGCGTCTTGGACACCTGTTCCATGGGGGTGAGCTGGGTCTCGGCCTCCTGCAGCATGGGCTGTGGCCGTTCGGCCACCATGCGGGCAATGACGGCCGCCTGCTCGAACACCTTGGCCATGTTCTGCGCGAACTCGACCGGGTTGGCGAGGGTGTAGGGAGACGGGGGCTGCGGCTGATCAGTCATGGCCTGCTCTTGAAGGGCGATTATGGCAGAACTGTAAAACGCCTGCACCAAAAGGCAAATTGGTAATGAGGAGGGGGAGGGCGGAAATTCATGCTGCGGTGCGGGAGGGGCATGGGGCGTTCCCGATGGGGCGCATTTGTCTCAGCGAAATGGAAGGAAGACGCGGGCGCTTCCGGATGCGGGGGTCGGCCTGTGTCCTTGGATCTCCCCTTCCTTGCCTTCCCGGCCCGTTCCCGCCATAAGACCCCGCAGTTGAGGAAGATTCACCGTTTGGGTTTTCGGGTGTGACATGGCGACATCATTGCGGCTGGGGATTGCGGGTCTGGGCACTGTCGGGGCGGGGGTTCTCGATATTCTGGCCCGGCATGGCGCGCTTATTCGGACGCGGGCGGGGCGGCCTGTGGAGGTCGTGGCGGTTTCGGCACGCTCCAGGGGCAAGGACCGTGGCCATGACCTCGGGAAGCTCGCCTGGTATGATGATCCGGTAAAGCTGGCCGCTGACCCGAACGTCGACGTGTTCATCGAACTGATGGGTGGCGAGGGCGACCCCGCCAAGGCCGCCGTCGAAACCGCGCTTCGTGCCGGCAAGCATGTCATCACCGCCAACAAGGCGCTGCTCGCGCATCACGGCGCGGCGCTGGCCCGGCTGGCGGAGGAGAAGGGCGTCGCCCTCAATTTCGAGGCCTCGGTTGCGGGTGGCATTCCGATCGTCAAGGCCATCCGTGAAGGACTGGCGGGCAACCGCGTGGGCAAGCTGTTCGGCATCATGAACGGCACCTGCAACTACATCCTCACCAAGATGGCCAATGAAGGCCGCAGCTTCGCCGATGTGCTGAAAGAGGCGCAGGCGCTGGGCTATGCCGAGGCGGACCCGACCTTTGACGTCGGTGGCTTCGACACCGCGCACAAGCTCGCCGTGCTGACGTCACTTGCTTTCGGCACGGAAGTGAACCTCAAGTCCATCGATATCGAGGGTATCGAGCAGATCACGCTTGATGACATCCGCCAGGCGGGTGAAATGGGCTACAAGATCAAGCTGCTGGGCGTGGCGGTGGCGAGCGAGCAGGGCATCGAGCAGCGCGTTCATCCGACGCTGATCCCCAAGGGCTCACCCGCCGCGGATACCGATGGCGTATTCAATGCCGTGGTTGTGAAGGGCGATTTCGTCGGCGACCTGATGCTGGAAGGCCGGGGCGCTGGCGCACACCCCACGGCTTCTGCCGTCCTCTCCGACATCGTGGATATCGCACGCGGCAATTTCCGGCCGGTGTTCGGTATTCCGGCGGCGGAGCTTCGCCCCTACAAGGCAGCCCCGCCCAAGGCCCATGAGGGCGGCTTCTATGTGGCGCTCACCCTGCATGACAGGCCGGGCGCCGTTGCCGCCGTGGCGAAGATCCTGGCCGATGAGAAGATTTCCATCGAAAGCATCTTCCAGCGCGGCAAGAC
>JBEIDW010000044.1:0-19894 GCA_040383265.1 Hyphomicrobiales bacterium
GAAGGCGGTCACCAGCACCGAGGCGACGATGCTGAAGACGAACCCGCCCATGTGGTTGGTGTTCCAGGTGCCGTCGGTGGGCGTGATGAAGAAGGATTTATACTGCTCCAGCGTCAGCACATCGTTCGGGCCGCCGCGCTGGGTCGGCGGCAGCTTCGGGTGGAAGCTTTCAACCACCATGTAGAGGTCGGGCAGCACCACGAGGAACAGCGACCAGAACGCTACAAGCAGGATGAAGCTGATACCCAGCACCATTCCGTTGCGCTCAAAGAAGCTCTTGTGCGTCGGATCATGAGCAGATTTCTTTTCCATCCGCGCCATCGCCCAGAATACGGCGATGACAGCAAGGGGAATGAGGAAAACGACGAAGCGGCTAGTCACGGGCCATCTTCCCTTCCGGCAAAACGACGCCCATGGCGGGCTCATAGTGAATGGATGCGCGCTCCCCGTGGCCGGGGATCTTGTTGCCGCCGTGGCGGCCCACCGTCACCGTGATTTCCTTCTTGGAGGCACCCTTCAGGAACACATGCGTGGCATTTCCCTCGAAGGCGGAGGACAGCGTTTCGGCAGTGATCGTTGCATCGGTCTCGCCAGACCCAAGCCTGAAGGATTCCGGCCTGACAAAGAGGATGGCCTTGTCGCCCGCTTTCAGCCCCTTGGCATTGAGGCCGCGCAAGGCGCCGTGGGCCGTTTCGACCACCGCATATTTTGCGTCCGCCTGGGTCACGCGGCCGGCGAAGGGGTTGTTCTCGCCCACGAAGGAGGCCACGAATGGCGTATCAGGGTGATCATAGACGGATTTGCCGTCCGACACCTGCTCGATCACGCCGTCTGACATGACGGCGATGCGGTCTGACATGGTCAGGGCTTCACCTTGGTCGTGGGTGATGTAGATGAACGTGATACCCACCTGCTGCTGGATGGCGCGAAGCTCATTGCGCATGTGCTGGCGGAGCTTGAGGTCGAGTGCTGACAGCGGCTCATCGAGCAAAAGAACTTTGGGCTGTACCGCAAGTGCCCGCGCAATGGCCACGCGTTGCTTCTGGCCGCCGGACAGTTCGCTCACAAGTTTCTGTCCTTGTCCCTTCAGCGCGATGAGTTCGAGCAGTTCATCCGCCTTCTTCATGCGCTCCGGCTTGGACATGCCGCGGACGCGGAGACCGTATGTGATGTTTTCCGATACGGTCATCAGTGGGAACAGGGCGAGATTCTGGAAGATCAGCGCTGTTGGGCGCTTGTTTGGGCCAATGCCGCCCATGTCTTGACCGCCAATCCGCACCTTGCCCTGCGATGGGTCAAGGAAGCCTGACACAGTGCGGAGGATCGTGGTCTTGCCGCAGCCCGAAGGGCCGAGGAAGGAGAAGAACTCGCCGCCCTTGATATCGAGTGTTGCATCGTCGACAGCCGTGAACTGGCCGAAACGGACGGTGACATGGTCAAGTTCTACGCCGGCGCTCATGCGCTCCATACCCCTCAAACTATTGGTTGTTGGCCGTCTTGGTGCGGCTCTTACCCGAATTTCTTACGAACTTCCCGGGATTGCAAGTAGAGCCAAAGATGGCCTCAAAGAGAACCAGCCCCGTCGAGGCGGGGCTGGTTCCTTCGATGCAGTGCCAGTCCAGCTATATTAGGCGGACTTGAACTTGTCAGCGTACTGGGTGCGGAGTTCCGCGAACCAGGACGGCTCCGCCGGGCGGTGCCACAGGTTCTTCAGCGCATCGCCCGGGAAGGCTTCCTGGAAGTTCTTTTTGGCAACTTCCGAGAGCAGGGCATCGGCGCCGGCGATGACCGGGTTGTAGCCCGAGCCCTCGGCCACAGCGGCAGAAGCTTCCGGCGTCTGCAGGTAGTCCAGGAAGGCATAGACCTGGTCGGTATTCTTGGAGGTCTTGATGAGGGACAGGCCGTCAAGCCAGGCGATGGCGCCTTCCTTCGGAGCCTGATAGGATACCGGCTTGCCGTCCTTCTTGAGGGAAAGCGCGGGGCCATCCCAGGTCTGGCCGATCCAGACGTCGTTCTCCATCAGACCCGACTTGGTGTTGTCGGCCGAATCCCAGAACTGCTTGATCCACGGCTTGTGCTCGACGGCGAAGGGCAGGATTTGATCGTAGATCTTCTTCATCGAGTCCGGATCCTTGAACGCATCCATCATGCGGTTCGAGGGAAGCTTGCCGGATGCGTCCATCCACAGGCCGATGCCCAGGAGCAGCGAGTGCGGACGGCCCTGTACGTGGCCCTTCACATCTTCAGCCCAGAGCGAACCATAGCTCAGGTCGGCCGGGTTGCCCTTGTAGAGGTCAGTGCGCCAGGAAATGGCTTCCGAACCCCAGCAATGCGGCAGGTGGTAAAGGCCGCCATCCCACTCCCAGAGCTCCTTGGAGCCAGCGAGCATCGAGGGAAGGACATTGCCGATGTTCTTCAGCTTGCCCATGTCAAACGGGGCGAGAACGCCCAGATCTTTGAACTGCGGAGCACGGTCACGCGTCGGCTGGCAGAGGTCGAAGCCTTCGCCGCCGGTGGCCTGAAGCTTGTTGATCTGCTCTTCGTTCTGCGAGAACGGAGTCTGGTTCACCTTGATGCCGGTGGCCTTCTCGAAGTTCGGGATCACCGGATCGGGGAATTCGTCCGACCACATCAGAAGGTTGATTTCGCCTGAAGAAGAGAGCGCATTGCGGGTATAGAGCGGGCTGGCAAGGCCAACGGCGCCGAGAGCCACAGCGGACTTCAGCAGGGTGCGGCGGGACAGCGCGGCTGCGCGCATGATTTCCTGCGCCGATGTCAGTTTCTTCATCTTCTTACATTCCTCCGTGTTCACGCGGGCGTCAGTGCCCGTCGCTTCAATAAAGAGATATTGGCGGTCCGGCAGAGCCCGGCTTCTTAATTCTCTGACAGGGTACTATGACGGTCCTGTAACAGCATGGCAATGGGGTTGTGAAGGTTGCTGTAATTCATGCTGCGGTGCAACAAAATTAGGCAGAGTTCCTCACGCCGCCACGCGGTTCCGGCCGTCGGCTTTTGCCTGGTAAAGCTTTGCGTCGGCTCGGGAAATCAGGCTGCTGGTGCCTTCGCCCTGTGAAAGCTGCGCCACGCCGAAGGAGGCGGTGACGCGCAGCATGGTGTTGGGGGCATCTGGCTTCTGCCAGAACTGGGATTCGAGTTGGCCCTTGATCTGGGCGGCAATCTTGAAGGCGTTCTCCAACGGCGTTTGCGGCAGGATCATGGCGAACTCCTCGCCACCATAGCGGGCCACAGTATCGCGGCCCTTGAGATTGGCCGTCAGCACCCTCGCGAACCATCTCAGCACGTCATCGCCGACTGGATGACCGTAACGATCATTGATGGCCTTGAAGTGGTCGATATCGGCCAGGATGAGCGAGAGCGGCTGGGTGCCGTTGCGCAAGGCAGCCACCTGAGAGGCAAGTATGATGTCGAAGCTGCGGCGGTTGTTGACGCCGGTCAGCGGGTCGCTCAACCCCTGCGCCTCAGCGGTTGCGAGGTTGGACTTCAGGCGCTCGATCTGCTCCTGCGATTTTTCGAGGTTGGCTTGCAGGTTGGCGGTGCGTGCGCGCATGTTGTCGTTTTCGATCATCAGATAGGAAATGATGATCCGCACTTCCTCGGCCTTGAGGCTTTCGGGCAGTTCTTCCTTGGCCCTGTCGAGCACCCTTGAGAAGCTGACATTCGCATCTGAGTAATTGCGAAGCAGGTTGAGGATCTTGGTAACCTCGCCCTGCACCGGCTCGTCTGCCGGCATGGTAGAACCTTGCACCTCCGGGCTTCGCGGTTCCAGTTCGGCTGGTGCTGTGGGCTTTGCATTCCGGGACAAGTCTATCCCAAGGCTCAGCAGCGTGGCCGCCAGAAGCAGGGTGACAGCGGCAAGTTCGATGGCCTTGGCGTTGGGCAAGGCACCCGGGAACTGAATGAGATAGATGGCGGCAAGGCCGGCAGCGCCGGACAGCACCATAATCAGAATGCGCAGCGTGGAGTGCATGTGAAGAGAGCCGGAATGGTGAGCCTTCCGCAGACGCTAGGCTCCTGGCCTTGCCGCAAACTTGCATGGCCGCCCTCCCAAACTTCCGCGTGACGCGGTGTGGCGGCCTCGGTAACCTCTCTACCAAGTCCAGAGGGAGGCTATCTTGCGCAAGAAGTCCAAGACCATCATCACCTGTGCCATTACCGGCTCGATCCATACTCCGTCGATGTCGCCCTATCTGCCGGTGACCCCGGATGAGATCGCAACCCAGGCCATCGATGCGGCAGAGGCGGGTGCTTCCATCCTCCACCTTCATGCGCGCGACCCCGAAAACGGCAGGCCCTCGCCAACCCCTGACACCTACAATGAATTTCTGCCGCGCATCAAACAGGCCTGCAACGCCATCGTGAACATCACCACGGGCGGCGGCCAGGGCATGAGCATTGACGAGCGCATCGCAGCGGCAGAAGCCTTCTCGCCCGAAATGACCTCACTCAACATGGGCAGCATGAACTTCGGCCTCTATCCCATGCTGGGCCGCTACAATGAGTTCAAGCACCCATGGGAGCGAGCGCATCTCGAGAATTCCAAGGACTTCATCTTCCGCAACACCTTCGGCGACATCGAGAAGATTCTGGAGCGGCTGGGCAAGGGCCACGGCGTGCGCTTCGAGTTCGAGTGCTATGACATCGGCCATCTCTACACGCTCGCGCATTTCCTCGACCGCAAGCTCGTCACGCCGCCACTCTTCGTGCAGACGATCTTCGGTATCCTGGGCGGTATCGGCCCGGACCCGCAGAATGTGCTGATGATGCGCGAGACGGCGGAGCGCCTGTTCGGCGACCAGTATCACTGGTCGGTGCTGGCGGCGGGCCGCTTCCAGCTGCCCTTCACCACCATGGCCGCCACGATGGGGGCCAATGTGCGCGTTGGGCTGGAGGACAATCTCTATCTCGGCAAGGGCCAGCTTGCGCCTTCGAACGCCGCACTCGTATCCAAGATCCGCCACATCCTTGAAGAGCTGTCGATCGACATTGCGAGCGCCGATGAGGCGCGCGCCATGCTGGACACCAAGGGCGCGGCAAACGTGGCGTTCTGACCGCATGGGCAGCCCGCAGAAGCGCGTCATCGTCATCGGCTCCGGCATCATCGGCGCCTCGCTCGCCTGGCATCTCGCCAGGGCGGGCGCCAAGGTGATGGTGATCGACGCGGAACAGCCGGGAGGTCTCGCCACGCGCAACAGCTTGGCATGGATCAACGCCAGCTGGGGAAATCCCGAACCCTATTTCCGCCTGCGCCAGCGGTCGATTGCCGAATGGCACAGGCTTGCCAAGGACATTCCCGCTTTGCGGGTCAACTGGTGTGGCGGGCTGATCTGGGATCTGCCGGAGAACGAACTTGATGCCTATGCGGAGGAGCGCGCGAGATGGGGCGCTCCCATCCGACGTGTTTCACGCGCCGAGATTTTGGCGATCGAACCAAACCTCACCGCCGTTCCGGATCATGGCTATCACGTTGCAGGCGAAGGCATGGTGGAGCCGCTGGCCACAGCGGAAACGCTACTGGCCGCGGCGAAGGAACACGGGGCTGAAGTGCTCAGCCGTACGCCCGTCAAATGGTTGGCTGAACAGCGCGGCCGCGTCGTGGGCGTGATGACCGATGATGGCGTGATCCATGCCGATGAAACGGTTGTTGCAGCGGGTGCGGCATCTGCCACCTTGCTGGACAGCCTTGGCATGACCTTGCGGATGCGTGCGCCCGCTGGCTTGCTGTCGCACTCCAGGCCCACGCGGAAATTGCTGAATGGCCTCGTCATGACGCCGGGACTTCACCTCCGCCAGACGGAGGAGGGCCGCATCGTGGCTGGCACCGATTTCGCCGGCGCTGACCCCGAGGGCAATGCCGAAGGCCTCGCGGCTGATCTTCAGGCCAAGGTCGAGGCAATGGTGAAGGACGCGCAGGGGCTGGGCCTTGAATTCTTCACCGTTGGCTACCGGCCAACGCCCGCTGATGGCTTCGCCGCCATTGGCCGCTTCGGCAATCGCGAAGGCCTCTACACCATTGTCACTCATTCCGGCGTGACACTCGCGCCCGCACTTGGCCTCTTTGCTGCAAATGAACTGCTCACCGGCGCGCGTGATGCGCTGCTTTCCCCTTATGCTCCTGACAGGCCGACCCTCACATGACCATGCAACCCTTGGCCGATGCCCCGCGTGACCTTCTGGCGGGCGTTGCTGCTGTTCTGACCGACATCGACGATACGCTGACCTTGCACGGAAGGCTTCCGGCGGAAGCCTATGATGCGCTCTGGAAATTGAAGCGTGCCGGCATCCGCGTGATCCCGATCACGGGACGCCCCGCGGGCTGGTGCGACCTGATCGCGCGCCAGTGGCCGGTTGATGCTGTGGTGGGCGAGAATGGCGCTTTCTACTTCCGCTATGACGACGCGGAGAAGAAGATGATCCGCGTCTACGCCCAACCCGCCGAGGAACGCCGCGCCAATTCCACGAAACTCTGGGCCATCGCGGAGCGCGTGCTGAAGGCGTTTCCCGGCACGGCCATCGCCTCCGATCAGGCTTACCGCGAGATCGATGTCGCCATCGACTTCTGCGAGGACGTGCCACCTTTGCCGCTCGCCACCGCCCAGAAGATTGCCGAGGCTTTCCATGCTGAGGGCGCTGCTGCGAAGGTGTCCTCCATTCATGTCAATGCGTGGTTCGGCAGCCATGACAAGCTCACCATGAGCCGCCGCCTCCTGTTCGAAGCATTCGGCATGGATGTGGACCGAGACGTGAAGCGCATCGCCTATTGCGGTGACTCACCCAATGATGCGCCGATGTTTGCGGTATTCCCGCTGGGGATTGGCGTTGCCAACATCCGGCCCTACGCGAAACTGATGGCCCATCTGCCGCGCTATGTGACAGCGGGCGAGGGCGGGCATGGTTTTGCTGAATTTGCCGATGCGGTTCTCTCGACCCGGTCTGCGTGATACTGCCCTCGGCCTGCTGATTGGCACGGCGGGTGGGCTGGCCTTCTGGGTGATTGGCATTCCCGCGCCGTGGCTGGCGGGCAGCATGATGGCGGCGGTCATCGCCATCTTCTCGCGTGTCAGGCTTGGCATGCCTGACTGGCTGCGTGCGCTTGCCTTCATCTTCCTCGGCATCCAGACGGGCACGGCGGTATCATGGGACACTGTGGAGCGCGCTGCGCAATGGCCGCTCTCCATCGCGTGTCTCGGCCTCACCGTCATCGCCGTCACATGGGCCTGTACAGCCTACTACGTGAAGCACAGCAAGTGGGATGGGCCAACGGCGCTCTTCGCCAGCCTGCCAGGTGCCCTTTCCCTCGTGCTGCTGCTTGCCAGCAGTACGAAGGCAGACATGCGGCGGGTGACGATTGCCCAGTGTATCAGGCTGTTCTTCCTCGTCGCGGCGCTGCCATCGCTCATCACGTGGCTGTCGCCGCCCGACGCCTTCCACCCGATCCCTGCAGAAATGGGGCAGGTCGGGGACATTCTTCTGCTCATCGCCGTTTCAGCTGCGGCAGGCCTTGCGCTCGAGTGGCTGAAGGTGCCTGCGGGATTGATACTGGGGCCGATGCTGGCAAGCGCCGCGCTGGAGCTTTCGGGCCTTGTTTCAGGCACAGCCCCCGCCGCTGTTCTCATCCCGGCCAATATCGTGCTCGGGGTGATGATCGCCGCCCGCTTTTCGCATTTCACCTTCAGGGAGTTCCGTCAGGCTCTCCGGGAAGGCTTCTCGGGCTTCCTTATCGCATTGGCGCTGTCCATGGCCGGGGCGGGGATCACCAGTGCCGTGTCCGGGCTTCCGTTCGCCCTCACACTGCTGGCCTTCTCGCCCGGCGGGCTTGATGCCATGACCATCATGGCCTTCTCCCTCAATCTCGACCCCGCCTATGTGGGGGCCCATCAGATGGCGCGCTACATCGGCCTCGCGCTCGCCATGCCGTGGGTCACGGCCTTTGTGCTGCGGCGCATGGGCGTTCACGCCGATGTCACTTCCCCCGCCATGCCGTCGAAGCTAGAAGACCGGTGATGGAACAGCTGGCCTTCTTTCTCACCTACAAGAGCGTCATCGTCGTGGTGGCGCTGGTGCTGCTGCTGGTGCTCGATCGCGTGTTTCCCATGGCACGGGTGGTGGGCGGCGTCCGGCGTGTGGCGAAGAACCTGTCGCTCGCCGGCTTCAACGCCATCTTGTCGGCGTTGATCGTGGTGCCGCTGGCGGCGCTGGCCGCCTCCTACGCCCTCGACTGGCGGCCGGACTGGTGGAGCGGCGTTCTGGGGCTCGCCCTCGATCTTCTCCTGCTCGACTGCTGGATTTACTGGTGGCACCGGCTCAACCATGAATCGCAGTTCCTCTGGCGCTTTCATGAAGTGCATCATCTCGATGAGTTCCTCGATACGAGTTCGGCGCTGCGCTTCCATTTCGGCGAAGTGGTGCTGTCCTCGGTCGCCAGGGCCGGGGTGATCCTCTTGCTCGGCGTGCCGTTGCTGAGCGTGGTGGTGTTCGAAACGCTTCTGGCGCTCGTCACCATGTTCCAACACTCCAATGTCCGGCTGCCGCCGCGTCTGGAGCGCATGCTGTCCTTCCTGATCGTCACGCCCTCGATCCACTGGGTGCATCATCACGCCCTGCGGCGGGATACGGATTCCAACTATTCGGCTGTGCTGTCCGTTTGGGATCATCTGTTCGGCAGCCGCAGCGCCACGATCCGGACGCCCGATATGCCGATCGGCACCGAGGGGCTGCAGGACCGCTCTCTGGCTGGCCTCATTGCAAGCCCCTTCAAAGCACGCCGCCATTGAAGCCTGGCACGGCCCGTGCAACGCTGGAGACGCAGGACTGTGGCCTGTGCCGCCTTGGCACATCGGGGCGGGTTTTGGGAGTTGGGAACCGTGGCAAACGCCGCATTGACGTCAGAACGGGATTCACTGGCAGAAGCTCTGCGTGAAGCGCGGCTGGCCGAGGCGGCCCATTTTGACGCAGCCCTCGAACTGCGGGATTCGAAGTCACTCCGCCTCCAGTTGCTGCAGGACGAATTGCTTCCCGCCGTCCGTTCGTCTTCGGAGACGCGTGAACTGTTCGATCTGACACTCGTGCCCGGCGACCCGCCGAAGCTCTGGGTTGACCTTGTTTCCTACGTCGTCATGGAACCTGATCACCGCACCTACCGTTTCGTTCAGGACCGTCAGGACGGACGGGAGATCCTGTTTGAAAGTTCCGCAAGGGAACAGGCAGCCGCCGCCATCCGCCGCCACATGGCGCATAAGCTGGTCGCGCGGGAGCGCAAACTGGGGGCATCATCGCTTGTCGTGCCGCAGGCCGGATACAGTACCGCGTCCCTTATTCTCGCCTGGGCGTCGGGCTTTGCCTTCGGAGCGCTTGCGCTGCTCGCTGCGGCTCTCTACCTCGGCATTCTAAAGCACTGATAACGCTTTTATTTTTTCTGCGGCACAATCGTTACATTCTGAAATATCATTTGATTTCCGTGTGCGGCCTCGCCCTGTTACGGAAAATTATCGGTTACTGTCCAGAGTCGGGAAAAAGCCTGGGGCAGTGGTGCGGTAGAGTTCGAGTTGCGGGGTATTATTTCTGATGCAGAGCGCTTTGAAGCGGAACAGTGACGCCGCCATGGCCGATCAGCCAACACCAACGGCCAACCGTAGCCTTCCCCAGAACCTCGCCGGCTTCTCGTCTCTCGCTGAAGGCCTCGACTACGCGGCCAAGGGCGTCACCGGTTTCAATTTCTATTCGCCGCGCGGCGGCCTGCAATGCGTTTTGTCCTATGCCGAACTTCGCCGTCAGGCGATATCGACCGCCCGGAAACTTCTGTCGCTGGGCCTGAGGCGCGGCGACCGGGTGGCGATTGTCGCCGAAACCGGCCCGGAATTCATGGCGGTGTTTTTTGGCTGCCAGTACGCGGGCCTCATTCCCTGCCCGATGCCCTACACGATGTATATCGGCGGCAAGGACTCCTACATCGACCGTGTGGCCGGCATGCTGGCCGCCGCGAAGGCGCAGACGGTGATCACGGGGGAGGACCTGCTTGGCCACATCAGTGAAGGTGCTGCCCGGGCCGGTGTGCACCGCGTGCTGACCCACGCCGAATTGCAGGCACTGCCGGAAGCTGCCACCAAGCTGGAGCCGTTCGGCCCGGATGAGGACGCCTATATCCAGTATTCCTCCGGCTCCACCTCCAGTCCCAAGGGGGTGCTGATTTCGCAGAAGGCCATCATCGCCAACACCCAGGGCATCCTGCGCGAGGGCTTGAAACTGACGCCGGATGACCGTGCCTTCTCCTGGCTGCCGCTTTACCATGACATGGGGCTTGTCGGTTTTTGCCTGTCTCCCGCCATGGGGCAGGTGACGGTTGATTATCTCGCCACCACGGCTTTTGCCCGTCGCCCGGCGCTGTGGTTGAAGCTGATGTCGGACAACAAGACGACGATCACTTATTCGCCCAGCTTTGGTTACGATCTGGCCGCCCGGCGCATCAACGGCGAGGCGGTGACTCTCGATCTCTCCCGCGTGCGGGTTGCGGGCATCGGTGGCGACATGGTGCGCGCCGACGTGCTGGAGGGTTTTGCCGCCACGCTGTCAGTTGCCGGGTTCCGCCCGCAGGCCTTCATGCCGAGCTACGGCATGGCCGAGACAACACTGGCCATTTCCTTCATTGACACCGCTGCGCCGATCCGGATCGACTCGATCGACCGTCACGCCCTCAAGACCCAGGGCCGCGCCATTGCGGCGCGCGGGGATGGCGCGCGCAGCTTCGTAGTCTGTGGCCGTCCGATGGCTACCAGCACTGTCGAGATCCGCGATGAGCGCGGCACGGCGCTGCCGGATCGTCATGTGGGCCGTATCTTCGTCAGGACGCCAAGCCTGATGTCCGGCTATTTCCATGACGAGGAGGCGACGTCTGCTGTCGTCGGCTCTGACGGGTTCCTCGATACAGGCGACATGGGCTATTGGCTTGATGGCGAGATCGTCATCACCGGCCGCGCCAAGGATCTCATCCTGCACAATGGCCGCAATATCTGGCCGCAGGACATTGAATGGGCTGCCGAACAGATCGAACCGCTGCGCGCCGGAGACGTTGCGGCCTTCGCGGTGGAAGGTGAGGACGGCGAAGATGAAGTCACCGTTCTGGTGCAGTGCCGCCTCGCTGAGGCCGCCGCCATCGAGGCGCTTCGCCATGATGTGGCCGCCGTGGTGCACCGCAGTGCGGGTGTTGAATGCAGGGTGGTGATGGTGCCACCAAAGAGCCTGCCCTTCACCTCCTCCGGCAAGCTGTCGCGCGCCGGTGCAAAGCAGAAATTCCTCTCGGGCGAAATCGCGGAGCTTACGGCGTCGGCCATCATTGCGGACGCGGCGCTTCTTGAGGCCACGGTCTGAGGCCGGGCATTTCCTTTCCGGCACGAGGCCAATCATGAGCCCCACCATCGCCATGACTGGCGCCACGGGCTTCGCCGGCCGGCATGCCGTGGCAGAGCTGGTAGCCAGGGGCTATCGCCTGCGCGCCCTGGTGCGTAATCCCGAAAAGGCCGCGCTTCCGGCCAGCGTTCATCTGGTGACGGGTGATCTTTCCAATCAGCAGGCCTTGCGGCAGCTTCTCTCGGGCGCCGATGGCGTTGTTCACCTTGCAGGCGCGCTGACAGGCTTTGGCAGGGCTGACTTCTTCAGCGTCAATCAACAGGGCACGAAAGACCTGATTGCTCAGGCTCTCTCCCTGGGCACGCGCCGCTTCGTGCATTTGTCCTCCCTCGCCGCGCGTGAGCCGCAGCTTTCGCTCTATGCCGCCAGCAAACGGGCAGGCGAGGATGCCGTCCGTGACCGCATGGATGACCTCAACGCCATCATTATCCGCCCGCCCGCCGTCTATGGGCCGGCAGACAGGGGCACGCTGCCGCTCATCACCGAATTGACACGGCCCGTTGCCGCTATTCCGTCGTCTGCATCGGCACGCTTCTCCCTCATTCACGGGCGCGACCTGGCCCGCCTCATCGCAGTGGCGCTCGACAGCGGCCTGCGCGGCCTTCATGAGGTGAGCGATGGACAGGCGGGCGGATATGGCTGGGCCGATCTCATTGCGGTCGCTTCGGCGTTCCGCGGCAGCCCTATCAGGCCCATCTATCTTCCGCGCGCCCTGCCGTCCGCCGTTGCCTGGGCGGCGGAGGGTATTGCCCGCATCAGGGGCAGGCCCGGCAGGGTGAACCGCGGCAAGATTGCCGAACTCTACCACCCGGACTGGGTGAGCCGGGAGGGAACGCTGGCGCTCGCCGACCCCACCCCCTTCGCGAGCGGGTTTGCCGAAACCGTCAACTGGTACCGCGAGGCCGGATGGTTGCCTCATGGCCGCAGCACCGATACAAGTGCGAATCGTTCAGGGAAGTCATGATGACCGACACCGTCCAACAGATCTGCAAGCTGCTCGCGCCCTTCAACACCACTGGAAACGAGCTTTCCGCTGCGACTGACATCTCGGCCGATCTCAATATCGATTCCGTGACGGTGATGGATTTCGTGATGGAGGTGGAGGATCATTTCGACATCGAGATTCCGCTCAATGTTCTCTCCGAAACCCGTACGGTCGAAGACCTCGCCAAGGTCGTCGAAGCGCGCGTGAATAAGGGATAAGTCATGGATCTTCTCGCCAAGCTTCAGGGCATTGCCGAACGCCACGCGCGCATGAAGTCGCTGGGGGTGGATGCCGTCGGCGTCACCAATGAGAAGATGATCTCGCCCACCCGCGCCATCATCGGCGGCCGTGAGACCATCCTCGCCGGTACCAATAACTATATGGGCATCACTTTCGATGCCGACTGCATCGCGGCTGGACAGAAGGCACTCGCTGAGTTCGGCACCGGCACCACGGGCTCGCGCATCGCGAACGGCTCCTTTTCGCTTCATGCTGAACTTGAGCGCGAGTTTGCCACCTTCCTCAACCGCAAGCATTGCATCATCTTCACCACCGGCTATCAGGCAAACCTTGGCATGATGTCGGGCCTCGCAGGCCCCCGCGACACAATCTATCTCGACGCCGACTCCCACAGCTCGATCTATGACGGCTGCACGCTGTCAGGCGCCAAGCTTGTTCGCTTCCGCCACAATGACGCGACGGATCTCGACAAGCGCCTCTCCCGCGGGGAAGGTGAGGAGGGCGGCAAGCTCGTGGTGCTCGAGGGCATCTACTCGATGATGGGCGACAGGGCGCCGCTTGCTGATTTCATCGCGGTCAAGAAGAAGCATGGCTTCCAGCTTCTCGTCGATGAGGCGCATTCCTTCGGTGTGCTTGGCCCCCATGGCCGCGGCCTTGCCGATGAAGCAGGGCTTGAGGATGAGGTCGACTTCGTCGTCGGCACATTCTCCAAGAGCGTGGGCGCAATCGGCGGCTTTGGCGCTGGCAATCATCCTCTGTTCGAGTACCTGCGCTTTGCAATGCGGCCCTACATGTTCACGGCCTCGTCTTCGCCGGCCTCCATCGCAACATCGATTGCGGCGATCCGCAAGCTCGGGGCGGAGCCGCAGCGCCGCAGGAAGCTGATGGAGAATTCGGCCCGCCTGTTCCATGGCTTCAAGGCGCTGGGCCTTGATATGGGTTGCGATGTCGTCAGCCCTGTCATTGCTGTCCGCTGCCCGGATGAACCTTCGACGATTGCCATGTGGAATGCGCTGCTGAAGGCGGGCGTCTATGTCAACATCGCGCTGCCGCCTGGCACGCCGAACAAGCTTTGCCTTCTGCGCTGCTCGGTATCAGCGGCGCATACCGATGCCGAGATCGATACGATCATAGACCTGTTCCGCACTGTTGTGGCGGAAGGCCACGGGCTGAAGCTGGCGGTCTAACCGCGCACGAAGGTGAAGAGCGGCCCCGTCTCAAGCCGCAGGGGCTCTCCCGCGGGGGCGGGGAAGAATTCGCCGTCAATGACGAACATCGTTTCCGAAGAAACCGTCAGCGCATCCGAACAGAAGCTCGCGGCGCCCGGTGGTGTCTTGCGGTTCTCGCCGCCATACATCACCGGAAGCATCCAGCGCAGGATGGACGGAACAGGATAGGGCAGCACCGTGGTGCGGATCGGCGCATGCCTGACGCCCCAGAAGGGCCGCATGCCGAGCACCAGCCTGTCCAGTGTCGTTGACATCTGGAGAAGCTGCGGGCCTTCCGCATAACGGCGGCCCTGCGCCTCCACCGTGATGGGATAAGGCCGGTCGAAGCGTGTCTCATCCGTGGGGTCGGGCGCGGAAAAGAGATATTTGCGCACCGCCGTCAGGAGTGTTCCGGCGACGGCCCGCTGCCCCTTCACGCCCTGCGCGTTGAAGGCCTTCTGGCAATAGAGTGTCGCGGTTGCGATAGCGCCCGTGCCGACGAACATGCCGTGCCGTACTTTTCCGTCACCTGGGTTGGCGCACCGGATGGCATGGCGCGGGCATAGTTCGCTTGGGGTTGGGTTTGTAAGGAATGCCACCTGTGCGTCGAGAGCGTGGTTGCGGAATCCGACGTCGCTGGCACTGAGATTTGTGGTGCCATGCGGCAGCAGGCCAATGCGCGGCAGCCTGGCGAAAGGGCCGCGCTCAGCGATCTGGGTGAGGATTTCCTGAATGGTCCCGTCGCCGGAACTGATGAAGAGATCGGTGACGCCATCGCGCGCCATGCGATCGACGAAACCGCTGAGCTGCTGGAAGCGTTCGATAACGCAGACGGTGACGCCCGGCTGGCCTTCGAGCCTCTGCGCGAGCGCAATGCCTTTGCCGCTGGCCTTCCCGGCAAGCGGGTTGACGATCAACCCGGCGCGCCGGTCCGGCTGCGGAGTGATGCCTGTCATCGCGTTAGACCGTTTCTGCCCGCAGTGTCAGCACAGCGGCGAGGCAGCCAAAAGCCCCAAGCGGCAGCCAGGCCGCAAGCCATGGCGTGACGAAGCCAAGCTCTCCCATGGTGAGCGAAATGCCATCCACAATGAAGTACAGGAAGCCGAGGCCTACGCCCGCTGCGAACAATATGCCGAGACCGCCACCGCGGCGAAAGCGCGTGGCCAGCGGAATGCACAGCGCGACCATCAAGAGTCCGGAGAAGAACAGTGACACGCGCTTCTGCGCCCATGTCTGATAGACCCATATGGGCCTTATGCCGAAACCGTTGTTCGCGATAAAGTAATTGAGCTCCGAGAGCGTCATGTCTTCCGGGACGCCAGAGCGGGCTCCCTTCTGTGCTGGCTTCATGGCTCCGGAATAGACCATCGTATCGAGCGTCGAAGGCTGGAGGTTGTTGCGGTAGTAGATGAGAACTTTCGACAGCGTCCAGCGTCCCTCTTTCAGTTCCGCTTTGTCGGCGTAAATCTGTTCCGTGAGAAGGCCCATCTCATCGCGCCTGAAGATGATGACGTCTGCAAGCTCGGTTGAATCAGAATTGGCGTGGCCCGCGCGCAGGATGTCGCTACCCGCGCGCATCCAGATCGAGTCACGCTCACCCACTTTCAGCTTCTCGGTGCCGTAGTCGCCAACCCCCCAGTCGCGGAGCTGCGGCGTGGTGGCGGGAATGGCAGTGTCAGACAGAACGAATTGCAGCCCGCCCGCGAGGAAGGCCAGCGGCATCAGCATCACGATCAGGCGGAATGGTGAGATTCCTGCTGCCCACAGTGCCGACATCTCGTTGCGATAGCTGAGTTCGGTGAGCGACAGCAGCATCGCCAGCAGCATGCTGATAACCATGTAGTTGGAGATCACCGACGGCGCCCGGTAAAGCATGTATTCGAACATGAAGATGGTGTCGCCTGGGCGCAGGGCTTGAATGTCCTTCGCGTTTGTCAAAAGGTCGAGTGACAGCACGAAGACGGAAATGCCAAGAAGAATGCCGAAATAGCGGATGGCCACCATTCGGATCAGCATCCAGCTAATGAGCTTGATCATGATGTGGAACCCCAGCCCACGCGGCGGGTGATGGCCACGCGCAACCCGCCGAGGAAATCACCGGCGCGGTCAATCAGCGTCGTAATGGGGTCGTTGCGGAGCAGGTAGCAGGCGGAGATGTAGCGCCAGCCCGCGAAGACCGCAAGAAGCAGGCATGGAAGCCACATGGTGATGAGGGGAGACGCAACGCCGTTGTTTGATGCCGAGGCGCCGCGGTGAATGATTTCATTGTACAGAACGATCAGCACGAGGGCGACGCCGGTGCGAAAGCCGCGGGGGCTTCGCCGCGACCCGACGGCGAATGGAATAGCGAGGAATGGCAGGATGAGGATGCTGACCGCGATGACCAGCCTCTCGCTCAGTTCCGAGGCCACATGTCGAGGCTTTGCCTTGGGCGGCGGATTGTCCAATGCACCAAACAGCTCGGGCAGCGTCAACTCGCGCTCGTCCGCACCGCGTGGGCGGAACAAGTCTTTGGAAATTCTGCCGAGCGGAGTGTCTGCCGTCACGAACTCGGTTGTCTCACCCGCTTCAGCTACCGCCGCTCCGGGCGAAGGTTTGGTACGGAAGGTCAGGCGATGCCCATCCTCGAGGCGAAGCGTTGGGCGCTTGTCGATGGTGTTTTCGATCAATTGCCCGCGGGATGCCGTGACCGTTTCGCTGCCCTCTCCCTTTTTCTCCTGGTAGATAAAGGCGTGGGTGAAGGCATTTTTTGAACGGTCCAGCTTGTCGATGATGAAGGTGCGGTCGCCCGCCTGCATGAACACCCCCTCTTCAGCGAGATAGAAAACGTCGACGTTCTGAACGTCGAACACCACTGAGCGGTAGGCATATCGCGCATGCGGCTGTACCCACCCCATGATGAGGAGCGACAGGGCGCTCATCAAGAGGCCGAGTACGATGACCGGCCGCGCCATGCGGTTCAAGCCAATGCCCGAGGCCATGAAGGCATCAGTCTCGGAGTTGGCGGACATCTGGCCGAAGCCCAGCAGCAGGCCAAGGAACAGGGCGGCCGGAAGGGCCGTGCCGAGATAATGCGGCACCAGATAGGCCAGCATCTCGAACACAACGGTGAAGGAGTTCTTCTTGCCAAGGGTGGTGTCAAGCAGGCGCACCATGCGGTCAGCCAGCAGCATGAGGAGGCCAATGACCAGCGCCGCTGCCAGCGGCAGCGAGACCTGCCTCAGCACGTGTCTGTCGACGAGTTTCAGCAATTGCCGCAGGCTCCGGATGGCGGGACGCGTGTCATGCCCGTTCTTTAGCCCAGTCTCCGATCAGGAAGAAAGCGCGAATTCGGTCAGGGTCTCCACCTGCCGCCTGGCAGTGGTGAAGCTGCGGGTCGTCACCTGTGTCGTCCATTTCCCGCCCTGCCGCTGGATTCGGTAGAGGTTCCAGGCGGCCACCGGGTGATGCGCGCTCTCTACCAGCGAAGCGGAGGGAACGCCCAGGATATGCACTGTGCCGAAGCGCGAATTGAGGGTGTTCAGCATGTGCTCGTGGTTGTGGCCATGAAGCACCAGTTCTGCGCCGTGAGTTTCCAGAATTTCGCGCAGGTCTGGCGCGTC
The DNA here is from genome assembly GCA_040383265.1 of Hyphomicrobiales bacterium. Classification (GTDB taxonomy): domain Bacteria; phylum Pseudomonadota; class Alphaproteobacteria; order Rhizobiales; family Aestuariivirgaceae; genus Aestuariivirga. Next base: position 17,457 of record JBEIDW010000044.1, read on the forward strand.
GATCAGCGCCTTGCGAGGTTTGGCGAGGCCGGGGAGCGGTGGATGGTGGATCATCAGCACCCGCGCATAGCCGCGTTCGCGCAGGTCAGGGAGGAGGACGGCGAGCGCGTCACGCTGCGACTTGCCCAGAACGCCACAGGCCCGGTGCAACGGTTGCGGCATGGCGGATGACACCCCGATCAACGCCACGTTCCGGCGGAGCCGGACATAAGGGAAGGGCGTGGTTATCTGGGGGGTCGACTGCGTGAGGGCAACCCGCATGTCGCCCAGCATATAGTCGCCCAGATGTGAAAGCCCATGTTGCCAGTCCATCCGCACATAGGTGTCGTGGTTGCCGGGCACGAAGCTGATCCAGTCGGGAGCCCCGAAGTTCTGAAGCCAGCGGGCCGCGGCGGTAAACTCATCGCGGGCCGCAACGTTTACAATGTCCCCCGTCAGCGCCACATGGTCGGGCGCAGCGGCGACGATGTCTGCGGCAATGGCCGCTGCCACCGCCGGATTGTGCACGCGGTGCCGGTTGAGCCGCCAGTTGATGACCCCGATCGAGCGCTTCAGGGCGAAGTGGCGGCGCGCTGAACCGGCAGGCAGGGGGCCGAGGTGAAGGTCTGAAAGGTGGGCTAAGGAGAACACGTGTGAACTGTCTTGCGGTTGATGTTGAAACGAAGCGTCAGCCGATGGCCTTTTCATAGATGCGGTATGTCTTGTAGGGCTTCCCGCCGAAGCTCTCAATCATGGCGCGCATGCGGGCATTGTCCTCGAGAATCCAGGACAGCTCGCCACGCAACGTGCCACGGCCTGTGTGATAGCTCCGTACCCGTGCGATGACGGCCATGCCGGCCACGGCGCCGAGCGGCGTTCCGTGCAGCTTGCGCTTCACCCCCATCAGCGGCATGCGGACGGAGCGCGGCGGGCGGGCCAGCAGGTTCCAGCCGAGCTTGGCCCAGCCAAAAGGCAGCAGCCGGCCATTCAGCCCCGTGATCCAGTCATTGATGTTGGGAAGCGTGATCGCCATCGCCACTGGCTCGCCCTGATATTCGGCAATCGCGATGTAATCGCCCGTCACCAGCATTTTGAGGTTATTGCCGAGTGCGACCATCTCATCCTTGGTCCAGGGCACGAAGCCCCAATTGTCGGACCAGGCATCATTGGCGATGGCTACGATGGTGTCGAGTTCTGCCATCAACCTTTTCTTGTCCAGCGGGCGGATGACGAAGTCCGGATCAGCCAGCGCCTTGTTATAGGCCGATGTCATCGCCCGCGGCGGATGGCCCGCATCAAGAAAATCATAGGCGAGAACGTCCTTGACCTTGGTGAAACCAAGCGCTTCGAGACGCGCTGCATAATAGGGCCGGGCATGGCCCATCATCATGGAGGGGGGTGTGCTGAAACCATCGATCAGCAGGCCGGTTTCGTCATTGATCGAAAAGCTGAACGGGCCTTGGAGGCGCGAAGCGCCTCTGTCCTTCAGCCAGTGCGATGCCTCATTGACAAGTGCGGCGAAGACCGCCGGATCGTCCTCAGCTTCCAGAAAGCCGAATTGTCCGACGCCATCCTTGTGGATCTCGCTCCTCAGGTGGCAGCGCTGGGCGGAAATGCGGCCAACCGCCTTGCCGTTCCGCTCGGCCAGGAACAGTTCCGCCTCGGCATGCTTGAAATAGGGGTTCTTCCGAGGGTCGAGGTGCTCAAAGCGTTCGAGATAGAGCGGGGCCACCCAGTTGGGGTCGTTGCGGTAAAGCGGGAAGGGCACATCAAGGAAGGCCTTGGTGTCTGCCTTGCCGCGCACCGGCCGGACGCTGATGGACTGGGTCATGCAACCGGGCTTATCGCGCGTCATGATGGAACTCAAGCTTGGCGAAACACCTCTGGCGGCTGTAACACCTTACAATGCACGAGAAACTGAAGCGTATTCTGTTCCGGGTGGCGAAGCCGCTGCTTCATCCCTTTTACCGCCAGGCGCGGGGGATGACGCTGGGCACCCGCACCATGGTCCTCCGGAATGACGACACTGAGGTATTGCTGCTGCGCCACGGTTATGCGCCGGGCTGGCTTTTGCCCGGCGGCGGGGTGGAGCGCGGCGAGGCTCTTGCCGAGGCGGCGCTTCGTGAATTGCGCGAGGAGGCGGTGATCGAGGCGAATGAGGCGGATCTGAAACTCCATGGCCTGTTCCTCAATGAGCGGAATTTCAGGGGCGATCATGTTGCCTGCTTCGTGCTGCGCCGTTTCCGGCAAGGCGCGTTCCGGCCTGGTTTCGAAGTGACGGAGCTGCGCTTTTTCCCCGTGGCTGAATTGCCCGAAGCCACGACACCGGGCACCAGGCGGCGCATTTCCGAGGTGACCGCAAAGCTTCCGCCCGCACGCGAGTGGTGATGTTCTTGACGTTCCGCCCGCGTCAAGCTAACGCTCGGGTTATGTCCGCGAAGCATCAGATCAGCCTGCGA
>JBEIDW010000045.1:0-19889 GCA_040383265.1 Hyphomicrobiales bacterium
GCAAGCCGGTGATCGGCATTCTGCCGATTGGCGACCACTTCACGATGGGCGCCGATCAGGCGGCTTATGCATGCCGCAACTTCTTCCATTTCAAGGCGGTCATTCCCTGCCACTACGCCTCCTTCAAGGGGTATGTGGATGCTGATGCCTCGAAATTCCTTGCCGCCATGGGGCCGGACGCTGGAAAGGTCAGGGTGATGACCGCAGGCGAAACGGGCGAATTCTGATGACCAGGAAAGCAGACAAGCGCCCCGTGGGCGCGATCGTTGACCCCAAGCCGCCGGGCTCCCGGCCAGACCAGCGGCCGATCCATGGCCAATTCATGCTGCTCGAACCCGCGTCTGCACGGGAACACGCGCGCGACCTTTATGACTCATTCCATGATAGCGATCCGGAAGGCCAAGTCTGGACCTACATGCCTTACGGCCCATGGGAGTCCTTCGAGCAGTTTGAGGATTGGCTGAAAGACCGGGAGGCCTCGCGCGATCCTTGGTTTTATGCGTTTATCCGCCGGGATACGGGCAAGGCCTGTGGCATGGGCGCGTTCATGCGCTGCGATGCTGCCAATGGCGTTATCGAGATCGGCCACATCTGGATGTCGCCCGGCCTGCAGCGGACCCGCGAAGCCACTGAGACCATCTTCCTTATGATCCGCCACTGTTTTGATGATCTGGGCGTGCGCCGCCTCGAATGGAAATGCGATGCGCTCAACGCACCGTCGCGGCGGGCGGCGGAGCGCTTCGGCTTCACGTTTGAGGGGATTTTCCGCCAGCACCTCATCGTCAAGGGCCGGAACCGTGACACCGCGTGGTACGCCATGCTGGATAAGGACTGGCCGCGCATTCACGCTATCTTCGAGGCCTGGCTGAAGCCTGAGAACTTCGACGCCCGGGGGCATCAGAAAGCCAAGTTGCAGGCGGGTTGAGCGGGTGCTATTCCGCGCAGCGAAAGTTTCCAAAGGATTGGATGGATGTCGGTCGATCATGCAACCGTGAAACGGGTCGCCAGGCTCGCGCGCCTCAAGGTAAACGAAGAAGACGTGCCGCGCCTCGCGGGTGAACTCAACTCGATCCTCGGCTGGATCGAGCAGTTGAATGCCGTGGATGTTTCCAAGGTGGAACCGCTCACCTCTGTCGTCACCATGAAGATGAAGATGCGCGATGACGTGGTGACGGACGGCCATTATCCCCAGAAGATCACCGCCAACGCCCCGGCCCAGGAAGACTCGTTCTTCATGGTGCCAAAGGTCGTTGAGTGAGCCCTGTCAGCGGGTCAGTCAACGATCCCCGGATTTGATCCGGGGGTCTGCCAAAGGTTTCATTCAATGGCCGGGTCTACCTCGGCCATGACGCGAAAAAAGAACGGATCGTCATGACCAATCTCACGTCACTTACCATTGCCGCCGCCCGTGAGGGGCTGAAGAAGAAGCAGTTCTCGGCTCTCGACCTGACGGACGCCTATCTCGCCGCCATGGAAAAGGCGCGCGTGCTCAACGCCTATGTCATTGAGACGCCGGAAAAGGCCCGCGACATGGCGAAGGCCTCGGATGCGCGGTTGGCGGCCGGCCAGGGCGGTGCGCTGGAGGGCATTCCGCTCGGCATCAAGGATCTGTTCGCGACGGAGGGCATCCACACCCAAGCATGCAGCCATGTGCTGGATGGTTTCAAGCCAGAGTATGAATCGACAGTCACGGCCAATCTCTGGCGCGATGGCGCGGTGATGCTGGGCAAGCTCAACATGGATGAATTCGCCATGGGCTCATCGAACGAGTCGAGCTACTACGGCAATGTCATCAATCCGTGGAAGCGCAACAACTCCAACGCGGCGCTCGTTCCGGGCGGATCTTCTGGCGGTTCGGCGGCGGCGGTCGCAGCACATATCTGTGCGGGCGCTACGGCCACCGATACGGGCGGCTCCATCCGCCAGCCGGCGGCCTTCACCGGCACGGTGGGCATCAAGCCGACCTATGGGCGCTGCTCGCGCTGGGGTATCGTGGCGTTCGCGTCCTCGCTTGATCAGGCTGGCCCGATCGCGCGGGATGTGCGCGATTGCGCCATCATGCTGACGTCGATGGCCAGCGTTGACCCCAAGGACACGACGTCTGTAGACCTGCCCGTGCCGGACTACGCGGCAGCGGTGGGCAAGCCCATCAAGGGACTTCGCGTCGGCATTCCGAAGGAATATCAGGTCGATGGCATGCCAGCTGAAATCTCCGCATTGTGGGTGAAGGGCGCCCAATGGCTGAAGGAGCAGGGGGCGGAGATCGTCGAAATCTCACTTCCTCATACCAAGTACGCGCTGCCTGCTTATTACATCGTGGCCCCGGCAGAAGCCTCCTCCAACCTCGCGCGCTATGATGGCGTGCGCTATGGCCTGCGCGTGCCGGGTGACGACATCGTCGACATGTATGAAAAGTCGCGCGCCGCGGGCTTCGGCCGCGAGGTGCAGCGCCGCATCCTGATCGGGACCTATGTGCTGTCAGCCGGTTATTATGATGCCTACTACGTGCGCGCTCAGAAAGTCCGTACACTGATCAAGCAGGATTTTGACGCGGCCTGGAACAAGGTGGACGTGGTGCTGACCCCCGCAACGCCGAGCCCCGCCTTCGCCCCCGGCGAAATCACCGATCCGGTGCAGATGTACCTGAATGACATCTTCACGGTGACGGTGAACATGGCGGGCCTTCCCGGCATTTCGGTTCCCGCTGGGCTGTCAGCCGACGGACTTCCGCTGGGCCTCCAGCTGATCGGCAAGCCGTTCGATGAGGAAACGCTGTTCCAGACGGCCTCCGCCATTGAACACGCTGCGGGCGGCTATACCGCCAAGCAGTGGTGGTAGACTCGGCCAGATGAACAGGGGCCGGTTACTTACACTGCGGTGACGCCGGCCCGAGGCATCACAACTTAATGGTGCTGCAGGTCCCGGGGGCGATAGGTCTTACGCCGCGTGTCATACCCCTTGAAGTAATCCTGAACCTGCGGGTGGCGCACCGGTTCGCCGGTTTCGTCTTCAAGCAGGTTTTGCTCGGAGACGTAGGCCACATATTCGGTTTCGTCGTTCTCGGCCAACAGGTGGTAGAAGGGCTGGTCCTTCTTCGGGCGGATTTCCTCCGGAATGGCGTTCCACCATTCCTCTGTGTTGTTGAACACGGGGTCGACGTCAAAGATAACGCCACGGAAGGAAAAGATCCGGTGGCGTACAACCTGACCAATACTGAACTTCGCTGTCGAAGAATTTCCCATTACAATTGATTGCCAAGGCCCGCGCCGGAAGGCAAGAGGCAAGGATAAGGGCCAGGGGCTACTGCTGCGAAATGTCCGATATTCTTAATCTGGCGATGCCATTCTTCGGACTTATCCTTCTCGGCGTCATCGCGGCCCGCCGCTGGAGCATTGGTGAGCAGGGGTTAGCCTGGCTAAACGTCTTCCTTATCTATTTTGCGCTTCCCGCCCTGATTTTTCTTGTCGTTTCGGCTGCCCCCTTCGAGCAGTTGCTGAACTGGCCCTTCGTTACTGCCACGACGTCCGTCACGCTGTTCGTGTTCCTTGCCGTCGTTCTGCTCTCGCGGCTTTTGTTCCGCACGGCCCTGAACACTGCGACCCTGCAAGGCACGGCGGGGAGTTATGGCAATGTCGGCTACATGGGCCTGCCGCTGGCGGTTGCCTTCTTCGGGCCGGAAGCAGCTGTCCCTGCGGCCCTGGTGTTCTGCTTCGACTGCGCCATCCAGTTCATATTGACGGCCTTTCTCGCCACCTATGCCAATGAGCGGAATGGAGATGCGCATTGGGGCCAGGTAGCGCGGCGCATTGCGGTTCAGGTTGGCACCCACCCCTTCATTGTGGCGACCGTCCTTGGCATCATTGGCTCGGCCGTGCAGTTCAAGGCTCCGGGCGCTCTGGCCACGATGCTGGACATGCTGATGAAGGCGGCCGGGCCAACTGCGCTGTTTGCGCTGGGTGTGACGGTCGGCTTGCGGAAGTTCGAAGGCGTGGGGCCTGACCTCGTGCTCGTCACCGGCATGAAGATTTTCGTGCAGCCACTGCTTGCACTGACTGTGGTCAGCATGGTGCCAGGACTGCCGCCTGCGTGGCTGCATGTTGCCGTCATGATGGCGGCACTGCCCACCGCCTCCAACGCCTTCATCCTTGCGAGCCAGTACAAGACCTTCGTGCAGGGAGCCTCCACGGCGGTGATCGTCACCACCGTGCTGTCGGCTGTCACCATACCGTTGCTGGTCTACGCGATCGAGTCCGGCGTGCTGCCCTGAGGCGGCCGCATCGCATGGGGCAGGTTGCGGGACGGAGCAAGGCCATATTGCATCACGTTGCGGCGCAGGGGGCCAAATTGCGCAAGGAGGCTCAAGGCAGCGGCGCGGCCGGTTTCAAGCGCCAGGAAGCCGGAGAGCAGCGAGCGGTTCATGAGGTCGATGGCCTGCTGGCGTGGCTGCACGTCGCGCCGGCGCAGGGCATCGTAATCGGCGAGTACGGAAGAATTGCCGGGATCGTCCTCGCCTTCCATCAGATCTGCTGCTTGTGCGGCATCGCGGAGCGACATGTTGAGGCCTTGAGCGCCGATGGGTGGCACCACATGCGCGGCCTCGCCAATGAGCATGATGCGGTTGCGGGCAAACGCCCTGGCCACTAGCCCCTGCATGGGGAACAGGCGGCGCGGACCGATATTTGAAATCTTGCCCAGTTCGCCATGGGTGCCGATCTGGATTTCGGTGGCGAGTTCCGTGTCTGAAAGCGCCAGCAATTCGGCGGCACGCTGCGGGCGTTCCATCCATACGAGGGCCGAACGGTTGCCGGGCATCGGCACCGTGGTGAACGGGCCTGCCGCCTTGTGGTGCTCCGTCGAGATCCCGTCATGCGGGCCGGAATGGTCGAAGCTCGTCACCAGCGCCGCCTGATCATAGGACCAGCGGTTGGTGCGAATGCCTGCCGCCTCGCGCAATACCGAGTGGCGGCCATCCGCGGCAATCGCCACGCGCGCGGTGAGGCGCTGGCCGGTGGTGGTGGTGACCGTCACGCCGTCCGAGGCCGTGTGTGCCGACGCTGCATCCGCTCCCGTGAAGATCACGCCAAGATCCTGGGCGCGGGCGAACAGGGCAGGGATCAGCAGTTCGAGCGGAAAGTTCCAGCCGAATGCGTCCTCACCGATCTCGGCGGGATCGAAGGTGATGGAGGGAGCCTTGAACAGTGAACCTGTGTCATCCACCAGCCGCAGTTTCCGCAAAGCCTCGGTCTTGCCTTTGAGAGCGCCGGGCCAGAGGCCGAGATGGCTGAGAAGCTGGATAGACGGGCGCATGAGCGCCACGGTGCGAGGGTCCTTTGCATCGCCAGGCCCACGCGCCACGAGCGCCACGCGGCGCCCGTCCAAGGCCAGCAGGCACGCCGCCGCAAGCCCCGCGGGCCCCGCGCCTGCCACGATCACATCGAAATCGCTCATGTTAGGTCATTGAACTTGAAATGCCGCGCTTTCAAGTTCTGCATTGCCGCAGTCACGCCTTTTGAAGCGCTGTCTTCACCATGCTGTCGCGCTGCGAAAAGGTTGCGTGCCATGCCGCGAGTTTCGGCCGGGTCGCCCGCCAGCCAAGATCGCCCAGACGGAAGTCGATGTAGGACAGGGTTACGGCGGCTGCGATCGAGCCTGCATTCACACCAGCCAGCGTGTCCTGCCAGTTGTTTTCCATTTCATCGATGGCGGCATTGATGCGCGCCATGGCGCGCTTCATCCAGTCTTCCCACTGCAGGCCCTGCGGCCTGGCTGCCACCTCATAGCGATAGGCGACGGCGGCGTCAGCGAGCCCTTGTGCCAGGGCTTGCAGTGTCAGGACCCGGAAGCGCCTCACGCCGTCCTGGGGTATCAGGTCATGATTGCCCGCCACATGACAGAGATATTCAATGATGACGCGGGAATCATAGATGCCGTGACCGTGGTCGGTTTCAAGCACCGGAACCTTGCCGATGGGCGAAAGCCGGGCGAGTTTCTCGTTCACCTCAGTGGGCTTCACCGCCTCCACGATGTGCTGGACCTTGCCGTCCAATCCAGCCTCATGGGCCGTGACGATGGCCATGCGGACAAAGGGGGAAATCAAGTCACCGTAGATTTTCATGGGCCAGCACTCCTCAAGTCGGTCAGATCAAACCCGGAGGCTAGGCCATGACGGGACTGCTTCCAAGGGGCGCTCAGTACTTTCGCAAAAGCCCGACGAGACGGCCTTGCACGCGCACGCGGTCGGGCCCGAAGATGCGGGTTTCATAGGACGTGTTAGCGGCTTCGAGCGCCACCGAGTCACCCTTGCGGCGCAGGCGCTTGAGGGTGGCTTCCTCATCATCGACCAACGCCACGATGATGTCGCCGTTATGCGCCGTGTCGCCCTTGCGGATGATCACCGTGTCGCCATCGAAGATGCCCGCGTCGATCATCGAGTCACCCTTGACCTCCAGGGCAAAATGTTCGCCCCCACTCAGCATCTCAGGTGGAACGGCAATGTTGGCGGTGTGATCCTGAATGGCGGAGATCGGCACACCGGCGGCGATGCGGCCCATCATCGGAACAACGGCCGCCCTGGGCGCGCCGTCTTGTGAGGCCGCGACCGGCTTGACCCGGCCAAGATTGCCCTGAATGACGCTGGGAGTGAAACCAGCCGCCTTCTTTGGCGTGGTAAGGCTGGGCGAATGGCTTTCCGGCAATTTCACCACCTCAAGGGCCCGCGCCCGGTTGGGCATGCGGCGGAGGAAGCCACGCTCCTCCAGCGCCACGATGAGACGGTGAACGCCGGATTTCGACTGAAGATTGAGCGCTTCCTTCATTTCTTCGAAAGAGGGGGGCACGCCTTCCTCCTTCAACCGCTCATTGATGAACAGGAGGAGTTCAAGTTGCTTCCGCGTCAACATGGCCGGTACTTTCGTTTGTGTGCTGTCCAGAATCGGAACAAATCCAAAACAGAGATATCCGTACCTGTTTAGTTCTGCAAGTGTTTACTTTCCGTAACCGGCTAGAAATCAAGTGGAAGGATCTTGACCGTATCGCCTGCCGCTGCGGCGGGGGCATGGGGTGGCCGGACGATGAGCGCATGGGCCTCTCGAAAGGTGCGCTGCATGGAGGAATCCTGCTTGGCGAAGGGGGTCACAACGCGGGTGCCGTCTGCACCGGTCAAGACGGTAGCCCGCACATAGTCCTGGCGGGTGTCATTCTCCTTCATGGCGGTGCCAAGCTTTGCCTCCACAAGGTCATCAGAGACGGGAAGCCCCGCCATGCGGTCGAGCAGCGGCTTGAGGAAAAGCATGGCGCAGACGAGTGCTGAGACAGGGTTGCCGGGTAGGCCAAGTACATGCTGGCCCTTGCGGCGGCCATACATGAAGGGCTTTCCGGGCCGCATGGCGATTTTCCAGAAATCGATCTTCACGCCTGAGTTCCGCAGCGCCTCCTGCACATAGTCATGGTCACCCACAGAGGCTCCGCCGGTGGTGATCAGAACATCGGCTCCCGAGGCTTTCGCAATGGCGCGCTCGGTGGCCTTGAGCCTGTCCGGCACGATTCCGAGATTGACGACCTCTGCCCCAAGAAGCTCCGACATGGCGGCAAGGGCATGGCTGTTGGAGGAGATGATCTGGTCTGGATTGGGGGTGGATCCGGGCAGCACCAGTTCATCGCCCGTGGCGATGACAATGACGCGCGGACGACGATGAACGGAAAGTTCAGCGGCATTTGCGGCGGCGGCAAGCCCGATGTCTCGCGCGCCGAGCCGGAGGCCTGCAGGAAGAAGCACCTCGCCCTTGCGGAAGTCGAGGCCGGAGAGCCGGACATTCTGCTCCGTCCGCACTGGCGTGAGAATGGAGATGTCGTCCTGTTGCAGAACCTGCACGTTCTCCTGAATGATGACGGCATCCGCACCTCTCGGCAGCGGCGCACCTGTTAGAATGCGCACGCACTGGCCGGAAGCGACTTTTCCCTTGAAGCCATGGCCTGCCGCCGAAATGCCGATCAGTTTCAAAGTCAGCGGCACCTTCTGCGTATCGGATGCTATGACGGCATAACCGTCCATTGCCGAGGAATTGAAGGGCGGCTGGGGGCGGATAGCTCTCAGTGGTTTCGCCAGCACGCGGCCCAGCGCTTGATTCAGGGGCACCGATTCGGGAGCAAGCGGCTTCACCCTGTCCAGAATGCGGTTGCGGGCGTCCTCGACGGGCAGCAGCGCCATGATGGGTTACTCCGCTGTGAAATGTCCGGACTTGCCGCCAGCTTTCTCGACGAGCCTCAGATTGGTGATCTTCATGCCACGGTCAACAGCCTTGCACATGTCGTAAAGCGTCAGGCAGGCAATGGAACAGGCGGTCAGCGCCTCAATCTCGACGCCCGTCTTGCCTTCGACCTTTACCGTGGCCGAGACCTCGATCAGGGAGGAGGCTACGTCGGGTTCGAAATCCACCGTCACCTTGGAAATCATCAGCGGGTGGCAGAGCGGGATCAGTTCATGGGTCTTCTTCGCCGCCATGATGCCAGCGATACGGGCCGTTGCAATCACGTCGCCCTTCTTCGCTTTGCCTTCGAGAATGAGGCTGAGCGTCTCCGGCTCCATTTCAACAATGGCTTTCGCGGTGGCGCTGCGGACTGTTACGTCCTTGGCGGACACATCCACCATGTGGGCATTTCCGGCAGCATCGAGATGGGTGAGCTGGCTCATGGTTTGGTCAGGATCGCGGCGGTGGCGGCGGTTACGTCCTGTTGGCGCATCAGGCTCTCACCGATCAGGAAGGCATTGACGTTCATCCGCGCGAGACGGGCAAGATCGGACGGCGTGAACAGCCCGCTTTCTCCTACCACCATACGGTCGGCCGGGATGAGCGGTGCGAGGCGCTCCGTCGTTTCGAGCGATGTATTGAAGGTGTGAAGGTCGCGGTTGTTGATTCCGACCATCCGTGAACGGAGCTTTAGGGCGCGTTCCAGTTCGTTCTCATCATGCACTTCGATCAGGACATCAAGGCCCCAATGCGCGGCGGCTGATTCAAGCTCGGCAGCAAGCGCATCATCGATCATCGCCATGATGAGCAGAATGCAATCACCGCCCCAGGCGCGGGCCTCCACCACCTGCCAGGTGTCGAGCATGAAGTCTTTCCGCAGGGCAGGAAGGTTGCATGCGGCGCGCGCGGCGGTGAGGAACTCGGGCGCACCCTGAAACGAAGGGGCATCGGTCAAGACCGACAGGCAGGCCGCTCCGCCAGCCTCATAGGCCTTCGCCAGGGACGGTGGGTCGAAATCGGCGCGGATCAGGCCTTTTGATGGGCTCGCTTTTTTGATCTCGGCGATGAGGCCCCACTTGCCCGCCGCAGCCTTGGCGTCGAGCGCCATTGCGAAGCCCCGCACCGGCGGCGCAGTCCTGGCACGCGCCTCAAGCTCGGACAGCGACATCGCCGCTTTGGCCTTCGCCACTTCTTCCCGCTTGTAAGCGGCGATCTTGTCGAGGATTGTCGCCATCAGCCGTTTGATACCTTCACCAGCGTGGCGAGAGCAGCTTCCGCCGCGCCACTGTCGATTGCTTTCTGGGCGCTTTGTACGCCGTCCTTGAGGCCTTCCGCCTTGCCTGCCACCACAAGCGCCGCGCCTGCGGTCATCACTGCCGCATCACGGAAGGCAGACGGCTTTCCTGCCAGCACGTGGCGCAAGGCATCCGCATTCTGGGCCGCATCACCACCCTTGAGGTCATCGAATGACGACCGCTTGAGGCCTGCTGCTTCGGGCGTCACCTCGAAGCTCGTCACCGTGCCGTTCTTGAGTTCCGAGATCCATGTGGTGCCGGTCGGCACGATCTCGTCCATGCCGCCTTCGCCATGGCATATCCAGCACGCCTCAGAGCCGAGATTATGCAGCACATGCGCCAAGGGTTCCACCCAGGCCCTGGCGAATACGCCCGTCACTTGCCGCTTCGCACTCGCAGGGTTGGAGAGGGGGCCAAGCAGATTGAAGATCGTCCGTGTACCGAGTTCCACGCGCGAGGGACCGACGTGCTTCATTGAGACGTGGTGCGAGGGTGCAAACATGAACCCAACCCCCGCCTTGGCAATGGCCTCCGAGATCTTTTCCGGCGGAACATCAAGCTTGACGCCCAGCGCCATCAGCACATCGGCCGCGCCGGATTTTGAGGAGAGGGCCCGGTTGCCGTGCTTTGCGACCTTGAGGCCAGCCCCGGCAGCGACAAAGGCCGCGCAGGTAGAGATGTTGTAGGAGCCAGAGGCATCGCCGCCGGTGCCGACGATGTCGATCGCATCGGGCGGAGCCTGAACGGTGAGCATTTTCTCGCGCATGATTTCGACCGCGCCGGTGATCTCGTCCACCGTCTCGCCGCGCACCCGAAGCGCCATCAGGAAGCCGCCGATCTGCGAGGGCGTCGCATCGCCGGACATCATGACGTTGAAAGCTTCGCGGGCTTCCGCCCGCGTCAGCGGCGTTCCGGCGGCAGCCTTGGCAATGAGGGGCTTGAAATCAGCCATCAGCGCGGCCTCGCGAGTTCGAGGAAGTTGCGGAGAATCTTGTGGCCATGCTCGGAGGCGATGCTCTCCGGGTGGAATTGCACGCCATGCACATTCCTTGTCTTGTGCTGCAGGCCCATGATCAGGCCATCAGCTTCAGCCGTCACCTCGAGGCAATCAGGCAGCGTGTCCTGCTCGACGATGAGTGAGTGATAGCGGGTCGCCGTGAAGTCCTGCGGAAGGCCGGCAAACACGCCCTTGCCGGAATGGTGGATCTTGCTGGTCTTGCCATGCATCTGCTGCGGCGCGCGGATCACCTTGCCGCCAAAGCATTGACCCATGGACTGAAGCCCAAGGCAGACGCCGAACACCGGGATCGTCTCGGAGGCCTTTTCGATCAGGTCAAGGCAAATGCCGGCCTCGTTGGGCGTGGCAGGGCCTGGGGAAATCACGATGGCTTCGGGCTTCGCTGAAATCACCTGACCGACACTGATCTTGTCATTGCGGTGCACCACCACCTCCGCGCCAATGTCACCGAGGAAGTGATAGAGGTTATAGGTGAAGCTGTCGTAATTATCGATGAGGATGATCATTGCGCCCTCCCGGCACGGCCTGCGAAGCGCACTGCTTCCTCGGCGGCGCGGAACAGCGCCTTGGCCTTGTTGACGCATTCCTGGTGCTCGCTCTCAGGCACGCTGTCCGCCACCACACCGGCGCCGGCCTGCACATACATCTTGCCATCCTTCACGATGGCCGTGCGCAGCACGATGCAGGTATCCATTTCACCGTCAGCCGAGAAGTAACCGACGCAACCGGCGTAGACGCCGCGCTTGTTTTTTTCCAGCTCGTCGATGATCTGCATGGCGCGGACCTTCGGCGCACCCGAAACCGTTCCGGCGGGGAAGCCAGCGGTGAGAGCGTCGATCGTGTCATACTTGTTTGACAGGCGGCCTTCGACGTTCGAGACGATGTGCATCACCTGGCTGTAGTATTCGAGGATGAACTGGTCCGTCACCTTGATGGAACCAATATCGGCAACCCGGCCCACATCATTGCGGCCCAGGTCCAGCAGCATCAGGTGCTCGGCGCGTTCCTTGGGGTCTGCCAGAAGTTCGGCGGCAAGGGCGCGGTCCTCTGCCGGGGTGGCACCGCGGCGGCGGGTTCCGGCGATGGGCCGGATCTGCACCTTGCCATCGCGCACGCGCACCAGAATTTCGGGGCTGGAACCGATGACCGAGAAGCTGTCGAAGTCGAGGAAGTAGAGGAAAGGTGAGGGGTTCACGCGCCGGAGCGAGCGGTAGAGTGCGAAGGGGGGCAGGGTGAAATCCGTCTCGAAGCGCTGTGACAGCACCACCTGAAAGATGTCACCCGCCGCGATGTAGTCCTTTGCCTTCAGTACCATCGCCTTGTAGTCCTCGGGCGAGGTGTTGGAGCGCGGCTCGGCAATGGGCGGCGCATCGGTTTCGCGCATGGCGAGGTGATCCAGCGGCCGGTCCAGCGCGTCGACGATTTCGCTGATCCGCTCCTGCGCGCGGGTATAGGCGGCCTTCGCCGACACTGCGGCATCTGGGTAGACGGGCGAGGTGACGTTCACTTCGTCGCGCACGCTGTCGAAGATCGCCATGATCGTCGGGCGGATCAGCACGGCGTCAGGCAGGCCCAGCGTATCCGGGTTGGGCTCGGGCAACTCTTCCATCTGCCGGACCATGTCATAACCCATGTAGCCGAACACGCCTGCGGCCATGGGTGGGGCGCCCTCCGGCAGCTTGATCCGGCTTTCTGCCAGCAGCGCGCGCAGTGACTGGAGCGGCGGCTGGCCGGTTTCGACAAAAGAGTAGCGGGGATCGATGGCGGCGCGGCGGTTGATGGACGCCTTGCCATGCTCAACCTTCCAGATGAGATCGGGGTTCAGCCCGATGATGGAGTAGCGCCCACGCACCGCGCCTCCTTCCACTGATTCGAGCAGGAAAGAGTATCGGGCGTTGCGCGCCAGCTTCAGCTTGGCGGAAACGGGGGTCTCAAGATCGGCGACAAGCCTGGTCGACACGATCTGCGGCTCGCCCGCCTCATAGGCGCGGACGAAGCTGTCGTAGTCGGGGGTAATGATCATCTTTTTGTTCCGGCGAATTTGTCACGGGGATAAATCAGTTCGTCTGTTGTCCCGAGATGTTTCGCCAGAGCGTTTCGTTCATCTTCACGCCCGCCTGGTTTTGCAACTGCGTGAGGTAGGAGGTGAGGATATTTTCCGCGAGTTGCGGGTTGAGCCGCTCGGAAATCTTCTTCACATCGGGCGAAGCCGTATCGAAGGCGGGCAGAAGAACCGGCTCCGACTGCATGACGCGCGCGCCCCGGCCATCCGGCTCCAGCGCGTAGGCAAAGCCGTTGTCAGGCACGGCGAACAGGGCGGCCACGGCAGCCGGCCCAAATGTGTCACCACTTTCCGTGCGGCGCAGCGCCTGAGCTGTCTCGACTTTGGCGCTCGTTTCGGCGGCAAGGTCTTCGAGCTTGGCACCGGACCGGGCGCGCTCGACCAGCTTCTTGGCTTTTTCTTCCGAGAGCGCCTGGACTTTTTTCGCCGTCACGGCAGTCTTGACCTGTTCCTTTACGGCATCCAGCGGTTTCAACGCGGCGGGGATGACTTCACGGACCTCGTACCAGACGTAGCCGTCATCGAGCGAGATCGCGTCATTCTCCAGGCCCACATCGCTGCTGAAGGCGGCTTGCAGCAACTGGGTCTTGTGCGGCATGTCGATGTCCTTGCCATCCTTGTCAGTGCCCCGCATGTCGGTTGCGGTGATCAGCTGGAAGGGAAGTCCTGCCTTCTCGGCGATTTGTTCAAATGCGGTTTGCGCGGCGCGGTCGTCTTCAACAAGGTCATAAACCGCCTGGATTTCCTCTCCCGCGCGCTCCAGCTTCAGCCGCTCAGTCAGCTCTGCCTTGACCTCGTCCAGGGTGGACTGCTTTTCCGGAGTGATGGCCTGTGCCTTGAGAAGAACGGTCGAGAGCTTGCCCTTGATGGGATCGCTCACTGTGCCTTCGGCCAGCGAAAAGGCGGCATCCGCCACGGCTGGGTCGATGAAATCGGCCTTCGTCTTGTTGGCGAAGGTCACGTCCTGTTCGGTGAAGCCGCGCTCCTTGGCCAGCGCGAGGAAATCCGTGCCGGAGGCGAGCTTGGCCTTGGCGGCCTGCGCATCCTCGAGTGTCGGGAAGCTGATCTGCAGGATGGTGCGCGTCTCGGGCGTGAAGTAGTCCGATTTGTACTTGTCATAGCCCTGAGAGATGTCTTCTTCGGTCAGCGTTATCTTGGCCGCAACATCCGCAGGCTCTACCTTCATGACCGCGACAGCGCGATACTCGGGCGCCGTGTAGGCCGCCGGGTTCGCCTCATATTCCGCCTTGATTTCCTCGTCCGTCGGTGCGGCTACTTCGCTGTCCTGGGTGGTTACGATGAAGTAGCGCGCGTCGCGCTGTTCATTCTCATAGCGGTACTGGGCCTCCAGCAGACCCTGATTGACGGGCAGTCCGGTGGTTGCGGTTTCAGTCAGCGCATCGCGCAGCAAGCGCTGGCGCTCCTCGCCAAAGAACATCGCCTCGCTAAGGCCGTTTTGCGCAAGCAATTGCTTGAACCGGTCGGCGCTGAACTTGCCCGCCGCGTCCTGAAATGCGGGATTGGTCAAGAGGTCCTTGGCGAGGAAGTCGTTGGACACCCCGAGTTTCAAAATCTGGGCCTCATTGTCGAGGGCGGCGGACTGCATGAGATTGTCCAGAATGGCCTTGTCGATGCCGAGGCCACGGGCCTGTTCCGGCGTCAGCGCCTGCCCGGACTGGCGGGCGACGTTCTGCAGATACTCCTGGAAGGCGTTGTTGAACTGGTCACCCGTAACGGTCTGCTTGCCGACGGTGGCCAGTTCATTGTCGGCGCCTGATCTGAACACATCCGCGATTCCCCACACGCCGAAGCTAACGGCCAGCAAGCCAATCAGCACCTTCGCCACCCAGGTTCTGGCGGCATTGCGCATGGAGTCCATCATGTGGTGCAGTCCCTTTCGAACAGTGTCACGCCCGTTACGGGCGCGGCGCACTATAGGTTCGTGATCCCCCCCTCGCAAGTGCGGTATGCGTCTGCTAAGAAGGCAGTTTCAATCACTTGGGAGCAGGAAAAAATGGCAAGTGAAGGGCCGCGGCCGCTGGTCGCCGGAAACTGGAAGATGAACGGCGGCGTTGCCATGCTGAAGGAGCCCCGCCTTCTGGCCGCCATGCTGAAGGATGTGAAACTGAAGGCGGACGTGATGATCTGCCCGCCTGCCATCATCGTGAGGCGGGTCAAGTCGGTTCTCAAGGGATCCAAGATCAAGGTCGGCGGGCAGGACTGCCACTGGGCGCCATCGGGTGCCCACACGGGCGACATTTCCGCAGAGATGCTGAAGGAGGGCGGCTGCTCTGCCGTCATCGTCGGCCACTCCGAACGGCGCACCAATTGCGGCGAAACTGATGACCTCGTCCAGAAGAAAGCCTGGGCCGCACAGAAAACCGGCCTGACCGCCATCATCTGCGTCGGCGAAACGCTGGAAGAACGCAAGGGTGGCAAGACGTTGGACGTTGTCACCCGCCAGTTGAAGGGCTCCGTGCCCGAGGGGTCTACCGCCGCGAACACCGTCATCGCTTATGAGCCCGTCTGGGCCATTGGCACCGGCCTTACGCCAACAACCGCCGAGGTGGCGGAAGTCCATGCCCTGATCCGCAAGGAGCTTTCAGGGATCATGGGCGCGGACGGTAGCCAGACCCGCATTCTCTATGGTGGGTCAGTGAAGCCGTCAAATGCTGCCGAACTGATGAGCCAGCCGAATGTGAACGGCGCGCTGGTTGGAGGCGCAAGCCTCAAAGCTGCTGATTTTCTCGGTATCATAAAGGTTTACGCTTGATGGCCGAGATCCCCACCCTGACCAAGCGCACCCTCCAGGCCCAGGTGATCGGCCCGATCTATGCCGAGATGGTGGCTCAGATCGGGGAGGAGAGGGCCAACGCGATCCTCGACGCGGCGATCCGCAAGGCGGCTGTGGCGGAGGGCCGGCACTTCGCCGAGACAGCGGGTGGCAGCACGTCCATGGCCGATTTCATCAAGCTCTATGAACTCTGGACCGCAGACGGCGCGCTGGAGATGAAGGTGCTGGAGGCCAGCGACACGACCTTCGACTTCGACATCACGCGCTGCCGTTATGCTGAAACCTACAAGGAGATGGGGCTAGGTAAGATCGGCCATCTCCTGTCCTGCAACCGGGATGGAACGTTCTGCGAGGGTTACGACCCGAACATTACGCTGGAGCGCAAGCAGACCATCATGGAAGGAGCCAAGTGCTGTACCTTCCGCTACCGGTACAAGACGGATTGAGCGCCCCTTTCCGCCACCGGTTGCTTTCCCCATATGAAGCGGGTAAAGCCACGCCAAATTGATCGCGCAATCGCCGGAAGTTCCATGGAAACCGTCATTCTCGTAGTTCATCTCATCATCGCGCTCGCCCTGATCGGGGTGGTGCTGCTGCAGCGTTCCGAGGGCGGTGCGCTTGGCATCGGTGGTGGTGTCGGCGGTGGAAGTGGTGGAAGCCTGTTCACGGCGCGTGGCGCGGGCAATGCTCTGACCCGGACGACGGCCTATCTGGCGGTGGCTTTTTTCTGCACATCGATCGCCCTCACCGTCATCGCCACCCAGCGCGGCACCGGATCGGTGATTGACGGCGTGACGCCGCCGCCCGCGGCAGCAACCGGGGAACCTGCGGCGCCAGCATCAGACAGCTCGGTTCTGCCGCAGCTGGCTCCGGCGGCGCCGACCCAGCCTCAGGTTCCGGTTAGCCCGTAACCGCCCACACAGAGTTATCCACAAAGCCCGGAGACGCCGTTTCCGGGCTTTAAATCATGATATGAACCGGATAGGGTAAAATTCCATGGCGCGATATATTTTCATCACTGGCGGCGTGGTCTCTTCCCTTGGCAAAGGCCTGGCTTCGGCGGCACTGGGTGCGCTGTTGCAGGCGCGCGGATTTTCGGTCCGCCTGCGCAAGCTTGACCCCTATCTCAACGTCGATCCGGGCACCATGAGCCCGTATCAGCATGGCGAAGTGTTTGTCACCGATGACGGGGCCGAGACCGACCTCGACCTTGGCCATTATGAGCGCTTCACGGGGCGCCACGCCAACAAGCAGGACAACATCACCACCGGCCGGATCTATCAGGAAATCATCGCCAAGGAACGGCGCGGCGATTTTCTGGGCGGGACCGTGCAGGTGATTCCGCATGTGACGGACGCCATCAAGAACTTCATCCGTTCCGGCAATGATGGGTATGATTTCGTGCTGGTCGAAATTGGCGGCACCGTCGGCGATATCGAGGGCCTCCCATTCTTCGAGGCCATCCGCCAGTTCGGCCAGGAACAGCCGCGCGGAGATTGTCTTTACATCCACCTCACGCTCTTGCCCTATATTCCGACGGCCGGTGAACTGAAGACCAGGCCGACCCAACACTCGGTGAAGGAACTGCGGTCCATCGGCATACAGCCGGACATCCTGCTGTGCCGCGCCGACCGTGAAATTCCACTGAACGAGCGGCGCAAGATTGCGCTGTTCTGTAACGTGCGGCCCACGGCGGTCATCCAGGCGCTGGACGTGAAGTCGATCTATGATGTGCCCCGCGCCTATCACAACGAAGGGCTCGACAGGGAAGTCCTCGAGATCTTTGGCTTCAAGGACGCGCGTGAACCGGATCTTTCCGTCTGGACGGACATCATGCAACGTATCACCCAGCCCGAGGGCGAGGTGAACATCGCGGTGGTCGGCAAATACACCGGCCTGCTCGATGCGTATAAGTCGCTGCAGGAGGCTCTCGTCCATGGCGGCATCGCCAACCGGGTGAAGGTAAACCTCGACTGGATCGAATCAGAAGTGTTCGAGAAGGAAGACCCCGCCCCCTATCTCGAAGGCGTTCACGGCATTCTGGTGCCCGGCGGCTTCGGCGAGCGTGGTTCGGAGGGCAAGATCAAGGCGGCGACCTTCGCGCGTACGCGCAAGGTGCCGTATTTCGGCATCTGCTTCGGTATGCAGATGGCGTGCATCGAGGCGGCGCGCTCACTTTGCGGCATCAGTGATGCGAGTTCCACCGAGTTCGGTGAAACCAAGGAACCTGTCGTCGGCACCATGACGGAGTGGATGAACGGCAATGAGCTGGAAATCCGCAAGGCCGGGGGCGATCTTGGCGGCACCATGCGGCTGGGTGCTTTCGACGCGGCCCTGAAGCCCGGCAGCAAGATCGCCGAAATCTATGGCTCGACACGGATTTCGGAGCGGCATCGTCATCGCTACGAGGTCAACACCCACTATCGTGAGCGGCTCGAAAAGGCAGGTCTCGCGTTCGCTGGCCTATCCCCGGACGGGTTGCTGCCGGAGACGGTCGAGTATCCTGACCACCCATGGTTCATCGGTGTTCAGTATCACCCGGAACTGAAGTCGAAGCCGTTCGATCCGCATCCGCTGTTCAAATCCTTCATCGCAGCGGCGATCGAGCAGAGCCGGTTGGTGTAGGCCATGCGCGCAGCCCGGATCGTTCTTGCGGCTATCTGCGCGTGTTTTCTGTTCCTGAATGCGGCACAGGCGTTCGATCAGACCATTTTCGGCCAGAACGAACGCACGCTGCAGGAGTTGCGCACCACCCTCGCTGAAACCAGCCAGAAACTGCTCAATCCAGTCCTCACGGACCAGGAACTGACGGATTTCCGTGCGACGCTGGAGCAAATCAGGACATCTGCGGCTGAACAATCCGTCAACCTGCTCAGCCCGCTGGCGGAGGTGGACAAGCAGATTGCGTCTCTTGGGCCACCACCCAGCGACGGTCACCCTGAAGATAGCGCCGTGAAGCAGACGCGCGCGGATCTGACGGCCTCGCGCGACAAATTGCAGAGCATCAAGTCTCAGTACGACGTTATCGCCGTCGCCGCGGAACAGGCGGCCGGCCGCGCGACCGTCCTGCAGCGTGAGCAGTTTTATGACCGCGTCTTCGTGCAGACCCGTTCGATTTTCAGTCCCAGCCTGTGGGCTGATACTTGGGTTGGGCTGCGCACCATGGTCGAGGGGCTGCGTCTGCTGATCGGCAACTGGTGGGCGGACGTCAGTGCCAATGGAAATCCCTTTGGGCTGCTGCTTATTCCCGTTTTGCTCGTGATGCTTGGCGTCACCTACCGCATCGGCGACGAGTGGACGCGGCGGGTACTGTCGCACTATGTCAGTACAACTGCCAAGATTGATGATACCGCGCGCATCTGGATCGTTGTACGCGGGCTGATCACCACCATTGCCTTGCTGGTGGCGCTTATCCTGCCCATTCATCTGGCACTCGAGGCCGCTGGCTATCTGACGCCACGCATGATGATGTTGTGGACCGCCCTCGTGGCGCTCATCAGCGTAACGCTGGTTTACCATGTGGTTGCACGCAGCTTGTCGGCACCACGGTTTCCGGAACTGCGCCTTCTTGATCTCGATGACAAGGCCGCAGTGCGCTTTTCCTCCCTTGTCACGCTGATCGCCTTCATCGCCACGCTCAATACGCAGTTGGGCCTGGTGGCGGAGGGCTTGTATATCGGCCTCAATTATTCGATCGGGCAGTCCGCAGCTGCGGCGGTGATCCTGCTGATCTTGATTGCAATCACCGTTTATGTTCTGCGCAACCAGTCGGGATTGATAAACCCCGGCGGCCGCAGGGTGTATTTCAACTGGATCAGCTTTCTGGCGCCGTTGGCCTGGGCACTTATCACGGCCGGTTTTGCCGCACTTGCGCTTGGGTATATTTCGCTCGCTGACTACATTGCCCACCAGGTCATCCGCACGGCCATGGTGCTGACTGTGCTGCTTCTGTTCTATTATCTCGCTGATGCAGCGGTGGCCGCGAGTTTTGATCCGCAAAGCACTGTCGGCAGTTTCATCCGTCGCGTCACCGGCTTTGGCGAACGCGCCATCGAGCGGATCGGCTTGCTTTTCCGGACCGCTGTCGACCTCGTGTTCCTGATCGCCGGCATACCGTTGCTTGTCATTATATGGACTTTGACCTGGGTTGATTTTCGCGGCCTGCTCAACTCTCTCACACTTGGCGTGCAGGTTGGCAGTCTCCAGATTTCGCCGGCCTTGGTTCTGTCCGTTCTCGCAATCCTCGTCATCGGCATCATCGCCACCAAGCTTTTCAATACGTGGCTTGATCGCCGCATCCTCTCGCAGACGCGGATCGACAAGGGCGTTCAGGACTCAATTCTGAAGGGCGCGTCCTACGCGGGCTACATCATAGCGGCAGGTATTGCGCTTGCCACCGCCGGGCTGGGCTTCTCCAACCTCGCCATCATGGCCGGCGCGCTTGGTGTGGGCATCGGTTTTGGCCTTCAGGGCA
>JBEIDW010000046.1:0-19392 GCA_040383265.1 Hyphomicrobiales bacterium
GTCATGCGGCATTCACAAAACCTTGAGACGGTGAACACCTATGAGGGCACGCATGACGTTCATGCACTGATCCTGGGCCGGGCCCAGACAGGCCTGCAGGCTTTCTTCTGATGGACCGCATGCAGCGCGAAACGCCGGTTGAGCAGGGGGCAGCCTGGCTCCGCGCCTTTCGCTACGCGCCCAAGCCCGTCAAGTTCACGCCGGTGCAGTGGCTCATCACGCAGCTGATCGCCTGCGGCCTCTCCGACAAGGAGATCGCCCACATGCTGTTGATCAGCGCCTCCACGGTGAAGGCCCACAACAACAAGACCATGCGCGCGCTGGGCCTGATGCGGCGCGGGCAACTCGTTCGCTACATTTTTGAGACAGGCCAGTTCGAGCCCGAAAAGGCGGAGCGCATGCTTGCCGCGCGCAAGCCGCGGTCTGCCGAAACGCCCCACCTTGCGTTGCGCGCGGCGTGACGGAGAGGCCGGATGAGTCAATCTCTCAAGAACCGCTCCGTCGTCGTCACAGGTGGTTCCAAGGGAATCGGCAAGGGCATCGCGCGCGTCTTTGCCGAAGCAGGCGCGAAGGTTCTGATCACATCGCGCCATGCCGGAGAGGCGCAGGCGGCAGCGGCGGAGATCGGCCATGGCGCACGTGGCATGGTGGGAGATGTCATATCCCGTGCCGGCATGGACGCCGCGATGGCCGAGGCCGTGCGCTGTCATGGCGGTCTTGATGTTCTTTGTGCCAATGCGGGTATCTTTCCCGCTGCAACGCTTGAGGACATGACGGAACAGGACTGGGATCTCGTTTCGGACACGAACCTGAAGGGTACGTTCAACGCGGTGAAGGCCGCCTTGCCCTATCTCAAGCAATCGGATCAGGGCCGCATCGTGTTGACCTCCTCGATCACCGGTCCGGTGACGGGCTATCCAGGCTGGACGCATTATGGCGCGTCCAAAGCGGGCCAACTCGGCTTCATGCGCTCTGCGGCAATTGAGCTTGCCAAATATGGCATCACGGTCAACGCGGTCCTGCCCGGCAACATCATCACCGATGGCCTTCTCGCTGAGGGCGAGGCCTATGGTCAGGCCATGGTGGCGTCGATCCCCATGGGGCGGCTTGGCAGCGTGGAGGACATCGCCCACGCCGCGCTCTATTTTGCTTCGCGCGAAGCGGGCTACGTCACGGGGCAGACGCTGATCGTCGATGGCGGCCAGGTGCTTCCCGAAAGCCTCGCCGCGCTCAGCTCCGCATGAGCGGACAAGCGGACTTTGACTGCGCCATTATCGGTGCGGGCGTCGTGGGCCTGGCCATTGCAAAAGCGCTGGCGGAGGCCGGCCGCGAGGTTGTCATCCTCGAAGCCGCCGATGCGGTCGGCACTGGTATCTCGTCTCGCAACAGCGAGGTGATCCACGCTGGAATCTATTATCCCTACGACAGCCTGATGCGCCGCTTCTGCGTGGAGGGCCGCGAGCGTCTTTATGCTTATGCCGCTGAGCGCAGCATTCCCCACAGCCGCTGCGGCAAGCTGATTGTTGCGACCTCAGAGGAGGAGCGCGGGAAGCTCGACGGCATCGCCGCGCGGGCGCGCGCAAATGGCGTTGCCGACATCGCCATGCTGTCACAAGCTGAAGCGCTGGCGCTCGAACCGGCGCTCAGCTGCCACGGCGCGCTGCTTTCGCCCTCGACCGGGATCGTCGACAGTCATGCCCTGATGCTGGCGCTGCTGGGCGATGCGGAAGCCCATGGCGCGGTGATCGCTTTCAATACACCGGTGCGTGGCGCGGATGTGGCTGGAGAGGCCATCACCATCGAAACCGGCGGCAATGAACCCGCAACACTCTCCTGCCAGCTGCTCGTGAATGCAGCGGGCCTTGATGCGCCGGCGCTGGCGCGGCGGTTTGCGGGATTTTCACAGCATCACGTGCCACGGAGTTATCTCGCCAAGGGGAGTTACTTTTCGCTTGCGGGACGGTCGCCCTTTTCGCGGCTGATTTATCCGGTTCCCGTTCCGGGCGGGCTCGGCACGCATCTGACGCTCGATCTCAACGGCAATGCCCGCTTCGGGCCGGATGTGGAGTGGATCGACAGCATTGATTACATGGTCCGTCCTGAGAAGGCCGTGGACTTTGCTCAGGCCATCAAACGCTACTGGCCAGGGATCACCGCAGGACTGCTGACGCCAGCTTACAGTGGTATCCGCCCGAAGATCGTGCCGCAGGGTGCCCCCGCGCAGGATTTCGTCATTCAGGACCGGAGCGTCCATGGCATCCCTGGTCTCATCAATTTGTTCGGCATTGAGTCGCCCGGGCTGACCTCGGCGCTTGCCATCGCGTCGCATGTCGCAAACGCCACATTGACGCGGCGGCCCGCTGAGATAGCCTGAGCTTGGTTCAAGCACCGGGAGCTGCATCATGGCGGCCACTCCATTCCAGACACCCTATGAGCGGATCGGCGGTGAGGCGGGTGTAAGGCTTCTGGTCAACACCTTCTATGATCTGGTCGAGACGGAGCCTGAAGGCGAGCCTTTGCGCGTCATGCACAATGCAGGCAACGGGCTTGCCCATGCGCGCGTGGCGCAGTTCATGTTCCTCTCCGGCTTTCTCGGCGGCCCGCAGCTTTATGTGGAGCAGTTCCGCCATTCCAATGTGAAGCAGATGCATGCGCATCTCTCGATCGGCGAGGTGGAGGCGAAATCCTGGCTTTCCTGCATGGAGAAAGCGCTGGCGCGGACCACCGATGAGGAGACGGCAGCAGTCCTGATGAAGACCTTCACCCGGGTGGCGCAGGCGCTGAAGAACCGCGAGATATGATCTTGTAAAGGCTGGGGCTTTGCGCCACTGGATGCCCGGCGTTTTCGACAGGCAGGAGCAAAGCGTCGCAGGGGGTGATCCGCGCCGCCGCCCTTGATTTCACGGCTTGCGCTTCATCAATTCCCGTGTACACTCGGGAAAAAATTATTCCACACAGGAAAGGAACAGGAGGGACGCGATGCCGCTTTCATGGAGATTTTCGACGCTTGCCGACCGTCACCGGGCTTTGGGTTCTAAGCTTGAGGACTGGAGCGGCATGGGCACCGCCTGGACCTATGACAAGGATATCTTCGAGGAGCACATCGCCGTTCGCACCAAGGCGGGGCTGATGGATGTTTCGGGCCTCAAGAAGGTCCACCTCGTCGGGCCGCATGCCATCGCGGTGCTTGACTACATCACCACGCGCGACATCAACAAGGTCTATCCGGGCAAGTCGGTCTATGCCTGCATGCTGGATGACCGCGGCATGTTCACCGATGACTGCATCGTCTACCGCACCGGACCCAACTCCTTCATGCTGGTGCATGGGTCGGGCTCGGCGCATGAGCAGATTGTGAAGGCTGCCATGGGCCGCAATGTTGCGGTGCTGTTCGACGACGACCTGCATGACCTGTCCCTGCAGGGGCCGCTGGCGGTGGACTTCCTCGCCCAGCACGTGCCGGGCATCCGCGACCTCAAGTATTTCCACCACATGCAGACGACGCTGTTTGGTGCGCCTGTGATGATCTCGCGCACCGGCTATACAGGCGAGCGCGGTTATGAGATCTTCGTGCGCGGTCAGGATGCGCCGATGGTCTGGGACACGATCCTCGACAAGGGCAAGAGCATGGGCATCATTCCCGTGTGCTTCAGCGTGCTCGACATGCTGCGCGTCGAGAGCTACCTGCTGTTCTATCCCTATGACAATTCGCAGATGTATCCCTTCGCGGACCAGGCCCCGGGCGATACGCTGTGGGAACTTGGCCTCGACTTCACGGTGAGCCCGGGCAAGACCGGCTTCCGGGGTGCTGAGGAACACTACAGGCTCAAGGGCAAGGAGCGCTTCAAGATCTTCGGCGTGCTGATCGACGCCGACGGGCCGGCGGACCTTGGCGACGAACTGTGGGCCGATGGCCGCAAGGTTGGCGTCATCACCTGCCCAAGCTATTCCAAGCTGACGAAGAAGAGCATGGGCATTGCCCGCATGGAAGTGGGCTATGCCAAGCAGGGCACGCCGCTGGAAGTGCGCGGCAAGAACGTGAAGGCAAAGGCCATTGCCCACACCATCACCTTCGACGATCCGGAGAAGAAGAAACGCACCGCCGTCGGCTGATATCGGAAAGTACGTGAATGCTCGTAGCAGGCATCAGGAGCCGCCCTGTTTACAGCGGCCTCAACGTTGACAGCAATGCCACCCGGCACCTCTTCGCCCTCGAGGGCGAAGGGGCGCTGGCTCTGGTGGATCAGGTGAAGGCGGCTGGTCCGGACTTCCTCGCGAAGTCTGACATCCTGTATGTTCCGACGGCCTCCAGGGCCCATGAGCACGACAAGACGCTGGCTGCCCTCAATCCGCATGATCTGTGGGTGGCACCCACAATTCCGGTGCTGCTGAACCGCTTCAACGTGGTTCTGGGCCAGGCGAAGATGGGAACGCGAATCTATGCCGCCGGCACGGAAGGCTTCATCGCCCAGGCCGTGCAGGTGGCGGCGTCGCATGGCGTTGACCACAACTCGATCCATGCCGAGCACCGCGGGTCCACGGCGCGGCGCGTGCAGTGCGTCCATTGCAAGGGCATCACCGAAAACGTGACGACCAGCCCCTTCACCTGCAGCCATTGCGGCCTGCCGCTTCTGGTGCGCGATCATTTCTCCCGCCGGATCGGCGCGTTTCAGGGCGTCAACATCGATGCAGAGGAGCCGGGCACCGCGCCCAAGCCTGAGGAGCTATTCCCGTGACCCTCAATACCGACATGACAGTCCGCGTGGCGAAGATCACGCAGGTTGCTGATAAGGTGAAGCGGTTCCGTTTTGAACGGACCGATGGCCAGCCGATGCCGATTTTCTCTGGCGGCGCGCATGTGATCGTCTCCATGCGGGACGGCGAGGTGCTGCGCCGCAATCCCTATTCGCTCATGTCCTCTCCCAGCGATACCGGCGGTTATGAGATCAGCGCTCTGCGGGTGGAGAACTCGCGCGGCGGCTCCGCGTTCCTGCATGAGAAACTGAAGGAAGGTGACACGCTGACGGTGAGCAATCCCGTCAACCTGTTTGCGTTTGATCACCGCGGCAAGAAACACGTGATGATGGCGGGCGGCATCGGCGTTACGCCCTTCATTGCGATGATGGACCAGATGGAGCGCGAGGGCAGGGCGTTTGAACTGCACTATGCCGTCCGCACCCGTACCCATGGCGCTTACTGGAAGGAACTCCAGCAGCGTTATGGCGCGCACCGGGTGAAGGTTTATTGCGATGAGGAAAAGCTCTTCATCCCGACGGAGGCCATTCTGTCCGGTCAGCCGCTTGGCACGCATCTCTACGTCTGCGGCCCGGCGGGTATGATCAAGGGCGTTCTGGGCAAGGCAACGACGCTCGGCTGGCCGCAGCAGAACCTGCATTCGGAAGAATTCCTGGCGCCCCCGCCGGGCAAACCGTTCCAGGCCATTCTGACGAGATCCAACAAGACCATTGAAGTCGCTGCGCATCAGTCCATCCTTGAGGCCGTGGAAGCGGCTGGCATTGATGCCGCCTATCTCTGTCGCGGCGGCGCCTGCGGCCAGTGCGAAACGGCAGTTTCCGCCTGCACCGGCGACATTCAGCACAATGACCATTATCTCGAACCGGATGACAAAGCGTCCGGCAAGAAGATCATGATTTGCGTGTCCCGCATCAGCGGCGGCACCATCACACTCGATCTCTAGGAGGACTGGCCTTGAACATTTCATTCCGCAAGGAAACGTTCCGCGGCGACTACACGGCCCGCAACAGCCCGGAGACCATCCGCCGCTTCCCCTTCCCGTTCAACGAAGACAAATACATGTATTCGGTGAACATGGAGCCGCATGTGCCCGCGGGTCCTCCCGGCCATGCCTACAACAAGCTGATCGACATTGATGAGCATTATCTGGCGGAGATGGAAGACCGCGCCCAGGTGCTGAAGGAAGATCCGCTGCGTTATCAGGCATTGCCGCACATGATGGCCGCGCAGTGGGACACGCTCGAACTGCTGATGGAGCAGAAGGCGGCCGGATTCCCGGAACTGTTCTCGCTCACCAAGGATGGCGACCGTTGGCACTGGATCAACCGGCCCATGGGCATCGACCAGACCTTTACATTCGGTGATGCGTCCACGCTGCCGATGGAGCCGCTCGAATTCATTTCCCGTCAGACGCAGGGCGATCTCGTCGTCGTCGACCAGCGCGACAACACGCTGTGGTGCGATGCCGGCATGGTAACCACGCAGGCCGACTGGTCCCTTGATTTCGATATCGGTATGAATTTCCATGAATGGCATGGCCCCGTGCCGCTGGCGCATGAGAGCGGCGTGTTTGACCGCGCGCTGAAGTTCCTGCTCAACCTTCAGCTTGGCAAGCCGGTGCGCCGCCTAAACTGGACGATGACCATTAACCCGCGCCTCGACACGAGCCCAGAGAATTACCACAAGTGGGGCCCGGACCGCGCCACGGTGACGCCGGAGAATGTGGGCGCAAAGGTGCACCTGCGCTGCGAATTGCAGACGCTCTGGCGGCTGCCGCGCTCTAACGCCATCCTCTTCGTCATCCGCTGTTATCTCATCAAGATGGAAGAACTGGTGACCATTCCCAAATGGGGCCGCCGCTTCCACCGCGTTCTGCGCGATCTTCCGCCGGAATTGATCGATTACAAGGGGCTGACCCGCTATCGCCCGACGACAGTCGAATGGCTTTCCAAATATGATGATGGCAAGCCGACATCACCTGGCATTTATCCCGAGTGATGGCGGCCAGAAATAAACACCAGGGAGAGAACATGACGAGAGTTGCAGTTATCGGCGCTGGCCCCTCCGGGCTTGCCGCCCTCCGCGCCTTCCAGTCGGCGAAGAAGAAGGGGGCGAAGATCCCCGAGGTTGTTTGCTACGAGAAGCAGGATGACTGGGGTGGGCTATGGAAGTACACGTGGCGCACGGGCCTTGATGAATATGGCGAGCCCGTTCACTGCTCCATGTACCGCTACCTCTGGTCAAACGGGCCAAAGGAGTGCCTCGAATTTGCTGATTACAGCTTCGAGGAGCATTTCGGCAAGCCGATCCCGTCTTATCCGCCGCGCGCCGTGCTGTGGGATTACATCGTCGGCCGCGTGAAGAAGGCAGGCGTGCGCAAGTGGATCAAGTTCAACACGCCGGTGCGCATGGTGAACTACGACAAGAAGAAAAAGAAGTTCCTCGTCACCGCGCATAACCGCGTGAAGGACATCATGACGACGGAAGAGTTCGATTATGTGATCTGCGCGAGCGGGCACTTCTCGACGCCCGTCACGCCGTTCTTCCCCGGCCTCGACAGTTTCAATGGCCGCGTTCTGCACGCCCATGACTTCCGCGATGCGCTGGAGTTCAAGGGCAAGGATATCCTGATTATCGGACGCAGCTATTCGGCCGAGGACATCGGTTCGCAGTGCTGGAAGTATGGCGCCAAGTCGGTGACGACCACCTACCGCTCCAAGCCCATGGGCTTCAAGTGGCCCAAGAACTTCGAGGAGCGCCCGCTTCTTCAGAAGGTCGAGGGCAAGACCGCCTATTTCAAGGATGGCAGCAAGAAGGATGTGGACGCCATCATCCTGTGCACGGGCTACCAGCATTACTTCCCCTACCTGCCGGAGGATCTGCGCCTCAAGACGGCGAACCGCCTGTGGCCGGAAAACCTCTACAAGGGCGTGGTGTGGCAGGAGAATCCGAAGTTCTTCTACATCGGCATGCAGGACCAGTTCTACACCTTCAACATGTTCGATGCCCAGGCGTGGTATGTGCGTGACATCATTCTTGGCCGCATCAAGCTGCCGAAGGCGGATGCCATGAAGAAGGATTGGAAGAAGTGGCTGAAGCGCGAGGAGAAGCTTCAGGACGCCGAGCAGATGATCTGGTTCCAGGGCGACTACGTCAAGGAACTGATCGAGGCCACCGACTATCCGACCTTCGATATCGAGGGCGTCAACAAGACCTTCATGGTCTGGGAGCACCACAAGATGGATGACATCATGGGCTTCCGTAACAATGCCTACCGCTCGTTGATGACGGGCACGATGAGCCCCAAGCATCACACGCCATGGAAGGATGCAATGGACGACTCGCTTGAGGCCTATCTGGCCACCAAGTAAGCAGCCAGACTATCACGCGGAATTACATGATCGCCGGGCGTGTCCCGGCGATTTTGTTTTTGGGCGCGGCGAGCGGATTGGCGCCCTCATCCGCACTTCTGGCACCTTCTCCCACGAGGGGCGCGGGAGAAGGAAAAGGCAAGTCCTTCTCCCGTTGCGCGGCAATGTGAGACGGTGGTGCGGAACGCGGCGGATGAGGGCTCTTTAGGAGCGCGGCCTTGTCTTGTCCGGATCGTAATGGGCGAATTTGACGATCTTTGCCGGAAGCCGCTTCTGGTGGCCGTCGAGCTTGCCGATTTCCACTTCGGTTCCAAGTTCGGCGTTGAGCGCATCAACGCGGGCAAGCGCAATATTCTTGCCAAGGATGGGCGAACGCATGGAACTTGTCACCACACCCACCTGAGCGCGACCGATATGCACGCAGTCGCCATGGCCCACTGCCTCGTTCGAGTCGATATCGAGGCCGACGAGTTTGCGGCGAGGATGCTCTTTCCGCTGGATAAGCGCCTGCTTGCCGATGAAATCATCGGCCTTGGACTTCAGGGGCACTGCAAAGCCGATGCCCGCCTCGAACGGATCGGTTTCAGAGTCGAATTCATAATTGGCGAAGATGAGGCCGGCCTCGATGCGCACCATATCGAGGGCTTCGAGGCCCATGGGTTTGATGCCGTATTTCTGACCCGCGTCCCACACTGCGTCGAACACCGTCAGGGCATCCTTCGGATGGCAGAAGATTTCATAGCCAAGTTCGCCCGTGTAGCCGGTGCGGGACACGACCACGGGAGCGCCCTCGAAATGCTTGATGCGCCCAACGGCAAAACGGAACCATTCAAGTTCGCTGATCGAAGGCTGGGCAGCGGGAGTCCAGATGATTTCCTTCAGCAGCTCGCGGCTGTTCGGTCCCTGCACCGCAATGTTGTGCAACTGGTCGGTTGAAGAACGTACCCAGGCCTTGAAACCCATCTTCTCCGCCTGCTCACGCAGCCAGATGCCGGAGTAATCATCGCCGCCGATCCAGCGGAAGTTGTTCTGGCCCAAACGGAACACGGTGCCGTCGTCAATCATGCCGCCGTTCTCGTAGCACATGGCCGAATAGACCACCTGGCCTACCGAGAGCTTGCGAATGTCGCGTGTCAGGCAATATTGCAGCAGGGCTTCAGCATCTGGCCCTGTCACCTCGAATTTCCGCAATGGCGAGAGGTCAAGCACCACGCATTTTTCGCGGCATGCCCAGTATTCGTCCGTGGGCCCATCGTTGTTGAACCGGTTCGGCAGCCAGTAGCCTCGATACTCGGTATAGTTCCGCGTCATCGCCGAGAGGCGTGGATGGAAAGCGGTTTCCCTGGTGAGTTGCGCGTCGGCGTCGGGTGTCATGCGGTAAGCCACTGCTCTCGTGAATTTCTCGGTGCTGGAATATGTGCGGACATGAATGTCGGTTGGCTCCCAGGCATTCGCCGCGTCGATGTCGTCTGGGCAGGAAGAGGAAACGCAGATGATGTCGGTCAGCGCCCGCATCAGCACATAGTCTCCGGGGCGCGACCACGGCTCGTCCAGATAGAGCTGGTTATGGTGGTCGATATTGGTGTTGTAGAAGTAGTTGATCGCTTCCCAGCCTTTGCGCGGCGCAACTCCATAGGGCGCAAGCGCGTAGTTGAAGTTGTCGGTGCAGTTGATATGGCCAGGATAGCCCATGTCGTCATAGTAGCGGCTGTTGCAGGCCGTGGCGAAGGCGTCATGCCGGCCCACCGTATCCTGCACGATCTCGATGAGGGGTTCGAATTCCCTGTCGAAGGCCTTTGAGGGAAGGCCGGGGGTCGGGTAACTCCGCCCCAGCAGCGTGCGCGTCACGGTCGAATCGAGCGCGTAGTCGAGGCCCTTGTCCACCTTGCGGGCTGAAAGCGCCTGAAAATCCGTACACTGACGGCCTGAGACGTCAATCACTTGGATGTATTCGCCCGCCCGCACCAGATAGGCTGAAGCCGTGGCCGCCTTGATGCGGATGTCGTGGATCGGGTCCGCCAGAGGTTCAGGCAGAATATCGAACTGTTTGCTACTGGGGGTCCGCCGCGTGATCCGAAGCTCGATGTCGGTGGTTGTATCCTGTGATTCGGGGCTCATGTCGGGCCCGGGCGCGGCCACGATGAGGAGTCCATCCCGCATCGCAGAAAAATTCGCGGAACTTCGGGGGCTGCCGCTGGCGCCGAACAGGGTCAGGCTTTCCGCCTTTGCGAGATCTATGTTGCGCCGCCGCAATGCGGAGACAGTCCGGATAGCATCCTCACGCCGGCTTCCCAGCATGGACTTGAGCCCTGCCGCTTTGCCATCGGCGCGTGTGCCTAGTCCTGACAGATCAAATGCGCCTTCTGATCCGGCAAAGCAAACTTCACATGTCTGGCCGCCCTCAATATCGGTCAGGGTGATGGAATCGCCCGCCTTCAGTTCTACGACAACACTGCCGCCACCGGGCACCACATGACGCTCAACATTGGGCATGAGAGATCTTACCCCAGGCCGCAGGATGCGGCTTGGGGCAGGAGGCATGTTGCGCTGCCGCAAAATTTGCATTGCAAGCTCCGTCATCAAAAATCACATCCGGTAAAGGCAAAACCGGACCGGCAGTCTGGTTGAACTATCTCATAGTTCTTCTTGACCGTCGATATAATGCGATTAAAAATTAATTCCTGGGGGTTGGAAGGGGGAACCGCGCACTGCGCGGCCTTGTGACCTGCGCCACCGCTTGAATGTTACTGCCCCGCAAGAGGGCAGGGTTTCACGCGGAATGGGAAAAAGGAAACAAAGGAAGGAAGCGAAATGTCATCTGAACAAGGCTCGCGCGAGCTCGTACGCGCATTAGACTGGAAGGGGGCCTTCTGGGTCGCCGCCGGCGTGCCTCCACTCGTGCTGTTTTCGATTGGCGGTATCGCCGGCACCACGGGCAAGCTTGCCTTCCTGGTCTGGATCATCTCGATGATCATGGGCTTCCTGCAGTCTTTCACCTACGCTGAAATTGCCGGCATGTTTGGCAACAAGTCGGGTGGCGCCTCGGTCTATGGCGCAACGGCTTGGTTGCGTTATTCGAAATTCATCGCCCCGCTGTCGGTGTGGTGCAACTGGTTCGCGTGGAGCCCGGTGCTCTCGCTCGGCTGCGCCATCGCTGCGGGCTACATCCTCAACGCGCTGTTCCCGATCCCGGCGGGGGATTCGCAGATGGTGATCGACTGGGTGGCGGCCAATGCCAGCCAGTTCACCGCGCAGACCCAATCGGTGATCGACTACATTGCGGCCAATGCCGGCGTTGCGGAAGCCGATGCCATCAAGGCGGTGGCCACGCAGGCGGGCGTTGAGGCGTT
Organism: Hyphomicrobiales bacterium; assembly: GCA_040383265.1. Lineage (GTDB taxonomy): Bacteria > Pseudomonadota > Alphaproteobacteria > Rhizobiales > Aestuariivirgaceae > Aestuariivirga. The sequence continues at coordinate 11,477 of JBEIDW010000046.1, forward strand.
GACCCCGGCGGTCCGCACCTGGACAGCCTACAGCTTCGGTATTCCTGGCCTGGGCACGCTCAACTTCAACTCCACCTTCGTGATCGGCGTCATCCTGATGCTGATCATCTTCGCCATCCAGCATCGGGGCATCGCTTCGACGGCTGCGGCGCAGAAGTGGCTTGCCATCATCGTGCTGGTCCCGCTGCTGCTGGTTGGCCTCGTACCGATCTTCACCGGCGCCATCAATTCGGCGAACGTGACAGCGCTGGTGCCGCCGACAGCGGCCTATTCCGGCATTGACGCGGCGGGCTGGTCAATCGGCGGCTGGACGCTCTTCCTCGGGGGCCTCTACATTGCCGCGTGGTCGACCTATGGCTTTGAAACGGCCGTCTGCTACACGCGTGAACTGAAGAACCCCAAGACTGACACCTTCAAGGCCATTTTCTTCTCGGGCCTGCTCTGCATGGTGTTCTTCTTCCTCATCCCGTTCTCCTTCCAGGGTGTGCTGGGTCTTGAGGGCATGCTGGCGCCCGGCATCGTCGACGGTACCGGTATTGGTGAAGCGCTCGGCAACATGGTGGGCGGCGGAAAGGTCATCACCCAGATCTTCGTGATCCTGATGATCCTCGCGCTGTTCCTTGCCATCATGACGGCCATGGCCGGATCCTCCCGTACCCTCTACCAGGGTTCGAAGGATGGCTGGCTGCCGCGCTACCTGACCCATGTGAACGAGCACGGTGCGCCTACCCGCGCCATGTGGACGGATCTCGCCTTCAACGTGTTCCTCCTGGCGCTCGCCTCCGACCTGGCCGGCTACTTCTATGTGCTTGCCATCTCGAACGTGGGCTACATCATCTTCAACTTCCTCAACCTCAATGCCGGGTGGATCCACCGTATCGACTCGGGTCACATCGCCCGTCCGTGGAAGGCACCGACCTTCCTGATCGGGCTCAACACGGTTCTGGCCTTCGTCAACGCCCTGTTCCTGGGTGCTGGTGCCAAGGTGTGGGGCTACAATACCGCGCTGTGGGCCGGCCTCGTCATGGCGGCACTCATCATCCCGGTGTTCTACTATCGCCATTACATCCAGGATGGCGGTCGCTTCCCCAAGGGCGCGCTTGAAGACCTGGGCCTGAAAGAGGGCGAAATGGGCGAACGCAAGGCGGGCTTCCTGCCCTATCTTGCGCTGATCCTCGGTGCCGGTGTGGTGCTCTGGGCCAACTGGTTCTTCGTCCTGCCGACCTGACGCTTGGACGGGACACGCAAATCGAAAGGGCCTCCTGTGTGGAGGCCCTTTTTTGTTTGGGTTCAGATGAAAAAAGCGGGCGGATGACCAGTATCATCCACCCGCAGCGTTCCGTGTTACGCGCTGTCTAACGCCACATGGCGCCTGAATAGGAGTTGACATAGACGGTCACGCGCTTGCCCCTGTAGTTGGTGGCGCGGAAACTGTAGGTGCTGCCGACGCAGTCACGCGGGTCGACATTATAGTAGCCGCTTCGATCCACGCGGCGGCGCGCCTCGCCGCAGGTCATCCGCGTGCGGTAGGGGCGGAATTCGCCATAGCGGCCGTAGTCATACCAGCCATAGCCATTATAATAGCGCCAGCCCGGCCCGACGCGATTGGGGTGGAAGGGAACGCCGAGATAGACTTTGACGTCAGCCTCGGCTGGCGTGAAAACGGCGTTGCTGCCCAGTGCGCCAAGCGCAATGCTGCAGGCGACGACGAGTTTCTTGAGCATGAGACACCTCCTGGCACTGTCAAATACAGACATGCGTTTGAATTTTAGCTGTCTTTGCAACTGCCATGCAAGTGTTTCGGCAGAACTGTCATCGCGATGTAGGACCATTCAGGAAAACCTGCTTGACGAGTCAGCGTCTTTTGCCGAACACCGGACTTCAAAAATGAAGGCGTCAACGAAGCGATTGCGCATGCTCGACATGCCGGTCGCGATGGGGTGGCTGCTTATGCAGTGTCGAAAGTATTTGTCAGGTTCATTCAAAGCGCCTTGGGCGTGCGTCATGCAGCGTTGCATGTGGCCGTGCAGCCCATGAAACGGCCCCGTAGCCTCATCTTCGCCGCCGGAGAAACGCCGGCGCTGTCTTCGATCCTGGTGCTCGGCCTGCAGCACGCCGCCCTGTCCATTGTCTTTCTCGTTTACGCCGCCATGGTGGCGAAGGGCGCCGGCTTCAGCCTGGCTGAGCAGCAGGGCATGGTGTGGGAACCCTGTTCGCCTGTGGCGTGGGTGCCATCTTGCAGGCGGGGTCGCCACGCTTTGCCGGCGGATTGCTGCTCATTCCCTTGTCCTCGCCCATGTTCGTCATCTTCGCCATACCGGCAGGCACTATGGCCGGCCCTGGTGGGGTTGCGACCCTCGCCTTTATCGGGGGTCTGGTTCAGATTCTTGTCGGCCTTACCTTCCGCAAGCTGCGAGCCTTCTTTCCATCGGAAGTCTGTGGCGTCGTGGTGCTGATGCTGGGCATTTCGATGGTGCCTCATGCCCTCGAGCGTATTGTGAGCGAGCCTGAGGCGTTTCAGTCGATCTTCTCTGCACCCGCCGCCATTGAACTCGGAATTGCCATGGTTCCGAACGCCTTCAATGATGTGCGTGGCCTGGCGACAAAGTCGGGGGTCGATTTTTATGTGCCCTCAATCATTACCGGGCTGGCGACGCTCCTTGCAATCATCGCCGCGACAGTCTGGCTGAAAGGCGGCAAGCGCTTCTTCGCCATGCTGATTGGCTGTGCCGTGGGCTATGCCGTGTCAGCGCTGCTGGGGCAGCTGAACAATTTTTCTGTTGTGATGAGCCAGGCTTCGCTGGTCTCGCTGCCAGACTTCAGCCTGCCCAGCTTTGCCTTGGCGCCGTCTTTCATCGCAGCCTATGCCATCGTCGCCATGGTTTCGGCCGTGGACAACATGGGTGTCATCATCAGTACCGACCGGTTGGACGATGCCGAGTGGAACAAGCCTGATGTCGGGCAGATTTCGCGTGGCGTGTCCTCGCTGGGCCTCACCACCATTCTATCGTCGTTTCTCGGCGGTACGCATCTCGGGCTTTCGTCCACCAACATTGGCCTTGCCTTCGCGACGGGGGTTACCTCGCGCGTGGTAGGCATTGCCGCGGGCGTCATCATGGCGGCCCTCAGTTTCTTTCCGAAGCTGCTGTCTGTGGTGATCGCGATGCCAGACGCCGTGCTGGGCGGCATTCTCGCCTATGCCGCAAGCTATTTCATCGTGGCAGGCGCACAGCTGGCACTGTCTCGCATGATGTCGCCGCGGCGCATGCTGGTCATCGGCCTGCCGCTGGCTGTGGGCATTGCGGTCCAGAGTTCGTCGAAATTCGTGGACGCCGCGCCTGGCGTACTCGGCATCCTGCTCCAGTCACCGCTGATGTCGGCGTCAATTGTGGCGATAATCCTCAACGCACTGATGCGGCTTGGCATCAGCCAGAAGGCCGCTGTCACCATCGAAGCCGGGCCGCAGCGCCATGATTTCGTGGTGCAGACGCTTGAGGGATGGGGAGAACTTTGGGGCTTGCGGCCAGCAACAGCCCTTCAGGCGAGCGCGGCCGCCAATCAACTCCTGGAGGCGGTTGCCGATCTGGCGGAGGAGGGGCCCATAACCCTTGAGGGCCGACATGACGACGTGAACCTCGATCTCGCCATCATCTATCATGGCCAGCCGATGATCTTCCCTGACCGTGCCCCCACACCCGATGAATTGATGGACGAACCGCGTGCGGTCGGGCGCATGGCGGGCTGGCTGGTGCGCAATCTGGCTGACCGGGCAAGCCCTTTCAGCCAAGGCGGCAAGCAGGGCGTCCTCATCCGCTTTGAATCCTGAAGCGAAACAGAACGCTGGCCCGGTAACGCGCCATGCCGCCATCTCCTCACTGTATATTTTGACTTGCTAATATTAGAGACTGTTGATATACAGAATTGACCGGACAGTCTCCGGCCAGAGTTTCAAAGGAGAATTCAGATGAATCTTGATCGTGCGGTAATGTCCTTTGCGGGTGTCATGATCCTGCTGTCGGTTGCGCTGGTTTACTTCGTGTCACCCTGGTGGCTGCTGTTCACCGCCTTCATCGGCCTCAACATGCTTCAGGCTTCCATCACGGGCTTTTGCCCCGCAGCCATGATTTTCAAGGCGCTGGGCTGCCGTAAGGGCGAAGCCTTCCAGTAACAGACACGCGTTTCACGCCCGTTGAATGGCCAACTGCAGGCCTGTGCGGCAGCCCGACAAACATTTTGGGAACATCTCCACCATGTGGCACATCATTCCTGTACCGCCCATCACAACCAGGGGTTGGTCTTCTATGACCATCGCTTTCCTTTCTGCGTTGACACTCGCTGCGCCGGCGGCGATGTCGGCCGAATTCGCGGTCAAGGCAGTTGAAAAGCCGGACCTTAAAGCGGTGTTTGGCCAGGTGGAAAGCCGCGACCTGGTGCCCGCAAGGGCGAGGCTTGGCGGCACCATCATCTCTCTTTCGGTGGAGGAAGGAAGTGCTGTGAAGGCCGGTGACGTCGTGGCCGTCATCGTCGATGACAAGCTGGCTTTGCAGTTGGGCGCTATTGATGCCCGGCTCAAGGCCATCGATGCCCAGCTCAAGAACGCCACTGACGACCGTGACCGCGCCCAGAAGCTCTTTGAGGCGGGCGTCGTGCCGAAGAAGCAGATCGACGCCTACCAGACACAGGTCGATGTTTTGACAAATCAGCGTGCTGCGGCAGCAGCCGATCGCTCCGTGCTGGAACAGCAGCGCACCGAAGGCGAGGTGATTGCGCCAGCACCGGGCCGGGTACTGAGTGTTCCCGTGACCAAGGGTTCCGTCGTGATGCCGGGCGAGACGATCGCCCGGATTGCTGGTGGCGGTTATTTTCTCCGCCTGTCGCTGCCTGAGCGCCACGCCGCGCATGTGAGGGAAGGCGATGAGGTGATCGTCGGTAGCCGCGGCATGACCGAGCTGAGTGCTGACGCACCAGCGCGCCGTGGACGTGTCGTGAAAGTCTATCCTGAAATCCAGGGTGGCCGTGTACTGGCGGATGCCGATGTCGATGGGCTTGGCGATTTCTTCGTGGGCGAGCGCACCCGAGTCTGGATACCGGTTGACAAGCGCCGCATGATCGCCGTTCCCAGGCAAGCCATTTCGACCCGTGCCGGTGTCGACTATGTGCGCGTGAACATGGCGCAGGGCGAGGCGGATGTGCCGGTCATCATCGGCGAGACCTTTGATGATGCTGGTGTCACGCTCGTCGAAGTTCTGACTGGCCTTTCGGATGGTGACAAGGTGGTGCTGCCGTGAAGCTTGGAATTGCAGGCAATCTGACAAAGCAGTTCATTCAGTCGCCGCTCACCCCCCTGTTCCTTCTGGCGGCCTTTGCTGTTGGCTTTGTGGCGCTGCTGACGCTGCCGCGCGAGGAAGAACCACAGATTTCCGTGCCCATGGTCGACATCATGGTGCGCGCCGACGGCCTCAATGCCGAGGATGCGGTGAAGCTTGTCACCGAGCCGCTCGAAACCATTGTGAAGAGCATTGATGGCGTCGAGCATGTCTATTCCCAGACGCGTGACGACAACGTGATGGTGACGGCGCGCTTCCTTGTTGGAACCAGTTCAGACGCGGCCGTGCTGCGTGTGCATGAAAAGCTGCGCGCCAACATGAACCGCATTCCTGTTGGCATCCCGGAGCCGTTGGTCATTGGGCGCGGTATCGATGATGTGGCAATCAATGTCATCACGCTTTCTCCCAAGCCAGAAGCCGCTTCGCGCTGGACCGCCAATGGCCTGAGCCGCGTCGTGCGCGAGCTTCAGGTAGAACTCACCAAGCTCGAAGACATTGGGCTAACTTATATCACCGGCAATCAGCCGGAAGAAATCCGCGTGGAGCCGGACCCCGAGCGCCTGTCGCTCTACGGCATCACGCTGCAGCAGCTCACGGGCAAGATCGCCGCGGCCAATCGCTCCTTCGAAGCTGGCCAGTTGCGTGACGATGGCTTGCAGATCAAGCTCAGCGCTGGGCAGACGCTGCAGTCACCTACCGAAATCGCCAACATTATCATGACCGCGCGTGACGGACGCCCAGTTTACGTGCGTGACGTCGCCAATGTGATCATCTCACAGGACTCCCGCGAAGTTCGAGCAACCGATGTAACGCTGGTGGATGGCAAACCGGTCTCCGTCCCGGCTGTGACCCTGGCGCTGGCGAAGCGCCCCGGGACCAATGCCGTTGTCATTTCCGAACGCATCACCGAGCGCCTGCATGAGTTGGAAGGCACGCTCATTCCAGAAGACCTCAACGTCCAGATCACCCGAAACTACGGTGAAACGGCCAACGAAAAGGCAAACGAACTTCTCTTCCATCTCGGCCTCGCGACTGTTTCCATCGTGCTCCTGGTGGCGTTCTCGATCGGCTGGCGGGAGGCACTTGTGGTGGCCGTGGTCATTCCCTCCACCATTCTGCTGACCCTCTTTGCTGCGCGCATCATGGGCTACACGCTGAACCGCGTGAGTCTCTTCGCGTTGATCTTCTCGATCGGCATCCTTGTCGATGATGCCATCGTGGTGATCGAGAACATTGCCCGCCACTGGGCTATGAAGGATGGGCGCCCGCGCGTGCAGGCGGCGATTGAGGCGGTGGCCGAAGTTGGCAACCCCACCATCGTGGCGACACTGACCGTGGTCGCGGCGCTGCTGCCGATGCTCTTCGTCTCTGGCATGATGGGCCCCTACATGAGCCCCATCCCGGCCAATGCTTCAGCAGCGATGATCTTCTCCTTCTTCATTGCGGTCACCGTCACGCCCTGGCTGATGATGAAATTCGGCGGTGGCGCTCATGGCCACGGTCACGATGGCGGAGGCCATGACGCGGCGGATGGCGGCATTCTTGGCCGCATGTACCTTGCCGTTGCGCGCCCCATTCTCAAGACCAAGGCGCGGTCCTGGGTGTTTCTGCTGCTGGTTGGCGTGGCGACGCTCGGCTCGCTCTCGCTGTTCTATACAAAGAGCGTGACGGTGAAGCTGCTGCCTTTCGACAACAAATCCGAATTACAGGTGGTTGTCGATCTGCCGGAGGGATCTTCGGTTGAGGACACGAGCCGCCTCTTGCAGGAGGTTGCCCAGGTTGCGCTTCAACTGCCGGAAGTCGTATCGGTTCAGACCTTTGCGGGTGAACCCGCGCCTTTCAACTTCAATGGCCTCGTGCGCCATTACTTTGTCCGTAACTCACCCGAACTGGGTGACGTGCAGATCACGCTGTCTGGAAAAGGTGATCGTGACCGCTCCAGTCATGATATTGCGCTCGACCTCCGTCAGAAGATTACCGCGCTTGCCGTCAGGCCTGGCACATCGATAAAAGTTGTAGAGCCGCCGCCTGGACCACCGGTGATGGCGACACTGCTTGCTGAAATCTATGGCCCTGACCCGGAAACGCGCCGCAAGACGGCGGAGAAAGTGCGCGAGGCTTTTACCAAGGTTCCATTCATTGTCGATGTGGATGACAGCTTTGGCCAGCAGATGCCGCGCGTGCGCGCCGCCATCGACCAGGATAGTCTTGAGTATCACAAGGTCGAGGAAGGCGATGTCTATGACACGCTCCAGGGCCTCTATGCCGACCGCACGGTGGGCTATTCGCACCGCGGCGGTGGCCGTCAGCCGGTTCCGATCACGCTTGGCTTGCCAAAGTCCTCCAAGATGATCGATGAGCGCGCCCTCTCGACGCCTGTTCCGGCCAATGTATTGCCGGGTGATCGTGGTGTGGTGGAACTGGGTGATGTCGTAAGCGTTCGGAAAGAGCTCTCGTCATTTCCGGTGTTCCGCCATAACGGCAAACCGGCCGAGATGGTTACAGCGGAACTCGCGGGAGCTTTCGAGGCGCCGGTCTACGGCATGATCGAAGTTAGCAGGGCGCTCGACTCGCTCGACTGGACAGGAA
>JBEIDW010000047.1:0-19322 GCA_040383265.1 Hyphomicrobiales bacterium
GAGGTGATGATGCGCGGCAATGTTGTCATGAAGGGCTATTTGAAGGATGCCGCCGCCACGCAATCTGCCTTTGCCGGCGGGTGGTTTCATACCGGTGACCTCGCGGTGAAATATCCGGATGGGTATATTCAGCTCAAGGATCGTTCGAAGGACATCATCATCTCGGGCGGTGAGAACATCTCCTCGATTGAGGTGGAGGATGTTCTCTACAAGCACCCCGCCATCCAGGCTGCGGCGGTGGTGGCAAAGCCCGATGAGAAATGGGGCGAAACACCCTGCGCCTTTGTGGAGCTGAGGCCGGGAAAGACGGCGACGGAGGAAGACATCATCGAATGGTGCCGCAATGGCATGGCCCGTTACAAGGTGCCGCGCCATGTGGTGTTCGTCGAACTTCCCAAGACCTCCACGGGCAAGATTCAGAAGTTCAAGCTGCGGGATCTGGCGAAGGGCGGGTAGGCCCCTCAGCCAGGCCTATTGGCCCAGGTCTTCCGCCAGCTTTTCTAGCCGCTTCGTGGCGGCTGCCAGGCGTTCACCAACGGCAGCCTGCACCACCTGCTTTTCAAGCAGGGCGGAGGTCTTTTCTTCCCGCAATCCGGTGATCTGCTCTTCGAGCGACTGGATTTTCTGGATGGCTTCCGACAGCCTGTCAGCCACCATCAGCCCCGCCATGACGAGGGTGCGGATGTCGCCCACATTGCCGACTGTGCTTCTGACCCGCGTCACCTCACTGTCGAGAAGATGCGCGAGGTCGCGCAGGTGGTCCTCCTCTCCCGCCGGGCACTGCATGGTGTAGGGGCGGCCATTCACCTGAACGATTACATGGGCCATGGCTTACTCCGGCGCATTGGTGTGCAGAACCGCCCGAATCCGCGACATGGCGGCATCGATCTTGCCGGCGGCACTGCGTGAACTGTCGGCCAGCTCACCGGCTTTCGAGCGGACGAGTTCGATTTCGTGGGTCAGCCGGGCCTTGTCCTGGCGGAGGGATTCGGCTTCGCCTTCCACCTCATCCAGGCGCTTCTTGAGGCCGAGCTTCGCCGCAGCTGACGCCTCGATCATCTGCAGGGCGGCCTCGAACTGCTGGAATGCCTCATCCAGATTGTGAGTACTTGCCATCAAAGCCTCTGGTAAGATTGGGAAATCTGCCACCGGAAAACGAGATGTCAGCATAGGCACAACTGGCAGCTGACGCAACGATTCCCGAGCGCTTTCCCCAGCCCTCGGAAAACCATGGTTTGAATTGACTCCGGGGCGCAAGGCGCTATCACGGCCCCGACCACTCAGGCCCCGCGCCCAGCGTAAGGAATTGGCTTTCCATGACCCATTATTCCCCCGACCAGACCCGCTCCATGGCCAATGCCATCCGTGCCCTCAGCATGGATGCCGTTCAGAAGGCCAATTCAGGCCACCCGGGCCTGCCGATGGGGGCCGCCGATGTGGCAACCGTGCTGTTCACCCAGTTCCTGAAGTTTGATGCCAACGATCCGCACTGGCCGGACCGTGACCGGTTCATCCTCTCCGCCGGCCATGGCTCCATGCTCATGTACGCGCTGCTCCATCTCACCGGCTACAAGGATATGACGCTGGATGAGATCAAGAATTTCCGCCAGCTCGGCGCCAAGACGGCAGGCCACCCGGAATTTGGCCACGCCACCGGTATTGAGACGACGACCGGACCGCTGGGGCAGGGCATTTCCAACGCGGTGGGCTTCGCCATTGCCGAGCGCCACCTGAACGCGGCCTTCGGCGATGGCCTCGTCAACCACAAGACCTATGTGCTGGCAGGCGACGGCTGCCTGATGGAGGGCATCAGCCAGGAGGCCATCACGCTTGCAGGGCACCTCAAGCTCAGGAATCTGATCGTGCTGTGGGATGACAACGGCATCTCGATTGACGGCAAGCTGTCAATGACCGACTCGACCGACCAGCTCGCCCGCTTCGCCGCCTCGGGCTGGAACGTGTCGCGCTGCGATGGCCACAATGCCACCGAGATCGCCGCTGCGCTCGCCGCGGCTCAAGGTTCCGACAAGCCGGTGCTCATCGCCTGCAAGACGGTGATCGGCTTCGGCGCGCCCACCAAGGCCGGAACCTCCGGCTCGCATGGCTCGCCGCTGGGGCCTGATGAAATCGCCGGCGCCCGCAAGGCGCTGGGTTGGGAGCATGAGCCTTTCGTGATTCCGAGCGACCTTCTGGATGCCTGGCGCAAGGCTGGCGCGCGCGGCAGTGCGGAGCGCGCCGCGTGGAGCGCGCGCCTTGCCGCGTCGCCCCAGAAAGACGAGTTCTCGCGCCGCGCGTCCGGCAAGCTGCCGGCCAATTTCGATGCGGTGATCGCGGGCTACAAGCAGGAACTGGCCAAGAACCCGCCCGCCCTTGCCACCCGCAATTCCTCGCAGAACGCGCTCGATGTCATCAACGCCGCCGTGCCCGAAACCATCGGCGGTTCGGCCGACCTCACCGGCTCCAACAACACCAAGTCCAAGGAACTGAAGCCGCTGACGGCCGCCGATTACGGCGGGCGCTACGTTTACTACGGCATCCGCGAGCATGGCATGGCCGCGGCCATGAACGGCATGGCGCTGCATGGTGGCGTTATCCCCTATGGCGGCACCTTCCTCGTTTTCACCGATTACTGCCGCCCGGCGATCCGTCTCTCGGCCCTCATGGGCCAGCGGGTGATCTATGTGATGACGCATGACTCGATCGGCCTTGGCGAAGATGGCCCCACCCACCAGCCGGTGGAGCACATGGCCGCCATGCGGGTGATCCCCAACCTCGCGGTCTACCGCCCCTGCGATGCGGTCGAGACGGCCGAGTGCTGGCAACTGGCGCTGAAGGACGAGACGCGCCCTTCCGTCCTCGCCCTCACCCGCCAGAAGCTGAAGCCCGCGCGGCTGGCCTATTCGGACGAGAATCTCTGCGCCAGAGGCGCTTATGAGGTGGCTCCGTCTGGCAAGCCGGCCGAAGTCGTCCTCTTCGCCTCGGGCTCTGAAGTCGAGATCGCGCTGGATGCCAAGGCCAAGCTCGATGCCGCTGGCAAGCCCACCCGCGTCGTGTCGGTTCCCTCGATGGAGAATTTCGAGCGTCAGGATGCCGCCTACAAGACGAAGCTGCTTGGCACGGAAAAGACCCGTATCGCCATCGAAGCGGGTGTGCGCACCAGATGGGACCGTTTCATCGGCTCGCATGGAACCTTTATCGGTATGACGGGCTTCGGTGCTTCGGGCCCGGCGGAGCTTCTTTACAAGCATTTCGGCATCACCGCTGAAGCCGTGGTCAAGGCCGCCAGCTAAAGGAGAACGCGATATGCCCGCCTTCCGCACGCTTGATGATGTCAACCTCTCGGGCAAGCGTGTGCTGTGCCGGGTCGATCTCAATGTTCCCATCTCGGATGGCGTTGTAACAGACGCCACGCGGATTGAGCGCGTGGTGCCCACCCTGCGCGAGATCATGAACAAGGGCGGCGCGCTCATCGTGCTCGCCCATTTTGACAGGCCCAAGGGCAAGGTCGTGCCGGAGATGTCGCTGAAGCCAGTGGCGGCAGCACTTGAGAAGCATTTGGGCCGTCCCGTGCGCTTCATCTTCACCGACTGGAAGGATGCGCCGAAGGTTGATGTGAAGCCCGGCGAGTGCGTGTTGATGGAAAACACCCGATACCACCCAGGCGAGGAGAAGAACGAGGACGCCTTCTCCAAGATGCTGGCAAGCCTCGGTGACATTTATGTGAATGACGCTTTCTCTGCCGCGCACCGCGCGCATTGTTCCACCGAAGGCATCGCGCATTTCATCCCGGCCTATGCTGGCCGCGCCATGGAAGAGGAGCTGAAGGCGTTACAACTTGCGCTTGAAACGCCGAAGCGCCCGGTGATCGCGATTGTCGGCGGCGCCAAGGTTTCAACCAAGCTCGATCTCCTAGGCAACCTCGTGAAGAAGGTTGACGCGCTGGTGATCGGCGGCGCCATGGCCAACACCTTCCTCCTCGCGCAAGGCCTTGGCGTGGGCAAGTCCCTGGCCGAAAGGGATCTCGTCGATACGGCGCGGAAAATTCTTCAGACGGCGGAAGATGCGAAATGCGCCATCATCCTGCCGATCGACGGGATCGTGGCGAAGGAATTCAAAACTGGCGCGGACTCCCATGACTATGGCGTGGATGCCATTCCTGCCGATGGCATGATCCTCGATGTCGGCCCCATGTCGGTGGACCGTGTGCGTGCCGCCATCGACGATGCGCATACGCTGGTGTGGAACGGGCCGCTCGGCGCATTTGAAATCGCTCCCTTCGACGAGGCCACGGTTGCCGCTGCCAAGCATGCGGCGGCGCGCACCAGGGCGGGCAAGCTCGTCTCCGTGGCGGGCGGTGGCGATACGGTGGCAGCCCTCAATCATGCGGGCGTGGCATCCGATTTTACCTATATCTCCACCGCGGGCGGCGCCTTCCTTGAATGGCTGGAAGGCAAGCCGCTGCCCGGCGTCAAGGCGCTCGAAGTCTGATGGCAAAGGAGAAGACGCAGCGCAAGCCAGTGGTGGAGCCGCCACGCCTTCCACCGCGGCTCTTCCTCGTCGCACCCGATACAGCCAACGCTGCTGAGGTTCTTGCCTGCCTCACGGCCGCCTGCGAGGCGGGTGATGTCGCCAGCCTTCTGCTGCCTGCGAACCTTGCAAGGGATGTAACCGGCCCGGCACAAGCCTTGGGTGTTGCCGTGATGATCACAGGCGAAGCGCGCGACGCAGCGCGGCATGGCGCTGACGGCATTCAGGTCGAGGCCAGCACGGATGACGTTGCTTCGGCGCGTGAGGCCATGGGCAAGGACCGGTTCGTCGGCGCCTATGCTGCCAGTTCCCGCCATTTTGCCATGGAGGCTGCCGAAGCCGGGGCTGACTACATCGCCTTTGACCAGAACGGTGCGAGTGTGGGTGGCGAGCCGATCCTGAAATGGTGGTCGGACATGATGGAAGTGCCTGCCGTGGCTTTCACGCCCGTGGAGCCTGAAGCGCTGGACATATTGCTGCCGCAGAGGCCGGACTTCATCCGCCCGTCCAATGCGATGTGGCACAGCGCTGAAGAGGCGCGCCGGATCGTGGCGGCGCTGACTCAACGCCTTGGGATTTCATGAGACATCTCGCTGCCGCTCTGGCTTTTCTGTTTCTTGCTGGCCCTGCCGGGGCTGCAACGCTGGCTGATCTTGAGAAGTCCTATGCGGCGGCTGATTTCACCGCAGCCTTCAGCCAAGCAGTTGAACTTGCCAAGGCCGGTGACGTGAAGGCCATGTCGCTTCTGGGCCGCATGTACCGCAACGGGCAGGGCACGGCAGCCGATACCGACACGGCCATCGCATGGCTGACGCGCGCGGCAGAACAGAACGACGTGGATGCCGCGCTGACACTTGGCCTCATCTACCTCGAGCCGAATTCCAGCCGCTTCGACTTCGCCAAGGGCGAAGCCATGATGCGGCGCGCAGGCGAAGCTGGAAACGCCGAGGCGCAGTTCAACATGGGTCTGCTCGCGTTTGGCGCATTCGGCAATCCGCCCAATTTCCCCAAGGCTGCCGAGTGGTTTTCAAAGAGTGCCGCGCAGGGCTATGCCGCCGCCGAGTATAACCTCGGCGTGCTTTATCTTGAAGGCAGGGGCGTCGAGAAGAATGCGCTGCAGGCGGCGGCGCTGATCGGCAAGGCAGCCGAAAAGGGCAATGTCGACGCCATGCTGGATTATGGCGTTCTGGTCATCCGTGGCGAAGGCGTGCAGCAGAATGACAAGATCGGCGCACAGTGGCTGGTGCTCTCAGCCAAGCGCGGCAACGTGATCGCGCAGAACCGTGCGGCAAGGCTCTATGCCTTCGGCAAGGGTGTGCCAGGCGATCTGGTTGAGGCGATGAAGTGGAACATTCTGGCCAAGCGCGGCGGCCGCGGCGACCCGGAACTTGATTCACTGCTGGCAAAGCTCACGGAAGAGCAAAAGGCAGAGGCTCAGGCCCGCGCCGACGCCTTCAAGCCGCAGCAGGCGAATTAGATGGTGTTCAGCCACGCGGCGGCAATGGACATCGCGGGCTGCCGCACCTAAATAGGTGGCCGGCGGGCTGCCCGGTGCGTGATGTGACATTTTTTCCCTGGGGCCTATGCGATTCTGAATGGGAGCTGTCCCTAGGCTTGGCCGTGGCCTTGCCCACACGGCGCCCACCTACAACTGTAGGGACCCGGGATCGTTAGTCACTCACGGCCCATGGTGGCTCGCCACTTTTTTCCGGGGGGAGTTGCATGGACATCGCCGAGGTCAAGCGCAAGGCGCGCACGGCTGCATCGAAGCGCCGGGCGGAAGCCCATGAGCAGTTGAAGGATGCCGCCGGCGCGGCGCTCGCGGAGCGCGGCCTTCCCGCCGGACTTCACCTTGAAACGGGTGTCGTTTCCGGTTTTGTGCCCTACAAGAGCGAGATCGATACGCTTCCCCTGCTGAACCGGCTGCATCGCGGTGGCTGGCAGACGGCGCTTCCCATCGTGATCGCGGCTGGCGAACCGCTGGTGTTTCGTGCCTGGGCGCCGGGTGAGCCGCTCAAGCCCGGCGCATGGGACATTCCCATCCCTACTGAAGACGCGCCCGAAGTGTTCCCTGATGTGTTGCTGGTGCCCATGCTGGCCTTCGACAGGCGCGGCTACCGGCTGGGCTATGGCGGTGGCTTCTATGACCGCACGCTTGAAAAGCTCCGTATACTGAAGAAAGTCGTGGCGGTGGGCGTCGCCTATCATGCCCAGATGGTGGATGAGGTGCCGATTGGCCCGCATGACGCGCCGCTCGACTACGTGATGACAGAGCAGGAGACGTTCCGGTGCGTCTGATCTTTCTGGGAGATGTCGTCGGCAAGGCGGGCCGGGAGGTGATCGCGCGCGAATTGCCGCTGCTGAAGCAGCGCTATCAGCCTGATCTTGTGGTGGTGAACGGCGAGAACGCAGCGCATGGCTTCGGCATCACGGAGGAGATTTTCTTAGGTTTTCTTGCGGCGGGTGCGGATGCGGTGACGCTCGGCAACCATTCCTTCGACCAACGCGAGGCCTTGGTCTTCATCGAGCGTTACCCCAATCTGCTGAGGCCGGTGAACTGGCCCAAGGGCTGCCCGGGGCAGGGCTCGGCCCTTATCGACACGGCGTCTGGCAAGCGTGTGCTCGTCATGCAGGCGATGGGCCGCGTGATGATCGAACCGATGCTGGATGATCCGTTCCCGGCGGTCGAACGTGAGCTGGACGCCTGCCCGATGAGCGTGGCCTGCGACGCCGTGCTGATCGACTTCCACGCCGAGGCAACCTCCGAGAAGATGGCGTTCGGCCATTTCTGTGATGGGCGGGCGAGCCTTGTCACCGGAACCCATACCCATGTTCCCACGGCCGACCACCAGATTTTGCCCGGCGGCACGGCCTATCTCACCGATGCCGGCATGTGCGGTGACTATGATTCCGTCATCGGCATGGAAAAAGCGGAACCCATGCAGCGTTTCCTGCGGAAACTGCCGGTGGAGCGGATGCGTCCAGCCGAGGGACCAGCCACGCTGTGCGGTGTTGCCGTTGAAACCGACGACGCCACGGGCCTTGCCACCATGATCGCCCCGTTGCGGGTGGGCGGACGCCTGTCGCAAGCCATTGTTGCCGCTTGGGAAACCACTCCAGCATGACAGAATCTTCCCGTTGGTAGGAGAAAAACTCTAGTGACGGTTCCAAAAAAGCGTTTAGTATCCCTATCAGCGCTTATAAAAAGATGAGGCTGTCGGTTGATCCCCCACAGGGTTGCGGGGATGTGCTGCCAAGCCAGCTAAAGCGTGAAAATATGGGGAGGAAATTGATGCCGGCGCGTCGCGCAATTGGAGCGCGGGTGAAGGCGTCCGCAACCTCCCTGAACCCATTGTCAGCCGGTTGACGCCGGCATTCTGGAGGAAGCTGCAGTATGAAGAAATTCGCTACATTGCTCGGCGTGGCCCTGATGGCCGGCACCGCGCTCGGTGCCGTCAAGGCCTATGCCGGGGACGAACTGACCATCACCTCGTGGGGCGGCGCCTATCAGGAAAGCCAGCGCAAGGCATTCTTCGAGCCCTACATCGCCGCTGGCAACAAGATCACCGAGGCCGAGTACAACGGCGAGATCGCCAAGATCCGCGCCATGGTCGAAGCCAATGCCGTGACGTGGGACGTCGTTGACGTCGACACCCAGACGATCCTCGCGGGCTGCGCCGAAGGTACCTTTGAAACGCTCGATTGGGGCAAGCTTGGCCTCGACCGGTCGCAGTTCATCGGCGCCGACATCACCGATTGCGCCGTGCCGAACATCCTCTACTCCACCGTCGCCGCCTATGACACCACGAAGACCCAGGCTCCGGCCGGTCTCTTCGAAGCGCTGTTCGACACGGCGAAGTATCCCGGCAAGCGCGCCCTGCAGAAGAGCCCCTTCGTGAACCTCGAATGGGCGCTGATGGCGGATGGCGTGGCTCCGGCCGATGTCTACAAGGTGCTTGGCACGCCGGAAGGCGTGGACCGCGCCTTCAAGAAGCTCGACACCATCAAGAAGGACGTTGTCTGGTGGGAATCGGGCTCGCAGGGCCCGCAGCTTCTGGCTGACGGCCAGGTGGTGTTCGCCACCTCCTGGAATGGCCGTTTCTACAACGCCATCAAGACCGACAAGAAGCCCTTCGCCATCATCTGGGACTATCAGGCCCCGGACTATGACTGGTGGGCGATCCCGAAGGGCACGCCGAAGATGGATGCGGCTTACAGGTTCATCACCTTCGCGTCACAGCCCAAGCCCATGGCTGAGCAGACAAAGTACATTTCCTACGGCCCGGCCAACAAGGCTGCCGCCCCGGAAATCGATCCGGCCATCCTGCCGGACCTGCCGTCCGCTCCCGACAACCTCAAGACCGTGTTCTATCCGGACCCGCAGTTCTGGGGTGACAAGGGCGACGAGCTGCGCGAGCGCTTCAACGCCTGGCTGGCCCAGTAAGCAACCGACCGGGGGAGGGGGGTTGCCTCCTCCCCTTTTTTCATTTTCCGTTCCGCATCCCGGGGCTCATTATCCATGTCGACGGCTCAAGCACTTCCCCATGACGGCGTGATGCGCGCCGCCGACGGCACGCCGCTCAAGGTGGCGCTGGCGCGCGCTGAACGGCGCGAGCGGCTGAAGGCGCTGGGCCTCGTAGTGCCGCTGTTCGCCTTCATCGTGCTGTCCTTCGTCGTGCCGATCCTCGTGATGCTCTACAACGCGGTTTACGATCCCGACGTGTCGGAGAACATGCCGCTCACCGTGCAAAGCCTCAAGGCTTGGGACGGCAAGGAACTTCCGCCCGAAGAGGTGTTCGCCGCCTTCGTGACCGACATGAAGGCCGCCCAGCAGAACAAGCAGGTGGCGCTCATCGGCAAGCGCCTCAACTATGAAATTTCCGGCATCCGCTCCAAGGTCATTGCCACGGGCCGCAAGGTGGGCGCGCTGACCGAAGGACCCTATAAGGATGCCGTGATCGGCATCGACAAGGTGTGGGGCGATGTCGACACCTGGGCCACGATCAAGCGCTCGTCCTCAAGCTACACACCCTTCTACGTCCTTTCCATGCTGGACCTGCGGCAGAGTGCGGATGGTTCGGTCGAGCAGGTTCCCGCCGACCGGGCGATCTACAAGAGCATCCTCGTAAGGACGCTTGGCATTTCGCTCTTGGTCACGCTGATGACGCTGCTCCTCGGCTATCCGGTCGCCTATCTGCTGGCCACCTCGCCGATGAAGACGGCGTCAATCCTGATGATGTTCGTGCTGCTGCCCTTCTGGACCTCGCTACTCATGCGCACCACCGCCTGGATGGTGCTGATGCAGGATGGCGGCGTTTTCACGCAAATGCTGCACTATACCGGCCTGACCTTCCTCATGAACATGCTGGGCGTGATCGACGGACAGCCGGAACTGTTCAAGACGCGCTTTGCCACCATTGTCGCGATGACGCACATCCAGCTGCCCTTCACGCTGCTGCCGATCTATTCGGTGATGAAGACGATCTCGCCTAACTACATGCGCGCTGCAAAATCCCTCGGCGGCACGCCCTTCTATTGCTTCCTGCGGGTTTACATGCCGCAGACGCTGCCCGGCGTGGCGGCCGGCTGCCTGCTCACATTCATCCTCTGCCTCGGCTACTACATCACGCCGGCCCTCGTCGGCGGGCCGACGGACCAGATGATCTCAGGCTTCATCGAGCGCGCCATCAACAGCGAGAACAACTGGGGCAAGGCCTCGGCGCTGGGGGTGATCCTGCTCATCGCCACGCTGATCCTCTATTATGTCTACAACAAGCTGGTCGGCATCGACCGGATGAAGCTGGGTTAAGCGCCAATGGCTGTTCCATCCTATTACACCCGCGGCGAAACCGTTGCTTACTACGCGCTTCGCGTTTTCGTGGCCTTCGTCCTGCTGTTCCTCATTTCGCCCATCCTCGCGGTGATGCCGCTCTCCTTCAACTCGGAGAGCTTCTTCACATATCCGATGCCGGGCTATTCGCTGAAATGGTATGAAGACTTCTTCTTCAACCCGCGCTGGACCGGCGCGGTGAAGGTGAGCCTCCTTGTTGCTGTCGCCACCACCATCCTGGCGACGGCGCTGGGCACGCTGGCAGCCCTCGGCCTGTCGCGCTCCAATTTCCCGGCCAAGGCCACCATCATGGCGGTTCTGATTTCGCCGATGATCGTGCCGGTCATCATCTCCGCTGTCGGCATGTTCAAGTTCTACGCACAGTGGGATCTCGCAGGCACGCGGTTGGGCATCATCCTGGCCCACACCGCGCTTGCGACGCCTTTCGTGGTCATCACCGTCACGGCCACGCTGTCGAGCTTCGACAAGACGCTGATGCGCGCCGGCGCCTCCTGCGGGGCCGCACCCCATACCGTGTTCTTCAAGGTCGTCATGCCGCTGATCCTGCCTGGCATGATCTCGGGCGCACTCTTCGCCTTCGTCACCTCGTTCGACGAGGTGGTGGTGGTCTTGTTCCTCGCCAGCCCGGAGGATCGCACACTGCCGCTCCAGATGTTCTCCGGTATCCGCGAAATGATTTCGCCCACCATCACGGCTGCGGCCACGGTGCTTGTGCTGATCTCCACCGCGTTGCTGATCACCGTTGAAATGCTGCGCCGCCGCTCCGAACGGCTGCGGGGCGTTCAGGTCTAAGGCAGATTTGTTCCTCGCATGGAATAGGCCGGGCAGCGACCCGGCCTTTCTGTTTTCGAGGAGTGAGACGGTAGCGGTCAGCGCGTGGCGCTGCGGCGTGGTTTCCGGGCGGAGGGCTTGCTGCCGCTTGCCATCGCATCCAAGTGGGTGACGGCGGCGGAAAGCTTCGCAATCGCCTCGCTGTCGCGCGCGTGTTCCATTGCGCGGCTTCCTTGTTCCAGTGCGGCCGCCGCCTTGGCGGACATGTCGGACAAGGTGGAAATCGCTGTGAACAGTCGGCCCGAGGGGGCCTGCTCCATGATGCTGCCGAGCCGCCGGAGGCTGACGGCGGCCGCCGTCCCCGACAGGCCCTCCGCTGCGAAACACAGTTCGCTCACCATCGGATTACGGTTAACGCTCATGGTACCCAACTCCACACAACATACTCTCGGGTAGAGCTTGGCGGCAGGGGCTTAAAGCCCGGTTAAGCGGCTTGTTTCCGGCGGGCGGCCTTGTCTATAAGGCGCTTCAATACGTACTTCATCCGACACCCGGGGGTTCCCATGGCCGGCCATTCACAATTCAAGAACATCATGCACCGCAAGGGCAAGCAGGACGCGGTGCGCTCCAAGATATTTTCGAAGCTTGCGCGTGAAATCACGGTGGCCGCCAAGGCCGGCCTGCCGGACCCCGACGCCAATTCGCGCCTGCGCCTCGCCATCCAGAACGCGCGGGCTGAGAACATGCCGAAGGACAACATCGAGCGCGCCATCAAGAAGGCCGCCGGCAATGACGGTGATAACTACGACTACGTGCGTTACGAGGGCTATGGGCCGGGCGGCGTCGCCGTCATCGTCGAAGCACTGACCGACAACCGTAACCGGACCGCGCCCAATGTGCGCTCTCTGTTCACCAAGTTCGGCGGCAATATGGGTGAATCGGGTTCCGTGTCCTTCATGTTCAACCGCGCGGGCGAGATCGTCTATCCAGCCGCCAAGGCCTCAGGCGACGCGATGCTGGAGGCTGCGATTGATGCGGGCGCCGATGACGTGGTGTCGGATGAGACGAGCCATGTAGTGACATGCGCCTTTGAGTCGATTGGCGAAGTGTCTGCGGCGCTGGCCAAGTCCTTTGGCGATGCCGAATCCGTCAAGGTCGTGTGGAAGCCCCAGACCATGACGCCAGTAGACCAGGAAAAGGCCGAGAGCCTGATGAAGTTGGTCGACGCGCTGGATGAGGATGACGACGTTCAGGCGGTGTTCTCCAACGCCGACATTCCTGACGACGTGATGACCAAGCTTAGTGGTGAATAATCTGCTAGGCTGAGTCGATGACCCGCATAATCGGCATTGACCCAGGCTTGCGCAACACTGGCTGGGGCGTGATCTCACAGGAAGGGACGCGCCTCACCTATATCGCCGATGGCGCGCTGCATTCGGATGGTGACAAGCCGCTCGCTGAGCGGCTGTTGCAACTTCATGGCCAACTCATCGCGGTGCTCCGTGAATTCGAACCTGATGAAGCCGCGGTCGAGGAAACCTTTGTCAACACCGATGCCCGCGCCACCTTGAAGTTGGGGCAGGCGCGTGGCGTTCTCATGCTGGCCCCCGCCATGCTGAACCTGCCCGTGGCCGAATATGCGCCAAACACCGTGAAGAAGGCGGTGGTGGGCGCAGGCCACGCCGAGAAGGACCAGGTGAAGCACATGGTAAAG
This sequence comes from Hyphomicrobiales bacterium, assembly GCA_040383265.1. Classification (GTDB taxonomy): domain Bacteria; phylum Pseudomonadota; class Alphaproteobacteria; order Rhizobiales; family Aestuariivirgaceae; genus Aestuariivirga. The sequence continues at coordinate 12,864 of JBEIDW010000047.1, forward strand.
CTGCTGCTTCCCAAGGCCAAGATGCGCACGGCGGATTCAACCGACGCTCTGGCCGTGGCGATCTGCCATGCGCACTACCGCGGATCGCAGCGGTTGGCGGAAGTACTGGCCCGTTCTTGACTTGTTCTCTGTCAGCCTTTAGCACATCGAACAAAGGTTGAGCCCAAATGATTGCAAAACTCAAAGGCCGGATCGATGCCATCGGCGCTGACTGGCTGGTGATCGACGTGAATGGCGTGGGCTACCACGTGTCTTGCTCGTCGAAGACGCTCGCCAGCATCGGCGGCGAAGGTGCGTTTGCCGAAATCCATACCGAGATGCTGGTCTCTCAGGACATGATCCGGCTGGTGGGGTTCGCCACGGTGGGTGAGCGCGAGTGGTTCCGCCTTCTGCAATCTGTGCAGGGGGTGGGCACCAAGGTGGCGCTGGCCATTCTCTCCACGCTCTCCACCGCCGAGATCGGCAATGCCATCGCCCTTCAGGACAAGGCGATGATCGGCCGCGCCAATGGCGTAGGCAAGAAGCTCGCCGAGCGCATCGTGCTGGAACTGAAGGACAAGACCCCGGCCTTTGCGCCGGCGGATCATTCGCTCGGCAAGCTCGCCGCCGAACTCGACGCTCCACGCCCCACAGCCGCCGCCGATGCCGTATCAGCATTGGTCAATCTGGGTTATGGGCAGGCGCAGGCAGGCGCCGCTGTATCCGCCGCGATGAAGAAGTCCGGCGATGATCAGCCCACGGAGAAACTGATCCGGCTGGCGCTCAAGGAGTTGGCCCTCACATGAGCAATCCGGTCCGTGAGCGCGAAAAGGCGCCGGAAGACGCGATCGACACGCATCTGCGTCCGCAGAAGCTTGAAGAATTCATCGGCCAGTCCAAGGCCAAGCAGAACTTGCGCATCTTCATCGAAGCCGCCAAGGCGCGGGGCGAGGCGCTGGACCATGTGCTGTTCGCAGGCCCCCCTGGTCTTGGCAAGACGACGCTTGCCCAGATCATGTCGCGCGAGCTGGGCGTGAACTTCAAGGCCACATCGGGCCCGATCATCGCCAAGGCGGGAGATCTCGCGGCGCTGCTCACCAATCTTGAAGAGCGCGACGTTCTGTTCATCGATGAAATTCACCGCCTCAACCCTGCGGTGGAAGAAGTGCTCTACCCTGCGATGGAAGATTTCCAGCTGGATCTTATCATTGGTGAAGGTCCAGCCGCGCGTTCAGTGAAGATTGACCTTGCCCGGTTCACGCTAGTGGGCGCCACGACGCGAACCGGCCTTCTGACCACGCCACTCAGGGATCGCTTCGGTATTCCCGTCCGCCTCGACTTTTACAATGAGGCTGAGTTGCTGGAGATCGTGAAGCGTGGCGCCCGTGTCATGCAGATGGGCATTGCGGAAGAGGGCGCGCGCGAAATTGCGCGGCGCGCCCGTGGCACACCACGGATCGCCGGAAGGCTTCTGCGCCGGGTACGCGATTTCGCGGCGGTCGAGAACGTGGACGTAATCGATGCAAGGCTGGCGGACCGGGCGCTCTCGGCGCTCGATGTCGATGCCCGTGGCCTCGACTCGCTCGACCATCGCTATCTCTCCTGCATTGCCATGAATTTTGGCGGCGGCCCGGTGGGGATTGACACCATCGCCGCATCTCTGTCGGAAGCGCGCGATGCGCTGGAAGACATCGTGGAGCCCTATCTGCTGCAGTTGGGCTTCCTGAACCGCACCCCGCGTGGCCGGCTTCTGACCCAGCATGCCTTCCGGCATCTGGGCCTGGCCGTACCGCAGCGCCCCGACATCACACAAGGCCTATTGCCGCTGGATGACAGCGATGGCTGAGACCTGGCCCGATCTTGGAGGCCGTCTTCACCATGGTGCGCATGTGCTTCCGGTCCGGATTTACTACGAGGACACGGATGCTGGCGGCGTCGTCTATCATGCACGGTATGTGGCCTTTTGCGAACGCGCCCGCTCAGATTACCTGAGGTTGCTCGGCATCAATCAGTCGGAACTGCCAGATTTGTTCTTCGTGGTCCGCCGGATGAACTGTGAGTTCCTGAAGCCCGCCCGGTTGGATGATCTTCTGGAAATCCACACCCGTTTTACCGAGATGGCGGGCGCGCGGATCGAAATTGGCCAGCAGGTGATGCTGAATGGCAACAGTGTGTTTCGCGCTGAAGTTACAATCGCCCTCATCGATGGGCGCGGAAAGCCCCGGAGACTGCCCGCCGAACTGGCGGAGCGGTTCAATCCGCTTTTGGAAACCCAGCCGTAACAATCCCTTAACCATGAATCATTCATGTGGGAGACGCGCTTGCCTTTGATGGAGTGGGCGCGCGGCAGGTTTGGGGCCGAAAGCCCGAATCGCCGCAGTTTCGACAGATTTGGCATGTTTTCACCTCACATCTCCCAAAAGAGACAGTGCAGGATGGGCCTCCCGGTCGCGCAACAGGCTTCGGGGCGGTGGTGGAAGGACAGGATGATAGCTTTTGCAGTGACGGCAGCACCGGCAGGCGAACTCTCGCTCTGGCACATGATCATGATGGCAAGCTGGATCGTGAAGCTGGTGATGGTGGGCCTTGTGGTGTCATCGATCTGGTCCTGGGCCATCATCATCGAGAAATACTTTGCGATCCGGAAGATGAATGCCGCCAACGACCGCTTCGAGCAGTTCTTCTGGTCTGGCCAGTCGCTGGAGGATTTGTTCCATTCCATGGGCAACCGCTCCACGATCGGCCTTGCGGCGATCTTCATGGCGGCGATGCGCGAATGGAAGCGCAGTCAGGACGCGGCAATGCGCGCCGGCTTTCAGGGCGTGCAGAAGCGCATTGAGAAGGTGATGGACGTCCAGATCCAGAAGGAAATGCACGGCGTCGAGTCGCGCCTCCTGTTTCTCGCGACGACCGGTTCGGCCGCGCCCTTCATCGGCCTGTTCGGAACGGTGTGGGGCATCATGGTGTCGTTCCAGGCTATTGCCAATTCACAGAACACAAGCCTTAACGTTGTGGCGCCTGGCATTGCCGAAGCGCTGTTTGCTACTGCCCTTGGCCTCATTGCGGCCATACCGGCGACAATCTTCTACAACATATTCATTTCCGATGCGGGTCGCGTCGCGTCGCGGCTGGAAAACTTCGCTGATGAATTCTCGGCGATCATATCCCGCCAGCTTGACGAACGGGTGTAGGCATGGGTGCTTCTGCAGGCGGAGCAAAAGGAGGTTATCAACGGCGCAACACCAGGCGGCGGTCTTCGGCCGGCGTGGTGAGCGAAATCAACGTGACACCCTTGGTGGACGTGATGCTCGTGCTGTTGATCGTGTTCATGGTGGCCGCGCCCATGATGACGGTGGGCGTGCCCATCGATCTGCCGAAGACAGATGCCAAGCCGCTCAATAGCCAGGTTGAGCCGTTGAGCGTGTCGATCAGGCCAGATGGCTCCATCTATCTGATGGAAGAGCCGATGACGATGGACCAACTTGGTCCGAAGCTCGATGCGCTGTTTCAGCTCGATCCCGAAAAGGAAATCCGTGTGCGCGGCGATCTTGCCGCCACCTATGGACCCATCGCGGAAGTTCTTGGTGCGATCAATAAAGCCGGTTTCAAGAAGATCGGCCTCGAAACACTTCCAGGCGGTGGCGTTGCGCCTTCCCCTGCACCCACACCCGCGCCCACGCCAGCGCTTGATGGCGGGCAGAACTGACAATGCGGAAAATGGGTCTCGCAGCCTCGCTTGCGCTTCACGCGTCCATTCTGGCCGCGGCGCTGGTGGTGCTGCCGAACCCCAAGCATACGCCGATGCTGGTCGAGGCCATTCAGGTCGATATCTCCAATATAGCCGATTCAAACAAACTCATGGCGACCGCGAAGGATGCGCCGGAGGTGGTTGAGAAGCCCGCGCCCAAGAAGGCGGAGATCGTCAAGAAGACGGATGAGACGCTGAAGGTGGCGGACAAGGAAGTCACCGCCGCGAAGGAAGTGAAAACGCCGCCGCCGCCGCCGCCCGAGCCGGAGGCCAAGCCCGAAGAGCCGAAGACCGAAGAGCCGCCGCCGCCGGATGTGGATGCGATGGCCGACCTTGTGAAGAAGGTCGAGCCGCCGCCGCCGCCCAAGCAGAAGCCAAAACCGGTCAAGAAGCCGGAGAAGAAGCCCGAAAAGAAGCCAGCGAAACTCGACACCGCCAAGCTCGAGGAGATGCTGAACACCGATGCGCTCCTCAACAAGGAGAATGAGGAGAAGTCGACGAACGCATCTGACGTCACCACCGATGGTCAGCCGACCAGTGGCGAGCGTGACCTGCAGGGCAAGGACCAGACGCTTTCCGCGACCACCATCGCCGCCTTTGTTCAACGCATCAAGGAATGCTGGGTGATTCCGCCTGGCGCGCGTGAGGGCGACATCACGGTCAAGATCCGCATCCAGCTCAATCTGGATGGGTCTGTGATGGGGGAACCGCAAGTGATGAACGGCCCTGGCGATTACCTGTTCGAGACGACGGCTCGCTCCACCAAGGCCGCCATTCTGCAATGCCAGAATTATGATTTCCTGCCACAGGACCAGCATGAGGTCTGGAAAGATCTCGTGCTGAACTTCAACCCCAACATGTTCGCCGATGCGGCCACGCAATGACGGGCAAATGGACCCAAGCCAAAAGATGATTTCCCCAGCCCTTCACCTCTTCAACTTGCGCCGCCTTGCGGCGGCGGTGTTCGTCGCCCTCGCTGTGATGGGCTTCGTCCATCCCGCTGCAGCGCAGACGGAGATTGACATCACCGGCGGCCGTGTTGACCCGCTGCCGATCGCCATCGCGCCCTTTCTGGCGGGCGGTGGTGCGGAAGAGGCGGCCTCGACGATCTCCGCGGTCATTACCAACGACCTGGGCCGTTCCGGCTATTTCGCGCCGATCGACCCTGCAGTCTTCATCGAGCAGATCGCGAGCTTTGAGCAGATGCCGAGTTTCGCGAGTTGGCGGCAGGTCCAGGCCAAGGCGCTGGTTACCGGCCAGGCCTTCATGGAAGGCGGCAAGATGCGCGTCGAGTTCCGCCTGTGGGATGTGAACACCACCCAACAGTTGGCAGCCCAGCAGTTCACCACCTCGCCAAAGAACGCGCGGCGCATCGGCCACATGATCGCCGACATCATCTATAAGGCATTGACTGGCATCGACGGCTACTTTGACACGCGCATCGTGTTCGTTACCGAGGAAGGCCCGAAGGACAAGCGCGTCAAGCGCCTCGCCATCATGGATCAGGATGGTTATAATATCCGTGCACTGACGGATGGCAATGATCTGGTGCTGACGCCGCGATTCTCGCCCTCCACCAACGAAATCACCTACATGTCGTTTGGCAACGCGGAGCCACGCGTCTACCTGATGAACATCGACACCAAGCAACGCGAAATTGTCGGTGAGTTCCCGAACATGAGTTTTGCGCCGCGTTTCTCACCCGATGGCCAGCGTGTCATCATGAGCCTGCAGGATGGCGGCAACTCGAACATCTTCGAGCTTGATCTCCGGACGCGCGGCGTGCGCCAGATCACCAATGTGCCGGCCATCAATACCGCGCCCAGCTACTCGCCCGACGGCAGCCAGATCGCCTTCGAGTCCGACCGTGGCGGCACCCAGCAGATCTATGTCATGAACGCCGACGGCTCCAACCAGAACCGCATCAGCTTCGGCAATGGCCGCTATTCGACGCCGGTGTGGTCGCCTGACGGGCAGCACATCGCCTTCACCAAGCAGGGTGGTGGCAAGTTCGCGATTGGCGTGATGAAGCCCGATGGTTCTGGCGAGCGTATCCTCACCGAAGGGTTTCATAACGAAGGTCCGACATGGGCGCCCAACAGCCGGGTGCTCATGTTCTTCCGCGATACGCAGGGCGAGAGCGGCGGGCCGCAACTCTGGTCGGTCGATATCACGGGTTACAACGAACAGCGTGTGCCGGTCGAGGGCTTCGGTTCCGATCCGGCCTGGTCGCCGAAACTCAATTGAGGAGGCAGCCAGTATCGACCTATTGAATTGGGGGCCGGGGGCCTTCTGACACGGTGGCTAGTTGCAGGGGATTGCGAAGGCCACAATCTGGATCACGACAAGACGGGAAGTTGGAATTATGGATCGACGTGCAAGTTTGAAGATGATCGCGGGCTTAGGCTCCTTGCTGGTGCTGGCCGCCTGCTCGAAGAAAAAGACGGATCTTAATGCGGGTACCGGGCCTGGCGCTGCCGCCATTCCGGGCTCGGAGCAAGATTTCACCGTGAACGTGGGTGACCGCGTGTTCTTCGCGGAGGATCAGTCCACCCTGTCGCCGGAAGCGCAGGAAACGCTGCGCCGCCAGGCCCAGTGGCTCAACCAGTATCCTGCTGTGACCGTTCAGGTGGAAGGCCATGCCGACGAGCGCGGCACGCGTGAATACAACATCGCGCTCTCCGCCCGCCGCGCCACGGCGGCGCGTGAGTACCTGATTTCTCAGGGTGTGA
>JBEIDW010000048.1:0-18831 GCA_040383265.1 Hyphomicrobiales bacterium
GCCTTCGGCCTGGCGCAGGATCGCGATGATCTGGGCCTCCGTAAATCTACTCTTCTTCATTCGAACCTCCTCGTTGACGTTACCGAGAAAATTCTACTTCCGAACCCCCTCCAAAAACGGGGGGATTACCCATCCTCTTGAATGCCGCGCCGGCGACTTCGTCGGAGGAGATGATGTATCGTGATGAATCGTTCGCAAAAGCCGTAGAACTGGACATGCCGAAAGCGATTGCGCAGATCAATGCAAAAGGCGTCATTCTCTGTGTCATTGAAACATCCAACATTAAACCGGGATTAGCATCGACATCCACGAAGGCTTGTTTTGGCAAAGCCAGAAACTCGAGCATTCCGCGTAGAAAGTCATATTCCAGTCAAGCAGCTTGGTGCCATTTATCGAAAGAGAGACAATCCATAGAAGCATTCAGTTCTCTGCTGAGCGTGCCATCACCAGAGAGTTGCTTGTACTCACTCTATGTGACGTTCCTTCAGCAGCCACCTACCATTTTGCCTTACAATCAGATCTCTATAGGTTAGGGATACCTGGATAACCGGAGCAGTATCGGATGGTTTCTGCCAGGTGACCAAGGCATATGTCTGCGATTTTGCGCTATCATCCGTTACGTCATAGATGACGTTGTTGGTCATGAAATGCCGGGTCTCAACCCCGGAAAGAACTGAACTCATGCGTTTTTCGCAGAAAGCCCTGATCTCATCTGTTCCCACTGCGCTTTTGGCGGTTGCGGATAGATTGGCATCGCCTGAAAAATCTATCTTCCCGTCTGAGGTGAACAGTGCAGCCCATCGTCCGCAGTCTTTCCTGTCCCACGCATCGGCATAGTTATATATCAAATTGTCTTGAATTTCCGCTCGGACTTCAACAAGACTCTTTTCGCCTGCGAAGCCATTTACTGGCGAAACCAGAAATGCGAGAAACGCCGTGAGAACATGAGAATGACGGATTTTCATTGTTTCTCCAAGGATGGATGTGAGAACGATCTCTAGAAATAATTGTTCAGATATCGTTGTCAAGCAAGGTCAGGAACTTAGTTACAGAACGGGGTTCTCGGGACTGTGGGGATTGAGCCCGCTAAGCAGCGTTCAGATATTCCGCGAAATGGATCAGAAGATGCGCCTCTATTTGCCGAACGGGGAAGTCGGGCCTTCCGCACTGCGTTTTGTTTACGTCCTTGATCAAAAGGGCATCTCCGGGCCTCTAAAGGTCCTAAACGCTGGGGATGAGCGCAGTCCAAGTTGGTTTCGGGGTTTGATTTCAGCACGTCAGCCACGCGATGGGTTTAGTGGCGAGGCCTGGGGATGCGACAGGCGGGCTTGTCCCTGCATAATGCCAAGTCGCGTTCACTTGCATCAGAACTTTAGGAACCGGACAAATAAGCAATCGAACTCGACCAACCATAGATCAGAGTTTCGGTATCAATACCGTGCAGGCGACATTGTAGTCTGTCTGACCCACACGCATAACATCGCATTGGCCAGTGGCTCCGATGAATCGGCCTGTACCACCAGTGACTGCATATGATCGGCTGACTTTCTCTACCAGTGTTCCAAAATCATTGTCGAACTTTCCCGATCCGACGATTACGATGGAATCCTGCCCGTCGCCAAATGAGTAGTTGGCTATGACCATTCGCATTTCACCGCCGTCCACAACTTCTGTCAGTCTTGTGTTGGCGTCGAACCGTCCAATTTCTACTCCTGTTTGGTCCCACATTTTCCCATGGCCGTAGACTGAGTCATTATTGGAAGGACCGGGTGTTTCGGTGTCTGAAACAACTCTGCGCTCAAAGCGTGACGTGAAAGCCAATTCCATCTTCTTGAAGGGCGCTTCTTGGATCTCACTGGAGGAGACGATGTATCGTTCCGGGTCTGCCGCAAGGGATGCGGAACTCCAAGACCAAGCCATGGACGCGCAAATCAACAGCGACAGGGGCTTTCTGTCTATCACGGAAGAGTCCTTTCTGATGCTTTGTTGAAGAAGACAGATAAAAAGAGGTGCTCCGCGATGTCAATAGTGTGTTGATTTGCACTGAAAGTTGATCCCGGAGGGGCGCAAGGATCATGTTCCTTGCCGTGGTGTCGCTGACGGTGTAGGTCGCCGAGCCTTTCCGGCTGGGCCGGGATGATCAGCTGGCCACTGCTGGCAGGCTGACGAGAAGATCATCGCTCATCTGACTGATTGTTTCCAGTGTCATGTAGCGGGCGCGCTGAACGGCCAACTCATCATTCTGCTCGAGGAGGAGGGGGCCGACGACGCGGATGATGGTATCGTCGTTCGGGAAGGTGCCGACGACTTCCGTGCGGCGCTTGATTTCACCGTTGAGGCGCTCGATGGGATTTGTACTGTGCAGCTTGGCGCGGTGTTCCTTCGTGAATGTCATGTAGGCCAGCACGTCTGGCTCGGCCTGATCCATGATGGCGGCGAGCTTTGGCACCTTGGGCTGGATCTGGTCGGTCGCGGTGCGCCACTGGGCGCTGGCGGTCTCGGGTGTGTCCTGTGCGAAGGCGGTGGCGATGAAGGCCGAGACTACCCGGCGGCCCGACTTTCTTGCATGGACAAGGACGTTTCTCATGAAGTGCACGCGGCAGCGCTGCCAGCTGGCGCACAGCACCTTGGGCACGGCGGCCTTTATCCCTTCATGGGCATAGGAGACGACGAGCTTCACACCCCTCAGTCCGCGCCGCGTCAGCTTGCGCAGGAAGGCCGTCCAGATGGGTTCGGTATCGCAGGTGCCGATCTCCATACCGTTAACCTCGCGCCGGCCGTCGCTGTTGATGCCGGTGGCGATGATGACTGCGACCGAGACCACACGCCCGCCGCGGCGGACCTTCAGGTAGGTGGCGTCGATCCAGAGATAGGGCTAGTCTCCCTCGATGGCTTCGTGGAACATAGCAAGGGGGTGTGCTCGACCTGCCAGACGCCTTCCGGCAGCTGCAGGGCCATCTGCAGCGGCCCGGGGGTGACCGGGAGATGGTGGAGATCCTCGCCCTTGTCCGACAGCACGATGAGCAGGCTGTGTTCTGTGCGGTTGAGATGGCTCTCGATGCAGGCATTGCCACTAAGACCCATATCGCTACCGCCCTCGGCAGCCAGGCCGTGGCTCATCACCGCAAGAAGGTCCGGTTCTGCGCCACCGTTGGTCCGGTCAATGCCCTCGAGCAGGAAAAGGCCATGAACAAGGCAGACCAGCGTCGTCATCACCACAAATCTCAGCTTCAGCAAATGGGCCGGCGTCTTCGGTGATGCCAAGATGACAACCGAACTTCTCGACCGCCTGACGCACCACTGCCACATCTTCGAAACCGGGCGTGACAGCTTCCGCCTCAAGGCTAGCTCGACAAAACCAAAACCCAGAACGGAGAAGCTTCTCACTTGATCCGCGGCCTATGAGGCCGCAGAAACAATAAACCCGGATCAACTTTCGGTGCAAATTAACGGAGATGAGCCGTTCGCAAACGCGGCGGAGCTATGAAGGCCGTAAACCACTGCGCAGATCGATCAATATAAGTTCTGACGTCACTGAGCGCTTTGAAACCGGCGACTGAAAAAGAAAAGGAAGCGATTTATTCCGGGAACGCGCCGGTCTGTGAGAAATGACGATCGGGTGGGGCGCTCGCTGACTCCCGAAGGTATTCTCGAAGCGGAGCAAACCTCGGGCTGTCCTTCAATAACCCGGTACGAGAGCTTTGCACTTCACATTGTAGTTGATCTGGTCAAGCCTTGTAATTCCGCATTGCCCGCCAGCAGCAAGGAATTTTCCTGTCCCGCCCGAAACGGAGAAGATGTTTGTTGCCTGCTGGTTCATCAGGCCGTGGGCACCTGTGTATGTGCCAGTTCCCAGTATGACAATTGAGTCCTGGCCGTCGCCGAACGTATAGGTGACGAAAAGCACCCGCCTGTCGCCATTCTCCAGCGTCTCTGTCAAGCGTGTGTTGGCATCGAACCGGCCAATCCGTGCACTCTTCTTGTCCCAGAGCGAGCCGTGACCAGCAATCACATCGTCCGCCGATGGACCTCCGGTGCCAGTATCCACAACAATCCGGTGGTCGAAGCGCGCTATAAAGTCGAGCTCATAAATCATTGGTTGCAGTTCGGGAGCCTTATCCGCCCTTGTAATGTAGCTCTCTTGTTCTGCAGCGTGAGCCGGGAGTCCCCAGGCAGCAACAATCAGTACACCTGACACAACAGCCATTCGTGCGCTTAACATCGCTTCTCCACCCCGGAAATTATGATGTAAAGTTAAAGTGCAGGAGAATTGCCTGTCAACTGCTGATTGGAGTGGCTGAATGAACTTGGGTGCCGAATTATCTTGGTCCGGCCGTAGCTTTGGTAAGCCAAATTTGCAGTTGGCGCCCTGGCTGTCGTCCTCCAGGGGGGTCACGCCACCATCGCGACATCAATCTTGTTGCGTGCCGATGCTCGCATCTCGCTTCAAGGGGGGGATCTACTGTTCTGGGTTGGCCGCGGCGGATGAGAAATGAGAGGATCCGCACGGGTATAGGCTGACCATGGATCGTGGCGATGAACGGTTGGAAGGCTGTAGCTGACAGTAGAATTTAGTTCCTCACGTCACATACCCTGTCTCCGTTGCCCTAACGCTCGGCGTTCGCCTTGCCACCCATGAAACGTATTTTCTGTATTCGTTTCAGCGTCTTTGTCCCGCCATATCCCCTTACCGTTGCGATGCCATCGGCCACAGTAACAGTGTAGTTTCGGCGAGTGCCATTGAGCAAGACCACATTGCGTCCTTCACCGCCATCGATGACATCATCTCCTGTGCTTGGAATGAACAGGTCGCTGCCCGGTCCTCCGTACATTAGGTCTTTCCTCGGGGTGCCTCGCAGTAGTGAACCTTTCGCGCTAGTTCACATTGGCATCGGGTAGCCGATCTTTTGTTCAACTCCCCAACCTTCCTTACCCCAAACAAATTGTGAGTATGCGCTGTCCGCGCTATCACGGATCTCTTGGTAGGTGGCAATGTTATCGCCGCCGTAGATGGGGCTCACACAAAGATCCCTTGGCAGATAGCCCATCGACTTGCGCCATCCTCTTGGCAGCACCGCTGCCTTGAAGGCTGCGGTTATGCTTTCGGTTGTGTTGTTCGCGTAATTCGTGGATTTCATAATGAATTTGTTGCCCCACGGATCAGTAACAAAATAGCGTAGTATCGGCAGTTGCGTTTCGGGATCTTTTGCCGTGAAGACGGTGATTTGATTTTTGTTGTTATAGGTATACATGACAACGCCTTTCGGAACCGCAGAACCGGCCAGCGCCGCAGCTTCCCACCCTGAGCTGGGGGGAGGACTAAGCTGAGGATAATCAGCTGGATCGAAGGGCCACATGTAATTCTGAACCTGAGCGATAAACCCCCAAGTATAGCCATAAGGATCGGAGTAAGGCGTTAGCGCGCCTGCTGGTTCGCTGGGGCTGCCTATGGTGTTATAATAGTCAAAAATCGCATGCCGTGGCGAATTCGGTATCCAGCCGGGGACCTCATATGACGACAGATCCTCTGGAGGAATCGGATTGGGTTCGGCATCGATTTAGACCTTCAAGTCGCCCTTGTAGTCCGCACCAACACCAGAAAGGTCTACAATCTCAGAACCCTGACCCATTGCGGCCGTTGACTGGTAGTTGGGGTCGCTTGGGTCCCAGCACGAGGTGCCCGTGTTGGCAGCGAAAGAGGGCTGAGCCATAAACAGACATACCCACAGCAAACAAATCAAGAATCTCCCTCTTCTTGCCATCACGATTGCGATGGTCTCCGTCGCGTCGAACGTTACGGATGTTGCCTTTGGCATGCTCAGAACCCCTTCTTGTTGAGAGTTAGAATAAGTAAACATGTTGGATGCAGCAATGATAAAAAGTTCAGTATTGATTGGGTTTCGTCACGCGATCCGTCTTTCTCCCATTCACAGATGCGGCGCTGATCAGCTATCTCTCGATGGACGTCAACTGAGGGCGTCCGGTCGAAGGTCTGCGGGTGGCCGAGATAGTGATCAGGCCCCATAACCGTGTCTCGTAAGATTTCGACGCTCAGTGCATCTTCGCAGATATCGATTCCTCTCACCGTGCGCAACATGGCGCCGGGTATGTCGTCGTCGGGGACATAGCCTGCGAAGGTGGTGCCCATGAAACCCCCGCAGCCTACTGGTTCATGGATCATGGTTGCACCCGCCGGCGGGGGAATTGAAATCGTGCAGCCCGTCTCGCCGCCGCCCTGCGCATCGGGCAGCTTGCTGACGGTCATACCGGCGGGAACCTTGACAGGCTTTCCAGCCGAGTGTTCGAGGGTGGTACGCATTGCTTCTGGTGCACGGACCGAATCTCCGATGCTGCTAATGGGAAGCGTGCCGCAGCGGCTGGCAGAGCAGTGAAGATATCATGCAGATAGGCCATCAGGATTTACTCCTCCTAGCAACCGCACCGAGGATGTTCGCTGCCACAGTGGGCGGCCATGCAAATCACATGCGGTGCAATGTCTGGCGGTATGGCGTCTGTTCGGCATTCTCCGGAGGCCGCTGGCGTGTCATACTTGGTTCCACCGGTCAGTCCGGCATGGGCAACAGCCGTCTTCGGCGTTTACTGGAAAGCAACGGAAAGGGTTTGACGTGATGCGTCTTCAGGGAAAATCCGCCATCATCACCGGTGGCGCGCGAGGCATCGGTGCTGCAATTGCCACGGGCTATGTGAGGGAAGGCGCGCGCGTCTGCGTGGCGGACATTAACCTGAAGGAGGCGGAGGAGACTGCCGCGCGTATTGGTCATGGTTCCTTCGCTGTCTCGCTCGACGTCACCCGCGTGGATCAGATCACAGCCTGTGTGGCAGAAGCCGAAAGGCGCTTTGGCGGCATCGATATTCTGGTCAACAACGCCGCCGTGTTTGACATGGCGCCGTGGGGCCAGTTGACCGAGGAGAGCTATGACTTTGTCTTCGGTGTTAACGTGAAGGGCCTGATCTTCATGCTGCAGGAGGTGGCGGAAAGCATGAAGCGCCGGGGGAGGGGCGGCAAGATCATCAATTTCGCCTCGCAGGCCGGCCGGCGCGGCGAACCGCTGGTGGCGGTCTATTGTGCGTCCAAGGCGGCGGTGATCTCCATCACACAGTCAGCGGGGCTTGCCCTCATCAAGCATGGCATCAATGTGAACGGGATCTCGCCCGGCGTCGTCGATACGCCGATGTGGGACCATGTGGATGGGCTGTTCGCCAGATATGAAAACCTCGCGGCGGGGGAGAAGAAGCGCATGGTGGGCGAGGGGGTTCCCTTCGGCCGCATGGGCAAGCCGGAAGACCACGTCGGCTGCGCCATTTTCCTGGCCTCCTCAGAGAGTGACTATGTCGTGGCGCAGACCTATAACGTCGATGGCGGGCAGTGGATGAGCTGACGGCACCTGCCGCCACCATTATTCCTGCCACATCTGAAACAGAGTGCATGACATGACCAAGCTTTCCCGCGCCACGCTTTCCAGCCTCAAGCCCGGCATAGCCGTTCCCAGTTATCAGGCCTCAGACCTTGAGGCAGGAATCCTGCACTTCGGGCTCGGTAATTTTCACCGCGCCCATCAGGCCGTCTATCTCGACAGGCTGTTCAATGCGGGCAAGAGTCGGGACTGGGCCGTGATCGGTACGGGTGTGAGGGCGCCGGACCGGCAGATGTACGATGCGTTGAAGCCACAGGATTGGCTCACCACCGTGGTGGAGCAGGAGGCGGGCTCAAGTGCCGCGCGGATAACGGGCGCGATGATCGGCATGATCCCACCGGAGGATCGCGAGGCAATCGTGGCGAAGCTCGCGGACCCTAAGATACGCATTGTGTCGATCACGGTAACGGAGGGTGGCTACTTCATCGACCCCGCCACGGGCAGGTTCAACCCGGCATTCCCGGAGATCGTGCGTGATGGTCAGTATCCGGATGATCCGCTCACGGTCTTCGGCCTGATCGCCCTTGGCCTGAAGAAGCGCCGCGACGCCGGAACCAAGCCCTTCACCGTGATGTCCTGCGACAACATTCCCCACAATGGCGTTGTTGCAAGGAATGCGGTGGCGGGTGTCGCCCGCCTCTATGATCCGGCGCTAGCCTCATGGATCGAGGCCCATGCCGCGTTCCCGAATGGCACGGTCGACCGCATCACCCCGGCCACGACCGACCGGGAGCGCAAAGCGCTTTCTCAGGATTACGGTATTGAGGATAATTGGCCCGTCTATTGCGAGGAGTTCATCCAGTGGGTGCTGGAGGATGATTTCTGCAATGGCCGCCCGGCACTGGAAGAGGCCGGCGTGCAGTTCGTGCCTGATGTGACGCCGTTTGAGTTCATGAAGATCCGCATCCTCAATGGCGGCCACGCGGCGATTGCCTATCCGGCCAGCCTTCTCGACATTCATTTCGTGCATGATGCGATGAACCACCCGCTGGTGGGTGCTTTCTTTGCGAAGATCGAGCGGGAGGAAATCATGCCCACGGTGCCGCCGGTGCCTGGGGTCAAGCTGGAGGATTATTACCACCTCATTCACCGCCGCTTCTCGAACCCGAAGATTGGCGACACCATTCCACGCCTTGCCTTTGACGGCTCCAACCGCCAGCCCAAGTTTATCGTGCCTGTGGCGCGCGACAGGTTGAAGTCAGGCGATCGCATCGACGCGCTGGCCTTCGAGTCCGCCCTGTGGTGCCGCCATTGTTATGGCAAGTCCGAGTCGGGCCGGGATATCACAGCCGGTGACCCCGCCTGGCCTCGCCTGACGGAGCTTGCTGTCAAGGCCAAGGCCGACCCGCTGGCCTGGCTGACGATGGAGGATGTCTATGGCGATGTGGGCCGCTCTGAGGCATTCCGAACGGCCTTCGCCCGCAGCCTGACCGAGATCTGGTCCAAGGGCACGGAGCGCGCGCTGGCTGGTTTTCTGGCTGGATGATGCGGCGCCTGTTCGCCGGGCAGCAACACAATCTCGCCAAAGATGGGGTGAAAGAGGATTGCCCAACCGATTGAATGCGACATGGAAGGCCGTTGAATGCGTAAATCCCCTGTTGGCGCCCTGCTCTTGGTAAGTGCCCTGCTTGTGCCTCAGGCCGCATCTGCGGCGGACATAGCGGCCACCTATAATGTTGATGTCGGGCCGATGACAATGTCCGTGGTTCGGTTCGAACTCGATACGTCTGGTGACATCGTTGGGACACGCTCCCGGATCAAGGGCAACGGCATTACAAGCCTGTTCTCTGAATACAGCGTCGATGCGAAAGCCGAGGCTCGTGCTGACAGCGAAGGGGTTCAGCCGTTGCGTTTCCGGCTTCTGCGTGAGCGCGACGAGAACCGGCGCGAGGCGTCTCTCACGTGGAACGCGCAGGGTGAGATCTCCTATGAGCCCAGGATCAAGAATCCTGCGTTACGCCAGAAAGTTGAGGGTGCGCTTGGCAAGGACGTGGTGGACCCTTTGACGGTGCTTCTCCGCATCGGCGCGGCGGGAACTGATCCCTGTCCCTCGGTTCATCAGGTATTTGATGGGCGGGACCTATTTGAGCTAGCATTCACCGATAAGGGCAAAGGCAAGCTTGCGGATCTTCCCGCTTATGGAGGCGAGGTGCAGCATTGCGAGGTGCGCTGGACGCCCATCGCCGGGCGCGCCATGGAAAAAAAGATCCCGGGCGACGTCTATGACGTGTCCTTTGCGCCCGTTGGCAAGCTGGCCTCAGGCCAGACGATGTGGCTGCCGGTCGTCATGTCGGGAAAGCTGAAGGGTTTCGGCTTTTCTATTTATGCCACCAAGCTGAAAGCGGCGTCCGGTAGCTCTGAGCTTTCCGGCGTTCAATAGCAGCTCCTACGGCCGTCAGGCCGAGCCGAACAACAAAAGAGCCCCGCATCAGGGCGGGGCTCTCATGACATGTTATCCGGTGTCGCGGTGCGTCAGAACTCTTCCCATCCCGCATCGGGTTCGGCGCGGGCTGCGGCGCTGCCGCTGCCGGCTGCCACTTTGGCCTTGGCCCGGACTGGAGCACGTGGCGCAGGCCTGTGGGACTCGCGGGCTTCTTCTGCTTGGCTGATGATTGAGTTGGCGGCGGTGGTGAAGCGCGCCACGATTTGTGCCAGTTCGGTTGATTGCTGGGTGAGGGTGCGGGTTGCAGCCGTGGCCTCTTCCACCATGGCCGCGTTTTGCTGGGTCACCTGGTCCATCTGGTCGACGGCGGTGTTCACCTCCTGAAGGCCCGTGGCCTGCTGCTCGGCGCTGCGGGCGATCTCGGTCACGATGCCGTTGATCTCGGTCACACGGTCGATGATGTGGCGGAGCGACGTGCCGGTTTCCGCTACCAGCTGTACGCCTTCCTGCACCTGATCGCGCGAGGTTGAGAGAATACCCTTGATCTCCTTCGCCGCTTCGGCCGAGCGCTGGGCCAGGGCCCGCACTTCCGATGCGACGACCGCGAAGCCGCGTCCGGCTTCACCCGCCCGCGCCGCTTCGACGCCGGCATTCAGGGCAAGCAGGTTGGTCTGGAAGGCGATTTCGTCGATCACGCCGATGATTTGGGTGATCTCCTGGGAGGACTTCTCAATCCCTTCCATCGCTTGTACCGCGCGCTTCACGACGATGCCGCTGCGGTCGGCATCCTCCTTGGCGGCGGTCACCATGTTGCGGGCGTGCTGAGCGCCTTCCGCAGTCTTCTTCACCGTGGAGGTGATTTCCGCAACCGCTGCTGCCGTCTCTTCGAGGTTTGCAGCCTGGTTCTCGGTGCGGCGTGACAGGTTGTCGGAGGCTTGGGCGATCTCTTCGGTGCCGGACTTGATGCCGAAGGAACCTCGCTTCACCGTGTTGATGGTGTCGGTCAGGCTGTCAGCGGCGGCGTTGAAGTACTGACGCAGCCGGTCCATCGCATCGGGAAAGGGCTCGCTGATGCGGTGGGTGAGGTTGCCCTTGGAGAGGCTCTCGAGACCCTGGCCTAGAAGATTGATGATCTGCTTCGAGTTCTCGTCATTGCGGCGGTTCTGCAGGGCCTGGTTTTTGAACACGGAAAGTGAGCGGGCCATTTCGCCGATTTCATCTCCACGCTCGGCGTAGGGCACCTCCTCCTCGAGAGCGCCCCCGGCAAGCCGGCCCATGACATCGGAAATGCCGCGGATGGCCCGCACGACAAACTGATGCGCTGCCAGAAGCATCAGGCCGATGAGGATGCCAATCATCACATTGATCGCGGTCATCATGTTGAGGCTCGACTCGGAGGAAGCGAGTGCCCGTTTCTCAATATCAGCCACCTTGGCTGAAATCTTTGTGGCGTTGTCGGACATGAACAGGCCGAAATCGAGAAAGCTGCTGCGCAGCTTGTCGATGGCTGCGGTGGCGGCAACCCTGTCGCCACGCTGCAGCGCTGGAATGAACTCCGTATCCATCGTTTCCCAGAACGGTGCGCCGCGCTTGTCGATATCGCGCTTGAAGGTGTTCCACTCTGCCTCGGAGAGGACATCATACTGCTTGAAGGTTGGGTCCCAGTAGCTCATGCGCTCGTCATACTGCCGGTGGAGTTCATCGAGACGCGGTTTGAGCTGGGCCAGAAGGCTCGGGTCTTTCTCCAGCACATTGAGATAGGAGAAGGCTTCTGCCGGGAAAAGGGGCGGGGGAAGTATGTCCGCCACCATGTCCTTGCCGAGGACGATATGCATGTAGTCCTTGCTGCCGACCCTTATGGACTCGATGCTGTTGTAGGTCTGGAGGGCGAGGAAGGTCAGGAGTGCCAAGATGGTGACTCCAAAAGCGATCATCATGCGCTGGATTGTAAAGAGACTTTTCTTCATAGGGCTCCGCCGTTTGCTGTCTTGGATTGGGGGTGGATGGAGAAGATGGTCAGCCGGTCTTCTCGGGGCCGGAAGGAAGAGAATCGTAGAAGGCGCTGACGCCTGCTGGAGTCTTCCCGGAGAACGCGAACTCGGCGCCGTAGCGCGGGTGTATCGACCAGCGGATCAGGCAGGGGATCTCCCCCAGAATCTCATGCCGCAGGGTCATCCTGTCCCCTGGCTTCAGGGACAGCATCGGGTCTATGGTGAAGCCAATGCCGCCTGCCGAGATATTGAGGACACGCACGCGGGCATCCCCATGGCTCGTGCCGGCGGTGGCCTGCAGGTCGCAGTCACGGCGGTCCAGGCGGCGGCGCTGGTCGGCCGTCGCGGCGGTGTGAAACCGCTCCACGCCGAAAACATCCTTGGTCATGGCTCGCTCCTGCTCCCCGTATTCGCAGCAGGACGCTATGCGGCTAACGTTGCGCCAAACTTGAGGTAAGGGAACGGGCGGTGAATTGACCACAGGGCCCACCATGCCGCACGGTTTAAGGTCTGATTCAGCATTTTGCACAGGTGGTGCGAAGGGACTTGGAGGCGGGCGAGGTTTCGAGTAACCATTGGGGCATGAAGCGATTGGGTGCAGCAGCAGTGGGATGCGCGCTGACCGTGGCGTTGGGTAGCGCTGCGGTCGCCGGTGATGTGGTATTCCAGTCCAGTTCTACGTTGAGCCTTGCAGCCTTGCCGCCTGTGCTGCCGATCAGCGGCGAGGCAATCTTGACCTCCGATGACATCTCCGCGTTTGGCAAGCGGGACAAGCTGACCGTCACTCCTGCAGCTTACACATCAAACCCGGTGCGGCCTGAACCCACCAATTCTCCGGCCGCGGATTTCATCAACAGCCTTGATTACAATCTCCAGCACATCGATGTATCGCAATATGGCGACTACAGCCTTTCGACGTTCTGGGGCCAGTCGAGCACCGTCAAATGGGACATTCTCGCGCTTTATGGCGGTGTGACCTTCTTCGGCATCAACAACTGGGATTGGGGTACATCCGCCTATAACTTCCAGCCCGAAGGCTGGTTCGGCAAGGATACGAAGTATGGTGGCATGGACAAGCTGGGCCATGCATATGCCGGGTATGTGATCTCGCAGTATTTCACCCAGCGCATCGCCCATGAGATCGATGATCCGAAAAACGCCGCCATCACGGGCGCTCTGCTTGGCATGGGCTTCCAGACTTACATTGAATTCTTCGATGGTTTTGCCGGCCTACACGGATTTTCCTATGAGGACCTGATCGCCGATGGCATCGGCGCTGGTTTCTCTTTCCTCCGCAACACCGTTCCCGGCTTGTCGGAAAAACTTGATTTCCGCATGGAGTACTGGGGCGCCTCCGACTATTCTGAGTGGTCTCCGGTGACGGATTATGACGGCCAGAAATACCTTCTGGCTCTGAAGCTCTCGGGCTTCGAGAAGCTCGAGAGTACCCCGCTTCGCTTTGTCGAGCTGCAGGCGGGATACTATACCGAAGGTTACACCGACGAAACGCGCGAAAACAACGTGGATCCGAAGCGTGTGCCTTATCTTGCGGTGGGCCTGAACCTGAATGAACTTCTCGGCATGGCGCCGGACGTGCGCAACACCATGCCGGGTGAGGCAGCCGATACCCTGTTCCAATACTGGCAGCCGCCTTACACCTACATTCCCACCGCCAATCGCTGAAGGTGCAGATGCGGTTCTCAGCGCACTGTCCCTGAGCCTGGTCAGGCCTGACTTTCGATCAGCCTGTCCACCAGCGTTTCCATGTCGGTGGCTTCGGCATTGGCGAAGGCGATCCGCAGGTATTCTTCCTGGCCTGGGCCGAACATTGAACCGGGAAGGCACAGCAGGTCATGCTCCCCCGCCAGCCGCATCGCCACCTGCTTCGCCGTCTCGGCGGGGAACGGGTGTTTCACATAAGAAAAGAGCGCACCGGAACTGACGAGTTCATATTGGAGCCCCGGTCGGCTGAAGGCCTGTCGCAGCGCCTCCAGTCTGCCCCGCATCATGCCGATCTTGCTGTGTTTCCAGTCCTGGAGCGAGGCGAGGGCGAACAGGGCGGCGCGCTGAGAGAAATGCGTGGTACAGATCGCCATGCAATCCATGATCTTCTCGATTTCGCCCAGGACGCGCGGCGATGCGGTGATGGAGCCGACGCGATAGCCCGTCATCGCATAGGCCTTGGAGAAGCTGTAGAGATGGATGAAGGCATCCTCCCAGCCTGGCGTTGCGAAGACATGGTGGGCAGGCTCAGGCCCGGCGCGGAAATCCTTGTAGGTCTCGTCGATGACGAGCGCGATGTTTCGGCTTCGCGCCAGGTCAAAGAAGCCTTGGATCACCTCTGGCGGATAGATGGCGCCTGTCGGATTGTTGGGCGAGCACAGCACGATGGCGCGGGTGTTCGCATCGATCAGCTTCGCGGCATCTTCAGGCCGCGGGTGGATGATGCCGGGAGCAACGGCGGGGATGAAACGCGCTTCCACACTCAACATGCCAAGCCACATGGTGTGGTTAAAGAAATAGGGCACTGGAACGATGACGTTGTCGCCCGCCTTGGCGATCGCCATCATGGCGGCGGCGAAGGCCTGGTTGCAGCCCGCTGTAACGGCGACGTTCTGAGGCCCGACCTTACCCCGGTAATCAGCCGACAGATGTGAAGCGATGGCCTCCCGCAACTCCGCGACGCCGTAGATGTCTGTATAGAGTCCGATGCCCGGATGGTGGGCAAGGCGGGCTACTTCTGCATCAAGCTCTTCCGCGCATTTCCAGCTGGGCACCGCCTGGCACAGATTCAGAAGCTTGCGGTTCCTGAGGCCTGGCCTCACCCAGCTTTGCGCTTCCATGATGGGTGGCGATTCGATCCTGTGGATGGTGGGATTGACGGCATATGTCATGATGGGGCACCAACGGATCGAATAGAGTTTACAGGTCGCGTGGCAAGATGCCGTGCGCTGCCAGGAGGTGCAAGCATGAAAGCAATCCAGATCACGGAAACCGGCGCACCGGAGGTGATGAAGCTGGTGGAGGCCGCAGTGGCGAAGCCCGGCCCTGGCCAGGTGCGGGTGCGCCATACCGCAATCGGTCTGAACTATATCGACACTTATCACCGCTCGGGTCTCTATCCCCTCCCGTTGCCTTCGGGGCTGGGCCTTGAAGCTGCCGGCGTGGTCGAGGAACTGGGCGAGGGGGTGTTGAACCTCAAGCCGGGGGACCGCATTGCCTATGGCGCGGGCCCCATTGGCGCTTACGCGGAGATGCGCAACATTCCCGCCAACCGCGTCACCAAGCTGACGGATGCTATTTCGGATGATACCGCTGCCGCCATGATGCTGAAGGGCATGACAGTGCGTTACCTGTTGCGCGCTACCTACAAGGTGCAGCCGGGCGATACGATCCTGATGCATGCCGCGGCGGGCGGCGTGGGGCTGATCCTCAGCCAGTGGGCCAAGGCCTTGGGCGCAATCGTCATCGGCACAGTAGGCTCGGATGAGAAGATGGCGATTGCCCGGGCGCATGGCTGCGATCACGTGATTAATTCTTCGGTTGAAGATACCGTGGCGCGGGTGAGGGAGATTACCGGCGGCAAGGGCGTGCCCGTGGTCTATGACGGCGTGGGCCAAGCCACTGTGATGACCTCGCTCGATTGCCTCGCCCCGCGTGGGCTTCTCGTCAGCTTCGGCAATGCCTCGGGCCCGGTGAAGAACTTCGATCTTGGCCTGCTCTCGGCAAAGGGCTCGCTCTATGTCACGCGTCCCACCCTCAACACCTACACGGCAAGCGATGCGGATTTGAAGGAAACGGCGGATGATCTCGTCGTCATGGTGGCGAGTGGCAAGGTGAAGATCCCCGTCCATCAGCGCTATGCGCTGGCTGATGTGGTGCAGGCCCATCGTGATCTCGAAGCCCGCAAGACCACTGGCAGCACGGTCATCATTCCATGACGGGCAGCAGGGCCGGGCGGCTCAAGTCCGCCCTCGGCCAGATCGATGAGTTGATCCGGATTGGCAGGCTTGGCGAGGCGGAGGCACTGGCGCGCCGCGCTGTGGCCGAAAACCCGCTCTCGGCGCACGCGCAATTCGCGCTGGGCTTCATCACCCAATCGACGGGTCGCTTTGAACTGGCCGAGCCGGCCTTCGCCCGCGCAGTGACGCTTGATCCGCGCAATGCGGACTACCTGACGCACTCCGGACTCTGCCTGTTGTCCATGGGTCGTGTGCCGGAAGCTGCGGCGAGATACCAGAAGGCGCGCGAGGTTGATCCTCGCGGCTTCGAAACGCTCTGGCGCTATGGATCCTTCCTGTCGCGCATCGGCCAGATGGAGCAGGCGCTGGCTGCCTTCGAAACCGCGCGCAGCAAGGCACCGGACGGTGCGCGCCATGCCATTCGACTTGATGTCGTGGAGTGCCTGCTCTCGCTGGGCCTCGTGGAGGAGGCCGAGAGCGAGATGCGGCGCGATCTCGACCACACGCCCAACCGCAGCCGCTATCTCTGCCTGCTGTCTGGCACGCGCAAGCATGATGCGGGGTCGGATCTCTTTGCTCTCATCGAGCGCGAGATCGCGCGGCCGGGCCTTCCGGTGGTGGAGCGCAGTGACCTCATCGTGCGCAAGGGCGTATTGCTGCACAATAGCGGCCGCTTTGATGAAGCCTTCAAGACCATCACCGAAGGCAAGAAGCTGCTGCACGCGCCGTCTGCCGTGCCTGCCTTCACGCGGGAGGTGGACCAGCGCATCGCAGTCTTCACGCCGGAACGCATCGCGTTGTTGCAGAAACTCTATGGCCGGAGCGATTACAGCCCGATCTTCGTGGTGGGTCTGCCGCGCTCCGGCACGACACTCGCCGCGCAGATCATCTCCGCCCACAGCAAGGTGGGCAATGCTGGCGAACTGGAGACGATGACCTATGCTGCCGCGAAGTTCTCCGGCATGAAGCCATTGAACGAGGTGGATGCCGTGCTTGCAAAAGCGGGTGAGAAGGGCGTTGGCGAGATTGCTGCACTCTATGAGCGCGTGCTCCGTTTCGTCGTGCCCGACAAGGCACAGGCGGTTGACAAGATGCCCCAGAACTTCCGCTTCATTGCGGAAGCCTCGATCCTGTTCCCGCGCGCCCGCTTCGTGCACTGCACGCGCCACCCGGCAGATACCTTCGTTTCGGCCTTCCAGACGGAAATGAATGCTGCGCATTCCTACAGCTACGATGCAGCCGAATATGCGGCTTATTACCGGCAATACCGGCGGCTGATGCGGCACTGGGAGAAGGCACTCCCGGGCCGCACCTTCACGCTCTCCTATGAGGCGCTGGTTTCCGATCCACAGACGGTGATCCCCGCATTACTGGGATTCCTTGGCCTCGATGTGGAAGAGGGCTGCCTTCATCCTGAGCGCAATGCTGGCGCCGTCACCACTTTCAGCCGGCTTCAGGTGAGGGCAGGGATCAACACCGCGTCGGTGCAACGTTGGAAACCCTATGAGCCGTGGCTTGGCCCGATACTGGATGAGGTGCGGCGGAGTGACTAGAGCGACGTGCCGTCAGACGAATTCCTATCCAGTTCGCTGAATTTCGTCACCCCCGGGCGCAGGCCGGAATGACGGGCGTCAGGAAGAACATCCCGCCTGGCCGGCAGAAAGCTGCCGCCACTCGCCACTGCATGTTGTGGAACTGCACAGAAAGCCTGCCAGTGTGCGGGAGGGGACTGCGTGGGCGAGGTTCAGCGGCTGGCCCCGGTTGTCATAGAGCGTGCTGACGACCATGCCCACAAGATCGCCCCGGGCATCAAACAGCGGACCGCCGGACTCGCCCTTCTGTGTCGACAGGCGAAGCACCATGGCGTCCGGATAGCCAAACTTCGAATCGGCACCGCCATAGCTCACCGGCTGGCCGAAGCTCATCGCTTCAAATTCGCCAAGGCGCGCGGTATCGCCCTGGGCATGAGGGCGCCCCAATGAATAGACGAGTTTGCCTCTGGCAAGACACTTGTTGTCGGCCGGCGTCACCGCCTTCCCGGAGAAGCCGCGCAGCCGGATGATCGCCATGTCATTGTCGGGCCGCATCGCGATCACTTCGCCCGAGTAAACGCGGCCATTGGCTGCCCGGGCAGAAACGATATTGCCCAGGCGCTTGGCCACATGCGCCGCCGTCATCACATAGCCCGAGGTGCCATCCACGACGAATCCGCTGCCAGAGGTGACTGGAATGCCGCGGTTCCGGGAATTCGTGCCGGTGTCAGCCGTCTGTTTTTGGGAGATGACGAGGGTCACGTAAGTGGGGCCAGACCGGCGCACGAGGCTGGAAATCTGTTCAGTCGTCGCCACGGCTTCGCCTGGTGGCACGGATGTCTGCTGCACGTTGAAATCGCGGCTTTCGAGATCAACGTTGCTGGTTGCCTCGCAGGCGGCAAGCACCATGCCCAGGCAGGACAGGGATACGAATTTACGAAGGGAAAACGGCATCTGGCTCTCTCAGGACGCCTATTCATAGCACAGAATCGGGCATCAGAATGTCACAGAGTCAGACATTCAAAAGAAAACGGCCCGCCGAAGCGGGCCGTCTCCCAATCGATTGCAGTCAGGCGATATTAGAAGCGCCAGACCGACACGAGGTCGACGGAGAAGTTCTCGTTCGTACCATCGAAGTGGTACTTGGAGTCGCCGCCGTCCCTTACGTCATACAGCGTGGCGGAACGGCTGGTATTGTACCACTCGCCTTCCACACCGATGGTCAGCTGGTCAACCGGATCGTAGTAGATGCCGCCGAGGATGCCCCACTGGCTCCAGCTCGGGTTCGCGAGGCGGTCACCATCGCTATCCGTGTAGTTGTCGATATCACGGCTCTTGTAGCCAGCCGCGATTTCGGCATGCACGGCATCGTTCAGGTTGGCAGACGCCAAGCCGCTGATGCCCCACCAGTTGTTGTTCGCCGGAACGGCGCTGACGATTTCACCTTCGTAGGTGTTTTCGATCGGGCCTGCACCGAAGGCGGCGGCGAGCGAGAGGCTTGCCATGTCGCCGAGGGAGAAGCCGAGA
>JBEIDW010000049.1:0-18663 GCA_040383265.1 Hyphomicrobiales bacterium
GAATAGCCCTCCAGCACGAAAATCGCCGATTCATGGGACTCATGATAATGCGGCCTGGCGGAAACACCGGGCGGGATCGTCACCAGATGCATGCAGAGCTTCTCCGCGCCTGCCGATTCCGCTGAAATTCCCTCAAAATAAGAAAGCCCCTGTTTACCCTCAAAACGTTCACCGGCACTGATGAGCTTGCAGGATTTCATGGTGTTTTCCTCGCTTTCTGATCAGGCCAACACTATGGGGAAAAACCCATTGCCCGCACAAGCCCTGCAAACCTAAAACAAACAGATGCAGAGCAGCTATGATATTGCCGTGATCGGCGCGGGTGCCGCGGGGCTTGCCGCAGGCCTCCGCCTTCAGGGTTCAGGCTCCAGCGTCATCGTGCTGGAAGCAAGGGACCGCATCGGCGGGCGGGCCTTCACCGACACCAGCACTTTGGGCCTGCCCTTCGACTGCGGGGCGCACTGGCTTCACGCGGCGGCCCAGAACCCCTTCACCAAAATTGCCGACCGGCTGGGCGTTCGATACAATTCCGCCCTGAGTTGGGCGGATGTCATGCGGTTTGGCGGCGGCACAGCCTTACCCGCGCCTGTTCAGGACGAAGCCGCCGCTTCGGTCATCGCGGTGCTGTCCCGGATCGAGGCGTGGGATGGGACCGGCCCAGACAAGCCCTTCTCCGATTTCCTCGACACCAGGGACAGGTGGACGCCCCTGATCCGGCGGATCATCACCCAAATCACCTCTCACGAGGCCGAGGACTGTTCGACAGCCGATTATCACCGTTACATAGATGATGGCGGCGACTTCCCCGTGCAAGATGGCTACGGCACGCTGGTGGCCCGGCATGCGGCGGGTCTTGCCGTAACCCTGTCCACCCCGGTCACCCATATCGACTGGTCGGGGCACGGGGTGAAGATCGGCACCTCACGTGGCGCGATAGCGGCGCGGGCCATCATCCTTGCGGTTCCCGTTAATTTGCTGATTGCCGGTGGGATCCGCTTCACGCCAGCCCTGCCATCCACGCTCGTCGAGGCCTTCCACGATTGCCCCATGGGTGTTTCGGAAAAACTCGCCCTCCTGCTCGACAGCCCAATCGACGAGATTGGTCACATCTACGGCGATGTGGTGTTTCCCGGCGAGGGGCCAGTCAAAACCTTCAACCTGCATGTGAACCCGTTCGGCCGCCCCCTGCTCGTCTCGCATATGGCCGGTGACGGGGGCCGCCAGATGGAAGGTCTGAGCGATAAGGAAGCTGAGGCCCTCGCCATGGAGGCGGCGGTCGAGGGCTTCGGCTCAAGCATCCGGCAGCGGGTAGTCAAGATGCTCCGTACCCACTGGGCGTCCGACCCCTTCACGCTGGGCGGCTATTCCCACGCGAGGCCGGGGCGGGCGGCGTCGCGGCTGATGTTCTCGGAGCCGGTGGGAGACAGGATCGTACTGGCGGGCGAGCATTGCTCGATCCCGTTCTTTTCAACGGTTCATGGCGCGCATTTTTCGGGGATCGCGGCGGCGGAGAAGGCGCTGGGGCTGCTTGGAAATTAGATGCCGTCACCCCGGCGAAAGCTATCCTTACCCCTCGGCCTTCGCCACACCCACCATGGCCGGCCTCAGGCAGCGGTCGCCAATGGCGAAGCCGGACTGCATTTCCTGCACGACCGTTCCGGGCGGATGATCCTTGGTCGGCACCTCGAACAGGGCCTGGTGGAGATTTGGGTCGAACTTGGCGCCCACCGTCTCCACTTTGCGGATGTTGTAGCGCTGCAGCACGTTCAACAATTCACGCTCGGTCATCTCGACGCCGGCGAGAAGGTTCCTTGTCGTCTCGTCCGCCTTTTCGCGCGCCTCGGCTGGAACCGAGGCAACGGCGCGGTTCATGTTGTCGGCAACGCTCAGAAGATCACGGGCGAAGTTGGTGGCGGCGTAAAGGGTCGCCTCCGCCTTTTCGCGCTCGGCGCGCTTCCTGAGGTTTTCCATGTCGGCGGCGGTGCGGAGCAGCCGGTCCTTGAGGGCGGCGGCCTCTTCCTTGAGTTGGATCAACTCAAGGTCGCGTTCATCCATTTCCGCAAGCCTATCAAGGTCTTCGGGTACTACCTGTTCGTGGGATGTCGTATCGTCAGCCATCGCTGAAGCTTTCCAGTCCATTCAATTTGCAGGTTAGCCGCCATATCGGCTGCCTTGCCCTAAAAATCAAGTGAGCAGGCGGCCAATGGCCTTGGCGGTATAATCCACCATGGGAATGATGCGGGCGTAGTTCATCCGCGTTGGGCCGATGATGCCCATGACGCCGACAATCTTTTCCTCGGCGTTCCGGTAGGGGGCGACGATGATGGAACTGCCCGACAGCGAGAACAACCGGTTCTCGGAGCCGATGAAGATGCGCACCCCCTCGCCCGATTCGGCGGCGCCCAGAAGCTGGGCCAGTTCGCGCTTGTTCTCGATATCCTCGAACAGCTTGCGAATACGCTCCAGATCCGCCGCCACGGAGGTGTTCTCGATGAGGTTCGCCTGTCCACGTACGATGAGCGTCTTGTCTTCCGCCTCCGCCTCGCCCGACCACTGGGCAAAGCCGGCCTCCACGATGCGGGCAGAGATTTCGTCCAACTCGCGCCGGAGGTTCTGCATTTCGTCGCGCACGAAGCGCTGCACCTCACCGATGGTCCTGCCCTGAAAGCGAGCGGACAGGTAATTCGATGCCTGTGCAAAGGTGGAGGGCGGAAGCCCGCGCGGCACCTCGATCACCCGGTTTTCGACACTACCGTCCTCACCGACAAGGATGACGAGTGCCCGGCCCGGCCCGAGGTTGACGAATTCAATATGCTTAAGGCGGGCATTGATCTTGGGCGCCAGAATCACACCGGCGCAATGGGACAGGCCAGAGAGCAGCGTCGTCGCCTCACCCAGCATGTCCTCCACCCGGCGGGCACGGTTGGAGGCCGCGATCTGTGCATCGATCCTTGCGCGCTCATCCGTCGTCATGGCGCCCACTTCCATCACCGCATCGACGAAGAAGCGCAGTCCCAACTCGGTCGGCATACGGCCAGCACTGGTGTGAGGCGAAAAGATCAACCCGGCATCCTCCAGGTCCATCATCACGTTCCGCACCGAGGCCGGCGACAGGTTGGAGGGCAGGATGCGCGAAATGGTGCGGGAGCCCACAGGCTCTCCGGTTTCGAGATAGGTGTCCACAAGGCGGCGGAAAATATCGCGCGAACGCTGGTCGAGGCCTGCAATGCCTGCCAGTTTCTCCTCGATCAGGGGCTTTGGCGGGATCATGCTCATGCCCCCAATGTAGAAATCAAGTTGGCGCAGGTCAATGTTGAGGCTAAAAGAACAGCTTCTCAGAACAAGGAATGAGCATCATGCGTCCCTCCGGGCGGAACCCCGACCAATTGCGCGCCGTCAGTTTCGAGCGCGGCTTCACCCGCCATGCGGAAGGCTCCTGCCTCGTCCGCTTCGGGGATACGCATGTGCTGTGCACCGCCTCCCTGGAAGAGAAGGTTCCGCCGTGGCTCAAAGGCGGCGGCAAGGGCTGGGTGACGGCCGAATATGGCATGCTGCCGCGCGCCACCCATGAGCGCACCAGGCGCGAGGCGGCCTCCGGCAAGCAATCGGGCCGCACGCAGGAAATCCAGCGCCTCGTCGGCCGTTCGCTGCGCGCCGTTGTTGATCTCGTGGCCCTGGGCGAACGCCAGATCACACTGGATTGCGACGTGCTGCAGGCCGATGGCGGAACCCGCACGGCGGCGATAACCGGCTCCTGGGTGGCGCTCTATGACTGCCTCAAGTGGATGGAGCAGCGCTCCATGTTCAAGCAGTGGCCGCTCAAGGATCACGTTGCGGCCATCTCCTGCGGCATCCATGGCGGCACCCCGGTTCTGGACCTCGACTATCCAGAAGACTCCTCTGCGGGAACCGACGCCAATTTCGTCATGACGGGGTCCGGCGGCATCGTCGAGATTCAGGGCACGGCGGAGGGTGAGCCCTTCTCCGAGGCAACGCTCGGCGAACTTCTGTCTCTCGCCAAGAAGGGTATCGGCGAACTTGTGGCCAAGCAGAAGGCGGCAATTGCCTGATGCGAAAGCTGGCCAATGCGAAGATCGTGATCGCCACCCACAACAAGGGCAAGCTGGAGGAGTTTCGCGCCCTCCTGAAGCCTTATGGTGTGGAGGTGGTTTCGGCGGGTGAACTGGGCCTTCCTGAGCCTGTCGAAACCGAAGCGACTTTCGCTGGCAATGCGCGGATCAAGGCGCTTTCCGCCATGAAAGCCAGCGGCCTCATCGCGGTATCGGATGATTCCGGTTTGTGCGTCGAGGCGCTGGGCGGCGAGCCCGGTGTTTATACCGCCGACTGGGCAGGACCTGACCGGGACTGGAACCGCGCCATGCGGCTGGTCGAAGAAAAGCTGCAGGCCAAGGGCGCCACCACGCCTGAAAAGCGCCACGCCTATTTCTCCTGCACGCTGTGCGTCGTCTGGCCCGATGGCGAGGAAAAGATCTATGAAGGCCGCGCCGAGGGAACGCTTGCCTGGCCACCACGCGGCGCGCTGGGCCATGGCTATGACCCAATGTTCGTTCCCGCAGGTGACAGCCGCACCTTCGCGGAACTGTCGCCGGAGGAAAAGAACATGATCTCGCATCGCGCCAAGGCACTCGAAAAGCTTGTCCGTGACCTCTTCTGAAGACGCCTTCGGCATTTATGTGCACTGGCCCTTCTGCAAGGCCAAATGCCCCTATTGCGACTTCAACAGCCATGTGCGCCACGGCGATGTGGATGCCATGTCCTTTGCGAAAGCCTTGGCCACGGAATTGAAGTGGTTCGCGGCGCGGAGGCCCGACCGCACCGTCTCATCGATCTTCTTCGGCGGCGGAACGCCCTCCCTCATGCCGCCGGAAGCCGTGGGCCATGTCCTGGATGCGATCGGCTCGCTGTGGACTGTCTCTCCAGATGTGGAAACGACGCTCGAAGCCAACCCGACCTCCATCGAGGCAGAAAATTTCCGGGGCTACCGCGCGGCGGGCGTCAACCGCGTGTCGGTCGGCGTGCAGGCCCTGAAGGATGACGACCTGAAGGCACTGGGCCGCCAGCATTCGGCGGAAGAAGCCATTGCCGCCTTCAGACTGGCCGCAAAGATCTTCCCGCGCGTATCCTTCGACATGATCTATGCGCGGCCCGACCAGACGGCGGGAGCGTGGCGCGAAGAACTTACCCAGGCGCTTGCTGAGCAGCAGGGCCACATGTCGCTCTACCAACTCACCATCGAACCCGGCACGGCCTATTTCGACCTTTATGAGCGCGGCCGCCTGGTGACACCAAGCGATGACCGCGCCGCCGATCTCTATGACCTGACGCAGGAATTGACAGCGAAGGCCGGGCTTTCCGCTTACGAAGTTTCGAACCATGCGGCCCCGGGCCAGGAGTCGCGCCACAATCTGCTCTACTGGCGCTATGGCGAATATGCGGGCGCAGGCCCTGGCGCGCACAGCCGCATTGCCGATGGCGAAAACCGCCGCGCCGTGATCGTCGAAAAACACCCGGAAACATGGCGTGGCATGGTCGCCGCGCAGGGCCACGGCATCATCTCCGAAACGGTGGTAACCCCGGCCGAACAGGCCAGCGAATATCTCCTCATGGGCCTTCGCGTGTCGGACGGGATCGACCTCGACCGTTACGCTGCACTGGCGGGGCGTGAGATCGACAGTTCCAAGATTGCAGGCATGAAGTCCATGGGCCTCATCAAGCGGCAAGGCCAGCGGCTGATGACCACAGCGGATGGGCGGAAACTGCTCAACGCCGTGATTGCGGAACTCGCCACCTGACAGTAATCATGAACCTCCATGAGCGTCACCCCGGCGAAGGCCGGGGGCCAGCGTGGACGCCGCAAAGGAAGCTGGATTCCGGCTTTCGCCGGACTGACGGAAGTAACTAGATGAGCGACACGCATTCCAGCTACATCATCGGCCCGCAGAGGTTCGAGGCCGAGCCCATGTCGCCCGGCCTCTACGTTGTGGCAACGCCCATCGGCAATCTGGGCGATATCACGCTGCGCGCGCTCTCAACCCTGGCCGCTGCCGACACCGTGCTGTGCGAGGATACCCGCACCTCCGGAACGCTGATGGCACGCTTTGCGATCAAGGCCCGGCTTGCGCCCTACCATGAGCACAATGCGAAGGACGTGCGCCCGCAGATTCTGGAACGGCTTAGGCAGGGCGCAACCATAGCCCTCATCAGCGATGCAGGCATGCCGCTCGTCTCCGATCCCGGTTACCGCCTCGTGAAGGAGGCGGTGGAGATGGGCATTCCCGTTACCGCCTGCCCCGGCCCCTCTGCCGTGCTGACAGGGCTTGCGCTGTCGGGACTGCCGACCGACCGCTTCCTGTTCGGCGGTTTCATGCCGCAGAAGCAAGGCGAGCGGAAACGGCTGTTTGAAGAATTTGCAAAACTCCGCGCCACGCTGATCTTCTTCGAGAGTCCGCACCGCATCGTGGATGCGCTGGAGGACATTGCCGCCGCCTTTCCGGCGCGGGCCGTCGCGGTGACGCGGGAACTGACGAAACTCCATGAGGAAGTGTTGCGCGGCACAGCATCTGAAATCGCTGCCGAACTGCAGGCGCGCCCTGCCGTCAAAGGCGAGATCACCCTGCTCATCGGCCCGCCCGAAGCGGAAGAAAACATTGTGTCAGACGCGGACCTCGATGCGGCGATTGCAGAGGCACTGCGCAGCATGCCGGCAAGCAAGGCAGCCTCCGACATCGCACGACGCTTCAACCTCAATCGCGCCGACATTTACCAGCGCATTCTGGCGGCAAAGCCAAGCGATGGCGCATGACCGGCGGAAATCCGAGAAGGCAGGCCGCGCGGCAGAGCGGCTGGCGCTGTGGTACCTGCGCCTGAAGGGCTGGCGGCTGCTGGCAGAACGCTACAAATGCTCCTCCGGCGAGGTGGACCTCATCATGCGGCGTGGAGAGGTGACGGCCTTCATCGAAGTGAAGGCGCGCGGCACCATTCATGGCGCCATCGAATCCGTATCGCCCCGGCAGGCAAAGCGCATTTCCTCCGCCGCGCGCCATTTCCTTGCGCAGGACCGCAAGGCAGCCCTGCAGATCTGCCGTTTTGACATCGTGGCGATGAGCCCCTACCACTGGCCCCGACACATCCCGAATGCATTCGACGGAGACCAATGATCATGGCGCTGAAAGTGGCGGTGCAGATGGACCCGATCCAGTCCATCAACATCACGGGCGATTCAACCTTCGCCATGATGCTGGAGGCGCAGGCGCGGGGGTTTCAGCTGTTCTATTACCAGACGAAGACGCTGGCGCTTGGCGGCGGCTCCCTCTTCGCCACCGGCCATGACATCACCGTGAAGGACGAGGCCGGCAACCACTTCGCCCTTGGCGAAGAACGCCGCGTCGATCTCGGTTCATATGACGTGGTGCTGATGCGCCAGGACCCGCCCTTTGACATGGGCTACATCACGGCCACCCACATGCTGGAGGCGATCCACCCGAAGACACTGGTGGTGAACGACCCGAAAGAGGTGCGCAATGCGCCGGAGAAGCTGTTCGTTCTCAACTATCCGCAGTTCATGCCGGAAACGCTCATTACGCGGGACCCCATCGAACTCGCCGCCTTCCGCCGCGCGCATGGCGACATCATCCTGAAGCCGCTCTATGGCAATGGCGGTGCGGGCGTGTTCCGCCTGGGCGAAAGCGACCAGAACTTCTCGGCCCTGCTCGAACTCTTCACCCAAACCTTCCGCGAACCCTTCATCGCGCAGAAATACCTGCCGGACGTGAGGAAGGGCGACAAGCGCATCATTCTTGTGGACGGCAAGGCGGTTGGCGCCATCAACCGCGTTCCGGCGGTGAACGAGAACCGCTCCAACATGCATGTGGGTGGCAAGCCCGAGCCCACCACGCTGACGAGGCGCGAGCAGGAGATCTGCGAGACGCTGGGGCCGGACCTGAAATCACGTGGCCTCATCTTCGTCGGCATCGACGTGATCGGCGATTATCTCACCGAGATCAACGTCACCTCCCCCACCGGCATCCGCGAAGTGAAGCGCTTCGGCGGGGAAGACATCGCAGCCCTGCTGTGGGATGCGATCGAGGCCAGACGGTAAGTGACTCTCGACTTTCGTCATCGCCGGGCTTGACCCGGCGATCTTTTTTCCAGCCACAGAAAAGATGCGCGGGTCACGCCCGGGCATGATGAGTGAGGGGGATCACACCATCACCGCCAGTTCACTCAGATCCTTGATCAGTGCGGCGGGCCTGCCGGGAATGCGGTCATCCTTCAGGCCGAAGCGGTCCACCCGCAGCACCTGGAAGCCAAATTGGGCGGCTCCCTGCGCATCCCATGTGTTGGCGGACACGAAACATACCGAAGGCGCATCATGCAACTGCAGCTTCTGCATGGCATGGCGATAGACGCGGCGGCTTGGCTTGTAGATGCCCACATCCTCAACCGACACCACCATGTTGAACAGTTTCTCCAGCCCTGCATGGCGGACGGCTGCCTCCAGCATTGCCGGGCTGCCGTTGGAGAGGATGGCGGTGAGCTTTCCCCTGGCCTTCACCGCTTCAAGCGCCGCAGCCGCTTCCGGATAGGCCTCGAGCTTCAGATAGAGGGCCATGATCTCGTCTTTGAGGCCGGGCTCGCTGATCCCGAAATGCTCAAGCGCGTAATCCAGCGCATCGCCTGTCACATGCCAGAAATCGGCATGGGCTCCCATCAGGCTTCTGAGCCAGGAGTACTCTATTTGCTTCTGCCGCCACAGCTTCGAGACGTCCTCGGCCCTTTCGCCGATCTCAGGCGCCAGCTTGCGCAGGGGCGCATGCACGTCAAACAGCGTGCCATAGGCGTCGAATACGCAGGCCCTGATCCCGTGCAGCTTCGTCATGCCGCTTCCTCTCGCTTGGTTCCGGCCCTATGATTAGCGCAAAGCGCCAGAGGTTACAAAATGCCACATGACGGCCATGACCACCACGAGGACGAGGGGTCGGAGCTCTCCCCCATCGCGCTCCGGGTTCGGGCGCTCGAATCGCTGCTGGTGGAAAAGGGATACGTGGACCCCGCCGCCCTCGATGTGCTGATCGAGACCTATGAAACCAAGGTCGGTCCGCGCAATGGCGTGCGGGTGGTGGCCAAGGCGTGGTCTGACCCTGATTTCGCTGACTGGCTGAAACGCGACGCCACGGCGGCCATCGCGTCGCTTGGGTTTCAGGGCCGGCAAGGCGAGCACATGGTGGCGCTGTTCAATTCAGCCGCAGTTCACAACATGGTCGTCTGCACCCTCTGCTCCTGCTACCCGTGGCCGGTGCTGGGCCTGCCGCCGGTGTGGTACAAATCCATGCCCTACCGCTCCCGTGCGGTCATCGAGCCGCGCGAAGTGTTGCGGGAATTCGGCATCGAAATCGCCGCAAGCAAGGAGGTGCGCGTTTGGGATTCGACCGCCGAAGTCCGCTACCTCGTGATCCCCGAACGGCCCGAAGGAAGCGAAGGCTTCAGCGAGGAACAATTGGCCGAACTCGTGACGCGAGATTCGATGATCGGCACTGGCCTTGCAAGGCGACCCCAATGAACGGCCCGCATGACATGGGCGGCTTCACAGGCTTTGGCCCGGTAAATCCGGAAGCAGATGAACCCCTCTGGCACGCAGACTGGGAGCCGCGCGCCTTCGCCCTCGTTCTCGCCATGGGCATGACCGGACGCTGGAACATCGACGAAGCCCGGCACGCGCGCGAGCGCCTGCCCGCGATGCAATACTGGCGCTCAAGTTACTACGAGATGCGCCACTATGCGCTGCTGCTGCAACTCATCGAAACTGGTCTCATCTCCGCGCTTGAAGAAGAACAGGGCCACATGAGCCGTGCTCCACTGCCGGTGAAGCGCGTGGCGAAAGCGGAGATGATTCCGGCTATTCTTTCGGCAGGAGGCCCGGCCAACCGCGCCAGAAACCTGCCGCAGGGGTTCAGGCCGGGCGACAGGGTTCGCGCACGCAACATCACTCCGGAAGGCCACACGCGGCTTCCCCGCTATGCGCGCGGCAAGGTGGGTGAGATCGTTCTGGTGCATGGCATCCATGTGTTCCCGGATTCCAATGCGATGGGACAAGGCGAGAATCCGCAATGGCTCTACACTGTGCGCTTCACCGCAGAGGAACTCTGGGGCAGGAACACGAGGGACTCCGTCTGCATCGATCTCTGGGAGCCATATCTTGAAGCTTGCTGACTCCGACAGGCTGCCGAAGGACGACAATGGCCCAATCTTTGCCGCGCCATGGGAGGCGCAAGCCTTCGCCATGGCGGTAAAGCTCAACGAGGCAGGCATGTTCTCTTGGTCGGAATGGGCCGAAACGCTCGGAGCGGAACTGGAGGCCGCGCCCCGGCGCACCTACTATGAAAGCTGGCTGGCGGCGCTTGAAAAGCTTGTGGAAACCAAGGGCATCATGACGGAACCAGAACGCCTTCAGCGCATCGCGGCATTGGAGCGCGCGGCGCAGGCCACCCCGCATGGAGCACCCATTCTACTCAGCCAAAGTTGAGCAGGAAGGGAAATTTCTCGATCAGCCAGTAGGACATTGCCTGGACGCCGCCGGTGATGAACATGATGCCGGACAGCACCAGCAAGGCACCCGCCACGCGCTCCACCGTGCCCAGATGTTTGCGGAAGCGGCTCATGAACCCCATGAAGGTGCCGATGCCCGCCGCCGCCAGCAGGAAGGGAATGCCTAGGCCTGCCGAGTAGACAGCCAGAAGGCCTGCGCCCTTCATCACATCCTGCTCGCTCGCGGCGATGGTGAGGATGGTGCCGAGCACCGGGCCGATGCAGGGCGTCCAGCCGAAGGCGAAGGCGAGGCCGATGAAGTATGCGCCCAGCAACCCGCCCGGATGCGCCTTATGCTGATAGCGCACCTCGCGCGAGATCCAGAACATGCGGAAGACGCCGAGGAAGTGCAAACCCATGGCGATGATGACGAGGCCCGCAATGGAAGTCACGGGATTGAAGGAAAATCCAAAAAGCTCCACCTGCCGGGCGAGTTCGGTGCGCAACAGGCTGCCGATCCACGAGGCGCTTGCCCCCAGCGCGACGAAGACGGTGGAGAAGCCCAGAACGAACATGAGGGCCGCAAGCATCGTCCGCCGCCGCTCCTCCTGCGGGCGCATCTTCTGCTCCACCAGTTCCTCCAGGGAGGTACCGGTGATGAAACAGAGATAAGGTGGCACCAGCGGAAGAACGCAGGGGCTGAGGAAGCTTATAGCGCCAGCAAGGAGAGCAGCGCCGAGTGAAACATCAAGCGTCATGTCTTTCACATGGCAGTTTGCCGGGCACTGCGCAATTGAGCCTTGAAGCCGCAGCGGCCCCTTGACCGGTGGCATTCCGTCAGATATGTTATATTATAACATTACGTGGAGACTGTTAATGATCCGCCCCCTCTTCCTCGCCATGGCCGGCATGCTGGCCGCTGGCCCGGCCTTGGCCGCACCGAAGGTGATCGCTTCGGTTCTTCCCGTTGATGGCATTGTGGCGGCCGTGATGGGAAACACCGGCCAGCCGGATCTGCTGCTGCAGGGCAAGCTCTCCGAACATCGCGCTGTCTTCACTCCCCAGCAGATTGCCGAATTAGGCAAGGCCGATCTCGTGTTCATCATCGGCCACGGTCTTGAGGCCAAGCTCACGCAGCTGAGCGGGACGGAGGCAGTGAATGGCAAGCGCTTCATCGAACTGAGCGAGGTGCCAGGCATCCGGACGTTGCCGATCCGCGAAGGCGGGGTGTGGGAAAAACATGACCACGGTCATGACCACGATTACGGTCATGACCACGATCACGATCATGACCATGGACATGACCATGCGGACGGGCATTCGGACGGCGAAGCAGCGCATGCCGAGGGTGTTTTGAGCTTTGACCCTCATGTGTGGCTTGATCCTGAAAATGCCAAGGCCATGGCCAAAGCTGTCGCGGAAGAGCTGGCGAAGGCAGATCCGGAAAATGCGAGCACCTACCGGGCGAACGCCGAAGCCTTCGGAAAGTCAGTGGATGAGACCGCAGCCACAGTCGCCGCCGAACTGGCGCCTGTGAGGACCGTTCCCTATGCCGTCTTTCACGATGCCTATCAGTATTTCGAGAACCGCTTCGGCCTGTCTCCGGCAGGATCCATCTCGGATGTTTCGGCACAAGCACCTTCGGCCGAACGGCTGGCAGAGTTGCGGAACAAGATCGTGGCGGTGAAGGCGGCCTGCGTGTTCCGCGAGCCACAATATGACGACAAGGTGGTTGCCACCGTGATCGAGGGCACGGGCGCGCGGCAAGGCGTGCTGGACCCCCTCGGCGCCGACCTTTCGCCGGGGCCTGAGGCCTATCAGCAACTCCTGCTGAACCTTGGGCGGAGCCTCAAGTCCTGCCTGTCCGGCTGATCCGGCCTGCTTCACTTTTTTGCCGCATTGGCCCATCATTGCTGCCCGGAATCATAAACGAGTGGGCAATGACAATCCGGCGATGGGCTTCACTGACGGCTCTACCTCTTATGTTGTGGGCTTTGGCGTCTCCTGCATCGGCCCATCCGCATGTGTGGATTGAGATGCGTTCAGATCTCGTCTTCAATGACCAGGGCTTGGTGACGGCCATGAACCTTGCGTGGACGTTCGATGATGGCTACGCGCAGATGGCGCTTGACGGGCTCGATACCAATGGCGATGGCGTGTACAGCCAGGATGAGCTGGCCCAGCTCACCCAGGAAAACATCGGCTCGCTCAAGGACTATGATTTCTTTACCGTCATCCGCTTCGACGGCCAGAAGCAACGGCTTGGCCAGGTCACGGAATTCGGCCAGATCCACTCCAACGGCAGGCTGCAGCTTTATTTCCAGGTGCCGCTCGCAACACCACTTGACCCGACCAAGGGCGAGATCGTCGCCAAGGTCTATGATCCGGATTTCTTCATCGCCATCGACTATGTGAAGGATGATCCGGTGACGGCGATCGGCGCCATACCGCAGAACTGCGAGATCGTGCTGAAGCCCGTGCCGACCAACGCCGAAGTCGAGCAGACACGCGCCATGCTCGCCACCAAGGACCGCGATTGGAAGCCGGATACGGAGGAGGATTTCGGCGCCCTCTTCGCCCAGCCGGTGACGGTGCAATGCAAGGCCTGATCCGGACGGTTTTTGCCTTCCTTGCCCTTTTCGTGATGCATGCGTCGGCCTTGCCTGTGGCAGTAGCGCAGGCGCAGGCGGCTGTGGAACAACAGACGGCGCCGCCCGCCAAGCTCGACCGCAGGAAACTGCTCGTGCAACCGCGCAACCAGGACGGCACGCTGCAGGGTGTATCCTTCTTCGAAGACCCTGTACTGTGGATGCGTGACAAGCAGCAGTCTTTCTATGGTAGCCTTTCAGGCGCGCTGCGGGCGATGAAGAGCGGCTCCGGTTTTGCCGCAGGCTGGACCTTGATGCTGCTGAGCTTTGCCTATGGCGTGTTTCACGCGGCGGGCCCGGGCCATGGCAAAGCAGTGATTTCCGCCTGGCTTCTCGCCACCGAGAACGAGTTGAAACGCGGCGTGCTGATTTCCTTCATGAGCGCCGCCATCCAGGCGCTGACCGCCATTGCGCTGGTGAGCGTGCTGTTCCTTGTGGTGGCAAGCGTCGGGTCCACCGCGCGCGATGTGGCGGGCGTTCTCGAAAGCGCCAGCTATGGCTTGATCGCTCTGCTGGGCCTTTATCTCATCTGGACGGCCATCACCATGCTGCGCCCCGCAAGGGCGCTTGTACCTGCTCCCACCCTGGCAGGGCGCAGCGAACACCGCGTCACAGGCTTGTCTGATTTCGCCAGCTTCCAGCCGATGCAGAGCAAGGCCGTGGCGGCGGACCACATGCACGGACCAGATTGCGGCTGCGGCCATGCGCATCTTCCGGCGGCGTCGGATGTGCGCGGCGACTGGTCTTTCCTGAAAGCCTTCTCGCTCGCCTTCGCGGTGGGCATCCGGCCCTGCACCGGGGCCATCCTCGTGCTGGTTTTTGCCAATGGCCTGGGGCTTTACGGGGCGGGAATCGCCTCCACCTTCGCCATGGCGTTCGGCACCTTCATCACGGTGTCGGTGATTGCCGCCATGGCCGTTTACGCCAAGAAATTCGCCGCCCGCTTCGTGCGTGGCAAATCGCGGCTTGTGGACTGGACGGGAATAGGGCTGCGTTTCGCGGCAGGGCTGGTTATTGTGTTTCTTGGAACGATCCTGTTCCTCGGCTCGTTGGGCAGCACCAACGCGATGATGTGAGCACCATGAAAACTCTGTTGCGAAACCAATGGCTCGTCCTCGCCGGTTTTATCGCTCTGTGCCTCATGGTCGGCGCGCTGGGTGGCATGGTCACGTCAGGCGCGATCGATAACTGGTACCGCCCCCTTGTCAAACCCACATGGACGCCGCCTGACTGGCTGTTCGCGCCGGCATGGACCACGCTTTACATCATGATGGCCGTGGCAGCCTGGCTGGTGTGGAGAACGCAGGACCGCATCGCACCGGCCATGCTGCTGTTCTTCTCGCAACTGGCGCTGAACTTCGCCTGGTCCTTCCTGTTCTTCGGCGCGCGCTCACCCTGGCTAGGGCTGATCGATATAACCCTCCTGTGGCTGGCCATTCTCTTCACCATGCTGGCCTTCTTCGGCCGCTCGAAACTGGCGGGCTGGCTGTTCGTGCCCTACCTCGCCTGGGTGAGTTTCGCGTCTGCGCTCAACTTCACCATCTGGCGGTTGAACTAAAACCTTAGTGAAAGTCCCGGCTCTTAGGGATGACGCGCACCTGGCGCGGGTGGCGGGCGGCTGGGCTCTGGTATGGGTCCGGCCCCGGCCTTGCCACCTCATCGGCGCGGGCCAGCGGGTTCCGCAGCAGGCTGCCATCCTCGGTCAGAAGCGAAAGCCAGGCTGACCGGTCTTCGACCGTGTTCGCCACCACATGGATGATCTCGCCCGTCTTCTGCACGCGGCCCCGGATGAGCATGAGGCGCGCGCCCATCACCACGGCGCGGTGCGCCTCAAGCACCTGCGGCCAGATCACAGCGTTGCACACGGCGAACTCATCTTCGAGCGTCAGGAACACCACGCCCTTGGCAGAACCCGGGCGCTGGCGCACCAGCACTACCCCCGCCACGTTGACGGCAGCGCCATTGCGCAAACTCTTGAGTTTCTGATTGTCTGTCACCTTCTGCTCCGCGCACAGGCGGCGGAGGAACTGCATCGGATGGGCTTTCAGTGAGAGCTTCAGCGTCTGATAATCATTCACCACATGTTCGGAGAGCGGCATGGCGGGAAGCGTCACGGCCTCCTCCTCTCCCTGCTCGCGCGCATCGGCGAAGGCAAAGAGCGGCAGCGCTTTCGATTTCGCCAGCGCCTTCACCTCCCACAAGGCCGCGCGCCGATCGAGGCCGAGCGAACGGAAACAATCCGCCTCCGCGAGTTTTTCCAACCCGCTGACCGGAACGCCGAAGCCATGCAGTGCTGCAATGGTAATGGGCTTCTTTTGCGCGCGGTATTGCAGAAGAAGCGCTGCATCCTCTGCGCGAAGGCCATCGACTTCGCGGAACCCGAGGCGAACTGCGCCACGCTCTCCCCTTGATGGTGTTTCGAGCTTTGCCTCCCAGCGCGAAAAGCTGACATCCACGGGCTTCACCTCCACCCCATGCTCGCGCGCGTCGCGCACGATCTGGGCAGGCGCATAGAATCCCATGGGCTGCGAATTGAGGAGAGAGGCCGCGAAGACCTCCGGATAATGGTGCTTGAGCCAGGCCGAGACATAGACCAGATGCGCGAAGCTTGCCGCATGGCTTTCGGGGAACCCATATTCGCCAAAGCCCTTGATCTGGTTGAAGCAGCGCGCGGCGAAGGTGGCGTCATAGCCACGCTCCACCATACGGCTGATCATCTTCTGTTCGAGCCTGCCGATGGTGCCCCGGCGGCGGAATGTGGCCATGGCCTTGCGAAGCTCGTTCACCTCGCCCGCCGTGAATTCAGCCGCCACCATGGCGAGCTTCATCGCCTGTTCCTGGAACAGCGGCACGCCCTTGGTGCGGCCCAGAACCTGGCGCAATTCATCAGGCGGCCCGAAGGCAGGGCTGGGTGCGGGATACTCCTCAGGCTCAAGGCCATCGCGCCTGCGCAGGTAAGGATGCACCATATCGCCCTGAATGGGACCGGGGCGGACGATCGCCACTTCGATGACGAGATCATAGAAGCAGCGGGGCTTGAGGCGCGGCAGCATGTTCATCTGTGCCCGGCTTTCGACCTGAAACACGCCAACCGAATCCGCCCTGCACAGCATGGCGTAAACCGCCTCATCCTCGCGCGGCAGGGTGGCGAGCGAATATTTTACGCCATACCATGCCTCCATCATCTCGAAGCTTTTCTGGATGCAGGTGAGCATGCCGAGCGCCAGGACATCGACCTTGAGGATTCCCAGCGTGTCGATGTCGTCCTTGTCCCATTCGATGAAGGTGCGTTCCTCCATCGCGGCATTGCCGATGGGCACCGTCTCATCAAGCCTTCCCTTGGTGAGAACAAAGCCGCCCACATGCTGGGAAAGGTGGCGCGGAAAGCCCGCGATCTCATCCGACAGTTCGATAACCCTGGCGAGCAGCGGGTCGTTGGGGTCCAGCCCCGCCTCCTTCAGCCGGCCCTCATTCATATCTTCCCGCATGCGGCCCCAGACGATGCCGGCGAGGGTTGCCGTCACATCCTCCGAAAGCCCCATGACTTTCCCCACCTCGCGCACCGCCGAACGGCCCCGATAGGTGATGACGGTGGCGGCAAGCCCTGCCCGCTCGCGGCCATAGCGCTGGTAGATATACTGAATCACCTGCTCGCGCCGCTCATGCTCGAAATCGACGTCGATGTCGGGCGGTTCTTTCCGCTCTTCCGAAATGAAGCGCTCAAACAGGAGGTCGATCTGGTTGGGGTCGACTGCCGTGATGCCGATCACATAGCAAACGGTCGAATTGGCGGCCGACCCCCGCCCCTGACACAGGATCGGCGGATCCTGCCTCCGGGCGAACTGGACGATGTCGTGAACGGTGAGAAAGTAAGGCGCGTAGTTGAGCTTCTCGATGAGCGCCAACTCCTTCGCAATATTCTCCTTCACCTTGCTGGGAATGCCTTGCGGGTAACGATCCCTCGCCCCCTCCCATGCGAGATGGGCAAGATGGGCCTGCGGCGTGGAACCTTGAGGGATTGGCTCCTCCGGATATTCATAGCGCAGTTCGTCGAGCGAGAAGCGGCAGGCCTTGGCGATGTCCAGCGTGTTGGCAATGGCGTGCGGGTGATCGCGGAAGAGGCGCGCCATTTCCTCCGGTGTCTTCAGGTGTCGCTCGGCATTGGCTTCGAGCAGGTAACCGGCATCCGTCACCTGGACACCCTCGCGGATGGCACTCACCACATCCTGCAACACACGGCGGGAGACGTGGTGGTAAAGCGTGTCATTGGTGGCGAGAAGGCCTGTCTGATGCTTGCGGGCAATCTCAGAAAGGCGGTTCATCCTTTCGCGGTCATCGCCCCGGTAGTCATAGCTCACCGCCAGATAGAGCGGCGCTTTCAAGCTGCGGCGAAGATCGGGGAGGTGATCGCTGCCTTCGGAAAGCAGCGCAAAGATCATGCCTTCTGCGTGCGCATGGACATCCTCCAGCGTGAGCAGACACTTCCCCTTCCCGGCGCGGCGCTGGCCTGAACTCAGCAGGCGGCAAAGCGAGCCATAGGCGGCGCGGTTGGTGGGATAGGCGAGCAGCGATATCTCCGGTGCGTGGAGATCCAGCCGCGCGGCGGGAATGAAGGCGAGGTCTGCATCCTTCGCGGCGGAATGCGCGCGCACCACCCCGGCAAGCGTGTTGCGGTCCGTCACCGCCAAAGCGGCAAGCCCCAGATGCTTCGCCTGCATCGCCAGTTCCTCCGGGTGCGAAGCACCGCGCAGAAAGGAGAAGTTGCTGGTGCATTGAAGCTCAGCATAGGAACCGCAACTCACGCCGACAATCCGTGTACGAACCATTTGGGCTGCTCTTCGCCGGGCTCCCCATAAAGCCCTTCGCGGTACAGCCAGTAGCGGCGGCCCTG
Organism: Hyphomicrobiales bacterium; assembly: GCA_040383265.1. Taxonomy (GTDB): domain Bacteria; phylum Pseudomonadota; class Alphaproteobacteria; order Rhizobiales; family Aestuariivirgaceae; genus Aestuariivirga. The sequence goes on from JBEIDW010000049.1 coordinate 18,085, forward strand.
GTCATCCTCGATGATATAATAATCGCGCGGGCGCTCACCCTCAGTCAGCCGCCACCATTCAGGCGCGATACGTTCAGGCCCCTGCGCCTTTGCGATACGCCGCGTCACGCGCCGCCATGTCAACCGCATGGGCGGGCCATCGGGCACGGCGGCCACCACGCGGGCAGGCTCCGGCATTTCAAAGATGAGAAGCGGGCGGGCCTTCGCCAGGCCCTGCCTGCGCGGCACGGTTCCCAGAGAGGCGCGCGCTGCTTCGGCGCGTTCGGGAATGTGGCTTTCCACCTCCTCAAGACTGAGGAAGGGTGCAGCATGACGGTTGAGAACGCGGTCATTCAACTGCTCCAGCGCCAGCGTGCTGTCATCTTCGAGAAAACCGTGCTGGCGGGCTGTCGCATCACCCGTCTCGCGTGCTTCAATGGTCATCGCATCGATGCCGAAACCGGCATCCACCGTTTCGAGCTTCGGCGTCAGCACGCGCAGCATGTGGCGCGCATCATGGGTCGGCACGGAAAATCCGATCGGCAGATTGGCGCGTGATCCATCGGCGCGGAACAGCTTGAGGATGACGCGGAGCGCGCC
>JBEIDW010000050.1:0-18580 GCA_040383265.1 Hyphomicrobiales bacterium
ATCAGTCTCTGGCTATCAAGAGCGCCAACGAAGCTCCCATAAATTTGTCAATGGCGCATCGGAAGAGCATAAGTACTGCTCTCAAAAAATACGATAAATCCGAAGAAAATTCGGATGCTATATATGATATCCGAGGAACGCTTCGTGCGGTCCATCTCAACAAAGACTGGCTCGAAGTAATTAATGGCGAAGAGGCTACCAGAGTTACGGGGATGGGAGCCATCGTAGATGACATGATTGGCTCACTCGTCAATAAGGAAGTTATTGTGAGGACTAGAAGAGAAGGTAAAAATAAGCATTTGTTTATTGATATAGAACGTAGTGAGTGAGTGTTAATTGGCATAACTTTTGATCTGTGAGCAGCATGTCGAACGTAGCGTCGTGTCTCAAACTCTTTGCCAACTGGTATCTAGTATTAATACTTGTCGATGAAGCGCGTGAGACTGGCTACGCAATAGAAATCAGTTTCCGGCCTTCGCCGGAATGACGGCGCGGTGGGTGTCTCGGGCGTTCTTTTGGCGGCGGTGGTGAAAAGGATGCCCGGCTCGGGGGCCGGGCATGAAGAGAGGGGGCTGGGGTTGTGGCCGTCTCTGGAGTGAAGGTCGCGCTGTGGCTTGGGGATTGATTATTTGTACTCAAATGCGTACATTCTCTCTCATGCGTACCACATCGTATTCCGAACTCCGCAAGAACCTTGCCTCCGCACTGGATCGCGTGGCGGAGGACCGTGAGCCCGTCGTCATCACGCGGGACAGGGGGAAGCCTGCGGCGGTGCTGATGTCCCTTGAAGAGTTCACCCGCTGGGAGGAGACGCTGCACCTGCTGCGGAGCCCCGCCAATGCGGCGCGGCTCATCAAATCCGTCGATGCGCTCAGCGAGGGTGGCGGCACGGAGCGCAAGCTGGCTGAATGAAGCTGCTGTTTTCCGTGGAGGCCTGGGAAGATTACCTGTGGTGGCAGGCCCATGACCGGAAGACGCTGCAACGCCTCAATGAGTTGATCCGCGATGCCAGCCGGAACCCGTTTCAGGGGATCGGCAAGCCGGAGCCACTGCGCGGGGATTTGTCCGGCTGTTGGTCCCGCCGGATCACGCAGGAACACCGGCTTGTGTACCGCCCGATGGATGGCACGCTGCAGATCGCGCAGTGCCGGTATCATTACTGAGCGCGCGGGCCGTTTCCCCTTCATTGGGTCAAGCCAGCGAAGGCTGGCATCCAGCTTGGGGCTTCACACTCTTCACGCCCGGACTTGATCCGGACGTCCTTTTTGATGGTGGGAAAAGGATGCCCGGCTCGGGGGCCGGGCATGAAGAGAGGATAGAAGGCGCCGTCAGACCTTCGCCTCAGCCCACCTTCACGCTGCGCGCGAGGAAGGCGGGCATGTTCTGCTCGGTGAAGCCGCGGTGGTCCGGGGCGTCGGAGACGTCCTGCTGGGGATGACGCTCGCGCTGGGGCCGTTCGCGTTCGCGCTCCCGCTTCGGGGCGGGGGCTTCGGCGCGTGCCTCACGCGGGGCGCGGTCTGGCTTTTCGCTGCGGGCGGGCTTTTCGGCGGGCTCGGCACGCTCCACCCGTTCGGCGGGGTGCATGGCGGCGCGTTCGCCGTGGTCCTTCACTTCGCGCGGGCGGCGATCCCGGTCGCGGCTGCGGCGCTCGCCGCGCTCGCCACGTTCGCGGGATTCGCGGCGCGGGCGGTCCGGCTCGGCGGCGCGGGTTTCAATCGCGGCATCGGCCTCGGCACCCAGATCGAAGTAAGGAATCTCCTTCTTGATCAGCTGCTCGATGGCCTTCCACTGCTTGGACTCTTCCTTCGTCACCATGGTGAAGGCCCAGCCTTCACGGCCTGCGCGGCCCGTCCGGCCGATGCGGTGGACGTAATCCTCCGCATGGGTTGGCACATCATAGTTGAACACGTGGGAGACTTCCGGAATGTCCAGCCCGCGCGCGGCCACATCGGACGCGATGAGATAGGTGATCTCATTGGCGCGGAAGGCGGAGAGCGTCTTGAGGCGGGCCGACTGGTCCATGTCGCCGTGAAGGGCGCCGACGCTGAAGCCGTGAACGGCGAGGGACTTCTCCAGCAGCGCCACGGTGGTCTTGCGGTTGGCAAAGATGATGCCGTTCTTGACGTTGGCCTGCGATTTGAGGAGCTGGCGCAGCGCCTCGCGCTTGGCCTTCTGGTCATGCGGGGCCTTCACCAGCATCTGCACGATGGTTTCCGCCGTGGAGGAGGGGCGCGAGACTTCCACCCGCACCGGATTGTGCAGGAAGGCGCTCGTCAGCCGCTGGATCTCCGGCGGCATGGTGGCGGAGAAGAACAGCGTCTGCCGGGTGAAGGGCAGAAGCTTGCAGATCTTCTCGATGTCCGGGATGAAGCCCATGTCGAGCATGCGGTCCGCCTCGTCGATCACCAGCATGTCGATGCCGTTGAGCAGCAGCTTGCCGCGCTCGAAATGATCCATCAGGCGGCCCGGCGTGGCGATGACGACATCCGCCCCGCGGTCGATCTTCAGGGCCTGGGGCTCGAACGCCACGCCGCCGATCAGCAGCGCAACCGAGAGATTGTGCATCTTGCCCAGCGTCTCGAAGGCCTCGCGCACCTGGTCCGCCAATTCGCGGGTGGGCTCGAGGATCAGCGTGCGGGGCATGCGGGCGCGGGCGCGCCCCTTTTCGAGAAGTGAAAGCATGGGCAGCACGAAGGCCGCCGTCTTGCCGGAGCCCGTCTGGGCAAGGCCCATCACATCGCGCCGTTGCAGCGCCGGGGGGATGGCCTCCGCCTGAATGGGCGTCGGGGTCGTGTAACCGGCGGCGGTCACCGCTTCGAGGGTCTTGGGGCTCAGGCCGAGCTCGGAAAAGTTCATGTTGTGAGAAAAACCGTTCTGGCGCCTTGTTCACGTGTAACGGCGCCGCGGGCGAGTGCGCCAAAGGGCCCGGGCGCTCAAAGGTCAAGCGGGACATAGGCAGTCCGGGCCGGAAAGTCAATTGAAGGACTTGTTGAGTGAAGTCTCAATTGTATACACTGTTACAATGTTGGATCTGGCTCCGGTGTATGGGCGTTCTCAACATCGCTCCGGAGATTCGCGCTCCGGGTCATTTTTTGGAGAGGGGAACCCTGATGAAGAAACTTGCTGCTGAATTCTTCGGCACCTTCTGGCTGGTGCTGGGCGGGTGCGGTTCGGCCGTTCTGGCCGCAGCCTTCCCGGAACTGGGCATCGGCTTTGCCGGCGTGGCCCTGGCCTCCGGCCTTACCGTGCTGACCATGGCCTATGCCGTGGGCCATGTTTCGGGTGCGCATTTCAACCCCGCCGTCACCGTTGGCCTTGCCGCGGCGGGCCGCGTCTCCTGGGGGTCGGTGCCGGGCTATGTCATCGCCCAGGTGGTGGGCGGCACGGCGGGCGCGCTGGTGCTCTATCTCATCGCATCCGGCAAGGTGGGCTTTGAAGCCGGTGGCTTCGCGTCCAACGGCTTTGGCGAACATTCGCCGGGCGGCTATGCGCTGGGCTCCGCCATCATCGCCGAAGTGGTGATGACCGCCATGTTCCTTGTCGTGATCCTTGGCGTCACCCACAAGAACGCCCCGGCGGGCTTCGCGCCGCTGGCCATCGGCCTGGCGCTGACGTTGATCCATCTGATTTCCATTCCTGTCACCAACACCTCGGTGAACCCGGCCCGCTCCACCGCAGTCGCCCTCTTCGCTGATCCCTGGGCGCTGCAGCAGCTCTGGGTGTTCTGGGTAGCGCCCATCGTGGGCGCGGTGATCGGCGCGATCATCCACAAGGTGATCCACGAAGAGTAATCATGTTGCGGCCGGGGGGCTGCTACTGAAGAGGGCGGGTTCCGGCGTTTCCGGGCCCGCCCTTTTCTTTTGCCACTCGATGGGGGCCGTAGCCTGCGGCTTGACAGGCAGCGCGCGCCTCTTCAGCCTTCAGGGCCCCGGACCACGCAACATGGCGGGCAGGCGAAGGAGATCATCATGAGAGGCATCAGGCTCAAGGCCCCCGGCGGGCTCGACCATCTTCACGCGGTGGACTTGCCAGACCCCGGATCGCCCGACCCGGGCGAAATCCGCGTCAAACTGCATGCGAGCTCGCTGAACTACCACGACTATCGCGTCATGTCCGTGCCGGGGTCGGTGGCCGATGGGCGCATCCCCCTGTCGGATGGCGCGGGGATCGTCGACGCGGTGGGCGAGGGGGTGACGGAGTTCCGCACGGGTGATCACGTCGTCTCCTGCTTCTTTCCGGGCTGGATCAGCGGCGGGCCGGAGGTGTCAGACTTCCTCACCGTCCCGGGGGACGGCGTGGACGGCTATGCGCGCGAGGCCCTGGTGGCACCGGCGCATTGGTTCACACGGCCTCCCACGGGCTGGAGCCATGCGGAAGCGGCAACCATTACCACGGCGGGCCTCACCGCCTGGCGGGCGCTGATCGTCAACGGTCAGCTCAAGGCGGGCGAGACGGTGCTGGTGCTGGGCTCTGGCGGCGTCTCGATTGCCGCCCTGCAGCTGGCCCACGCCATGGGGGCGCAGGTCATCGCCACCTCATCATCAGATGTGAAGCGTGCGCGGATGGAGGCGCTGGGGGCGGCGCAGACGCTTAACTACAGGGACCAGCCAGACTGGGGCGTGCGCGTGCGGGAGATGACGGGCGGGCGCGGCGTTGATCATGTCATCGAAGTGGGTGGCCCCGGAACCCTGCCGCAATCCATCGAGGCGGTGCGGGTGGGTGGCCACATCTCATTGATCGGCGTGCTGACGGGATTCGGTGGAGAGGTGCCCACGGCGCATCTCATGCGCAAGCAGGCACGGCTGCAGGGTTTGATCGTCGGCAGCCGCAACGAGCAGAAGGACTATGTGCGCGCCCTCGAGACGACCGGCATCCGGCCCGTCATCGACATTTCATTTCCGCTCGAAAAGATCGCGGAGGCGTTCCGCCACGAGGAGGCGGGGAAGCATTTCGGAAAGATTTGCCTGGAGTGGTGAGGTGAAGGACCCCTCATCCGCCCGGCAGGCAGATGAGGGCCTTTGCTACTCCAGCCGGGCGGGGAAGCCGGGCGCGCGCAGGTCGGTGTTCAGCACATCTTCCAGAAGCTTGGCGATCTGGGTTGATTGGGCAGCACCGCCGTAAGCGGCCTTGCCCTTCATGAAGGTCTGCTGCGTCATGGACGCCAGATCCAGCGGCACGCCGAATTCCTTGCCGAAGTTCATGGCGAAGCCCAGGTCCTTCAAGGCGAGGTCCATGGTGAAGGCGATGTCGTAGCTGCCGTTGAGGATCAGCTGGCCTTCCGTCTCATGCACGAAGCTTGAGCCGGAAGAGGCCGTGATGGCGTGCCACGCCTGGCCCAGGTCCAGACCGCCGCGCTTCGCCAGCATGAGCGCTTCCGCATCCGCCACGAGGTGGATGAAGGCCAGCATATTGGTGATGACCTTGATCACGGCGGCGGAACCAATGGGCCCCATGTGGAAGATCTTCTTGCCGATGGTTTCAAGGGCCGGCCTGTGCAGTTCGAACAGGTCCTTGTCGCCGCCCACCAGAACGGTGATCTCGCCGCGTGCCGCAAGGTGCACGCCGCCGGTGACGGGCGCTTCCAGCGTGCGGATGCCTTTGGCTTCCGCCATTTTCGCCAGACGGATCATCTCGTCGCGGCCATTGGTGGAGTTCTCGATCCAGGTGGAACCGGGCTTGAGCGTCGTCAGGATTTCGGTGAGCACCTTTTCCGATACCACCGGCGAGGGCAGGCAGGTGAAGACGGCATCCACCTTCGAGGCCAGTTCAGCAGGCGAATTGGCCCACGTGGCGCCATCCTTCAAGTGGCGTTCGGCGAGCTGCTTGTCGATGTCGAACACCGTGACCTTGTAGCCCTTCTTCACCAGCGAGTGCGCCAGGTGGCCACCGAGATTGCCGAGGCCGATGTAACCGTAATGCATGTTCTATTCTTCCTTGCGCAGGGGGCGGTTGGTCATTTCGAGATGGAGATTGTTGCCGGTGTAGGGGTGGGCTTCGCACACCTCTTCGTTCAGCTCGATGCCAAGCCCCGGCTCGGTCGGCGGGATCACATAACCATCCTGCCACTGGATCGGCTTTTTCAGAATCTGTGAATGGAAGCCGCCCCACTCCTCGATCGATTCGAGGATCAGGAAGTTGGGGAGCGATGCGGCGTAGTGGATGTTGGCCGCGCCCTCGACGGGGCCGGCATAGAGATGCGGCGCGATCTGCGCATAGTAGGTTTCGGCCATGCCGGCGATCTTCTTCGCCTCCATCAGGCCGCCCACGCGGCCCAGCGCCATTTGCAGGATGGACGCGGCGCGGCATTCAAGCACGCGGCCAAATTCATACTTGGTGGTGAGGCGCTCGCCCGTGGCGATCGGGATCGACGTGCCGCGAGCCACGAGGGCCATTTCTTCGGGCTTCTCCGGCGGCGTTGGCTCTTCGAACCACAGCGGGTCGAAGGGCTCGATCTTCTTGGCGAAGCGGATGGCGCCCGAGGTGGTGAACTGGCCATGCGTGCCGAACAGCAGATCGGCCTTGGTGCCCACGGCCTCGCGGATCAGCTTGCAGAACTTCACGCACAGTTCCATCGATTCGAGCGAGGGCTGGCGCGGGTCGAAGGCGGAATAGGGGGCGGCGGGGTCGAATTTGATGCCGGTGAAGCCGCGGCTCACATAATGTGCGGCACGCTCGGCGGATTGTTCGGCGTTCCAGAAGATCGTCGAGTCCTGGCCCTTGGCCGGATCGGGATAGATGTAGGTATAGGAGCGCAGCTTCTCATGCACGCGGCCGCCCAGCAGTTCATAAACCGGCTTGTTGAGCGCCTTGCCCTTGATGTCCCATAGCGCGATTTCAAGGCCGGACAGAACGCCCATCAGCGAAATGTCGGGCCTGAGAGAGAAGCCGGAGCCATAGACCTTGCGCCACATCGATTCGAGGTGGAACGGGTCCATGCCCTCAATGTAGCGGTAGAACGTGTCTTCGATCATGGCCGTCATGGCCTTGGGCCCGAAGGTGTCGCAATAACATTCACCAATGCCGGTGATGCCGTTGTCGGTCGTGAGCTTCACGAAGATGAAGTAGCGCCCGCCCCAGGAGGGCGGCGGATTGCCGACGATGAAGACTTTGAGGTCTTTGACTTTCATGTGAAACACTCTCCCGAAATGAGCTGCTTCTAGCAGTTTGGAGGCTGTGAGGGCGATGAAAATTTCTAACCACGCGTGAAGCAGAAACACTTGTTTCCATTGCCCGAATGGGCGCAAATGCCGGCTTAACCTCACCAGTTTCGGGTCTATCGTGGCAGAAAACTTCGACTATATCATCGTGGGCGCCGGTTCGGCGGGGTGCGTGCTGGCCGACAGGCTGAGCGCGGACGGAACAAAGCGCGTCCTGCTGCTGGAAGCCGGCGGCAGCGACCGCCGCTTCTTCGTGCAGATGCCGCTGGGCTATGGCAAGACGTTTTACGACAAACGTGTCAACTGGATGTATCAGGCAGAGCCCGACCCAGGCCTCAACGGCCAGCGGGACTATTATCCCCGCGGCAAGATTCTGGGTGGCTCCTCCTCCATCAATGCGATGGTCTACATCCGGGGCCACAGGCAGGACTATGAGGACTGGAGAGCCGCCGGCAATGTGGGCTGGGGCTGGGATGACGTTCTGCCAGCCTACAAGAAAATTGAGGATTATGCAGCCGGTGACCCCGCCTTTCGCGGGCGCGGCGGGCCGCTCCACATTCAGGATCTGGGCGATCAGGCGCACCCCCTGTGCCGGCCCTACATCGAGGCTTCCGAGGCGGCGGGCCTCTCATACACGCCGGATTTCAACGGCGCCGAGCAGGAAGGTGTGGGCCTTTACCAGTTTACCATCAAGAACGGTCAGCGGCTTTCGGCGGCGCGTGCCTTTCTGCGCCCGGCGATGGGCCGCTCAAACTTGCGCGTTGAGACTGACTGCCACGTCACGCGCGTGCTGTTCGAGGGCAGGCGTGCGGTTGGTGTTGCCTATGCGCAGCGCGGTCAAACGCGGGAGGTCAAGGCGGGCGAGGTTATCCTCGCCGGCGGAGCCATAAACTCGCCGCAGCTTCTGCAATTGTCCGGCATCGGGCCGGGCGCGCTGCTGCAATCGCTGGGCCTGCCGGTTCTGCATGATAATCCGAATGTGGGTGCCCGCATGCAGGACCACCACGGCATCAACTACACGTGGCGCATGAAGGTGCCGACACTGAATGACGAGCTTCGCCCGTGGTGGGGAAAGCTGAAGGCTGGCCTGCAGTATCTCTTGACGCGCAAGGGGCCATTGTCGCTCAGCATCAACCAGGGCGGCGGCTTCTTCCGCACCAGTCCGGATCTCGACCGGCCCAACATGCAACTCTACATGCAGGCCTTCTCCACCCTGTTGCCCAAGCCCGGCGAGCGGCCGATCCTCAACCCGGATCCGTTCTCGGGGCTTTCGCTCGGGCTTTCCAACTGCCGCCCGACGAGCATGGGTGAGGTGATGATCGCGTCACCGGATCCCTTCGCCCATCCCAGGATCAGCTTCAACGCGTTCTCGACCAACCGCGACGTCGTTGAGATGCTCGCGGCGGTAAAGTTCCTGCGCACCATCGCCTCGCAGGAACCGTTGAAAGGCCTGATGGCGGAAGAACTCCGCCCCGGCCCTGACGTGACAAGCGAAGAGGCGATGATCCACGACTTCAAGCAGCGCAGCGGTACGGTGTACCACCACTCCTGCACGTGCCGCATGGGGCCGGACGTTGCAACGTCCGTTGTTGATACACGACTGAAGGTGCACGGTGTTGAAGGCTTGCGCGTCTGCGATGCCTCGGTGTTCCCCAACCTGATCGCCGGCAACACCAACGCACCGGCCATCATGGTGGGCTGGCGCGGCGCGGAGATCATTCTGCAGGATGCGAAGGGGTAGGTTTGGTATTCCTTCTCCCCCGTGAGCGCGGGAGAAGGACAAGGGTGTGGCGTCAGTGCTTTGCGCCCGAGGGCCTGGCGAAATTATACATCACGCGATAGACCTCCAGCAGCACAAGCGGGATGAAGTGCAAATAGACCCCGCCGTGGTCGCGACTGATCCAGAACCAGTGCAGCGCTGCCGCGACCGCGGAGAGATAGGCGAGGCGCTGCAGCGGTTTCCACCAGCGGCCCAGCCAGTGAACGGCCTCGTCATTGCTCGTCACTGCCAAAACCAGCATGGTGAGGAAGGCGATCCAACCCATGGCGTATTCGAGAAACCACATGTCGAACAGTACGACATTGAGGTTCGCCTGGCGGATGAGATAGGCTGAGACATGCAGCGCTGCGTAAAGGAAGGCCGCAAGCCCGAGGTCGCGGCGGCGCTTCATCAGCCACATCGGCCAATGCGGCCCCAAGCCCATCTGCCGCATGATGAGGCGGGCCGGCGTGATGGCCAGCGTGAGGATCAGCATCCGCACAGCCCATTCGCCGGATTGATCCAGCATCAGGCCCCAGCTTCGCAAACGGAAGAATGCGAGCAGCATGATGATGGCCGGAACCGCCAGCAGGAACCGGAACGCCCAGTGCGAGTCGAGAAGCCGGTTCAGCATGTCAGATGACCTTGCCGGGATTGAGGATGCCCTTCGGGTCCAGCGCCTGCTTAAGGCTGCGCATCAAGGCAAGTTCCTGCGGCGACCGGGAGAGGTGCAGATAAGGCCGCTTCAGCGTGCCGATTCCGTGTTCGGCGGAAATCGAACCGTGATATTTGCCGAGCACGCCATAGACGATGTCATCGACGCTGTGCATGTCCTCTCCCGGGCCATAAAGCGTGGAGACGCAGATATGCACGTTTGAGTCGCCCACATGGCCATAGAAGGACACATGTGCTGTGGGCCAGCGCGCCTTCACCGCGGCGGTGCAGGCCTCGGCATAATCACCGATCAAACCTATGGGCAGGCTGACATCGAAGTTCAGCAGATTTGGAAGCGCCTCGATCGGGTGGCCTTCGCGGACCGACCACATCTCGCGCGCCTGCGCATGGGAGGCGGCGATGAGCGCATCATTGATGAGGCCGCCGTCAAGGCAAGTGGCGAGGAAGGCCTCGATGGCTTCACGCGGCTTCGTGCTTTCGATGATGATGCAGAACGGATGCGCAGCCGCAAAGAAGTTGAGATTCAGCGCTTCTGCAGTGAAGGCGAAATACTCTTGCCACATCGCTTCAAAGGCCATGACGCCGCCAAGCTCTGACTGGGTGCTTCGGAGGAGCGTGACGACCTGATCATAAGTTGAAACGGCGACCAGCATGGTGGTGATCTCGCCCGGCGGCGGGTGAAGCCTCAAGACCGCGCGGGTGATAATTCCGAGCGTTCCCTCGGAGCCGATGAACAGATGCTTCAGGTCATACCCCGCATTGTTCTTCAGCATGCGGTTCATGGAGGAGATGATCGTGCCGTCCGCCAGCACAACTTCCAGCCCCAGAACCTGCTCGCGCGCCATGCCATAGCGGATGACGCGGATGCCGCCTGCATTCGTCGACAAATTGCCGCCGATCTGGCAGGAGCCGCGGGAGCCGAGGTCCAGCGCAAGGAACAGCCCGGCATCGGCCGCGGCCTTCTGGCAGTCCTCCAGTGGCGTTCCGGCCTTCACCACCATGGTGGCCGAAGCGGTGTCGACTTCCTCCACGCCGCGCAACAGGGACAGGCTCAGCGCGATTTCAGTGCCGGTTGGATTGGCGCCGCCTGCAAGTCCCGTCATGCCGCCTTGTGCGATGACGGGAACACCCGCCTCGTGGCAGAGCTTGATTGCCGCGGACAGCTGCTCAACCGTCCGTGGGCGGATCAAGGCGCGGGGCAGAGCATTGCCGGTGTAGCTCATGTCCGAGGAGGGGGCGGCCCCCATGGCGTCTCCTTCGAGAACGGCGCTCTCGCCCAGCAGGGCGCTGAGATCGGCGAGGAGGCTCATAGGGATTTCGTCGCCCCGCCGTCGATGCGGATCATCTGGCCGGTGATATAGGAGGCTTTGGGGCTGGCGAGGAAGGCCGCGACGGCGCCGAATTCACGCGGCTCGCCGTAGCGGCCTACCGGAATGTCAGCGGACGACTCCGCCACCACCTGCTCAAGGGAGATGCCGCGCGACTGCGCTTCACCCGCATTGAGCCGCTCGATGCGCTCCGTGGCGAAACTGCCGGGAAGCAGCATGTTGACGGTAACGCCATCACGCGCCACCTGGCCGGACAGTGTCTTCATCCAGCCTGCGAGCGCGGCGCGCAGCGCGTTCGAGATGGCGAGGCTGGGGAAAGGCTCGACGATGGAGGTTGAGGCCACGCAGAGAATGCGCCCAAATTTCTTCTGCCGCATGGCGGGCATCACCGCCTCGGTGAGGCGCATCTGGTTCAGCACCATGGTTTCGAACTGTTGCCGCCAGAGATTGGCATCTACCTTCGTCACATCGACAGGCGGCGGCCCGCCGGAATTATTGACGAGAATGTCCGGCACGCCAAAGCGCATGAGTGCTGCTTCGATGCTGGCCCAGTCACCCATGTCGGCGGGCAGTGCCACGCCGTTGAGGCGCTTGGCATGGGCCTCGAGCTTTTCCACATTGCGGGCGAGGAGGCCCACCGTGCAGCCTTCCTCCGCCAGTGCTTCTGCAATGGCCAACCCCAAGCCCTGGCTTGCGCCGCAAACCAGAGCTTTCCTGTTCTGAAGATCGAGATTCATGGGACCGGAGTTCAGCCCGTTTCGAGGTCCGATGCAAGATGTTGCGCCGCCATGACGGCGGTGGAGAAGCAGGCCTGCAAGAGATACCCGCCCGTTGGTGCTTCCCAGTCCAGCATCTCGCCCACGCAATAGGTTCCCGGAACTTTCTTGAGTTGGAAATATGCGTCCAGCTCGTCACGCGCCACGCCGCCTGCCGAGGAGATGGCGCGCGCGATGCCGGCGGGCCTCTCCAGCCGCAGCGGCATGGACTTGATACCCTTCGCGGTGGGTTCTGTTCCCGTTTCGCGCAGCAGGTTGATGGCGACAGGTGAGAGGCCGGCAACCTTCCGCAGATAGGTCGAGAGAGAATCCTTGCCGCGCGGCTTCGTCAGGCGTTGGGCAAGGCCCTCTTCCGTTATGTCCGGGCGGAAATCGATCATCAGCGGGTGGCCGGGGTGTTCGCGCAGGCCCTTGGAGATGGCATAGATCGCGCCACCCTCGATTCCCTCCTGCGAGATCATCAATTCGCCGCGCACCCGCTTTCCGGCATAGGTGAGGGCGACGTTCTTGACGGGCGTTCCGGCGAATTTCTGCCGGAAGATGGGCGACCAGTGGACGAGGAAGCGGCTGTTGGCAGGCTTGAAATTGTAGACCGTGATGCCGCGTTCAGCGAAGATCGGAAGCCATGCGGCATCCGAGCCCAGATGCGGCCAGCTTGCGCCGCCAAGTGCCAGGATGGTGGGCGTGCCGTCAAAGCCTTCCCAGCGCGAGCGGGGAATAAGTTTCACCCCCAATCCCTCAAGCCGCTTCAGCCAGGCGCGGAGCAGGGGGGAGGCTTTCATCTGCTTGGGGAAGACGCGGCCCGATGTGCCCACGAAGGTTTCGATGCTAAGCCCGTTGGCCCAGCCAATGAGGGCTTCCGGCGGAAAGGCGCGGATGGCGGGTTCTAGAAAATCCTTCGCCTCGCCATAGCGTTCGAGGAAGGCATCGAGGGGTTCTGAATGGGTAAGGTTCAGCCCGCCGCGCCCCGCCAGGAGGAATTTTCGCGCCGGGGCCGCCATGTGGTCATGAATTGTGACGCGGTGTCCGGCCTCTGCCAGAACCTCCGCTGCCATCAGGCCTGAGGGGCCTGCGCCGATGATCTTGACGTCTGCCAATGAATTGCACTCCCGAACATCCCGGCCTTTTGCCGGGATGCCGGGATCATGCAAGGCTTATCTTCAGGCCGCCTCGCGCGAGAGCGGCTGGCACATGCAGTGCACACCACCGCCGGCCTGCAGGAACATGGTCATGTCGGGGTCATAAACGGTGAAGCCCGCCGCGCGCATCTTGGCGTTCAGGTCCTTGGCGCTTTCGGTGGAGAGCACCCTGTCGCCACCCAGTGTCACCACGTTGCAGCCCAGCGCCATGGTTTCCTTGAATGTGGCGGGAATGATCTCGATCTTCTTGGACTTGAGCCAGTCGATCACGTCATCCTCGGTGGTTTCAAGGCACACGGCGGCGCAATGCTCGTTCAGCATGCAGACCATCAGGTCGATGTGCACATAGAATTGGTCAATCGGCGCATATTTGATTTCCCAGCCTTCCTTGATGAACCACTCGGCCGCCTGGCGCGCTGCGATTTCCTCCGAGCGGTGGTCGGTGAAGCCGACAAGCGCCAGACCATCGCGGATGATGTTGAAGTCGCCGCCCTCGAAATTGCCGGCCGAGATCATGTCGTAAATCGGAATGTTGTTCTCGAGGTAGAAGCGCAGCACGGCGGCATATTCGCCGCGGCGGCGGGGATTGGCCAACTGGCAGACAACCGCGCCATAGGGCGACATGAAGGAGGAATCCCGCGCATAGACTTGATAGGGGTTCGTCATGTCGAGCGGCAGGAAATGGGTGGTGACGCCGGCCTGGGCATAGGCATCCACCATCTCGCGGTGCTGGCGCATGGCCACCTGCTTATCGAACTTGTAACCCTTGCGCATCGTATCGCGCACGAGGGAGGACCAGGCCGCGTTCTCCAGCCCCATCCAGCGGAAGCTTTCGGCGGGGCCAAGCAGCACGTCCTTCAGCACGCCGGTTTCCGACTTGATCTCGAAGCGGCCCTTCATCTTCGGCGTGCCGCCATTTTCACGGCGGGCGCGAAGCGGTGTGTTGGTCTGGCTCATGATGTTCCTCCCTGATTTTGCGGAAGATTAGAACAGGCTTTTCCGTTCCGCCAGAGCCTAGACAGGCGTGGCCTCAATAGCCGAGATCGAAATAATCGCCCACAGACAGGGCGAAGAACTCCACTTTTCCGGTCTTGCCCGGAGTCGTCGGATAATCCGCATGGGAATTGAGATGCCGCAGGCCGATGCGTTGCGCGAGTCTGGCCGAAGCAGCGTTGCTGCCCATGACCTTGCACCAGACATTTTCAACCTTGAGTCGCTCGAAGGCAAGACCCAGCAGTGCCTGGCCGATCTCGATGCCCAAACCCCGGCGCCACATGGCGGGATGAAGGCCCCAGCCGATCTCCACCGTGTTGGGCCGCTGCATGATGAGGAAGGCATCGCCGATGGCCTCGCCGGAGGCCTTTTCCTCGGCCGCAAGGTGGAACAGGTTGCGCCGGTCGTCACCCTGGCGGGCAACGGTGCGCGTGACGAAGGCCTTGACCTCAGCCTCTGTTCTGAGTCGCATGGCGATGTGGCGCTGATAGCTCTCCTGCATCATGTAGGCACAGAAGCAATCAGCGTCGCGCGGTTCGATTTCCCGCAGGATGAGCGAGGCCGTCTCGACGGCAGGAAGCCTGGTGATGGTATTCATGCCGCTGCCTCCTCCTGCTTTGGTGCAGGCCCGATCCATCGCGCCATGAAGCCATCGAACCATGACTGAAGTGCGGCATCATGGATGAGATGGTCAGCCAGTTGCCGCTCCGGAGGGTGTGCGCCCTTGAGAAGGTAGCGTTCGGGCGGGCGGCGGTTGATCCAGCGTTCCAGCGTGTCGCGCGTCGCCTCCGGGTGGAATTGCAGGCCATAGGCATTCTCGCCGTAGCGGAAGGCCTGCTGCGGAAAGGCCGCAGTGGCGGCCAGGCGCGTGGCGCCCCGTGGTGTTCCGTACCAGCCATGCCAGTGTGACTGCAGCACCTTGAGGCCGTGTGGACCGACGAAATCCTGGCCTTCCGCCGTGGGGATGAGGTCATAATAGCCATATTCGGCGTAGCCTTCCGGATGCCGGTCCACCGATTCACCCAGCACATGGGCAAGAAGCTGCCCGCCGAGGCAGAGGCCCAGATAGGGCAGGCCCCGCGTCAGAACCGTCTCGATAAAGGCGAGTTCGGCCCGCAGGAAGGCGAGGTCACCCTTCATCTTCACGTCATAGCGGCCGCCGAAGACCACCACCCCTGAAATGGTGGAGTCGAGGATGGGGACGGCATCGCCCTCCGCTGGGCAGGCCGTGATCACCTCATGGCCGGCTGCTGTGAGCCACGCTGTGCAGTGGTTCGGCGCATCGGCCGTGTCGTGCAAAAGGGTGACGATCTTTCTCATGGAGTGAGTTTCACGCTAATTTCTCAAAGCCACATCAATGATTTGTGCACAAATTGACGCCATAATCGCGGTGTAAGCAACGGAAAGCTTCAACAGGTCGTTCACCCTATGCACCGTGCTGCACTTTTGGCCATGTCGGCCACCGCCTTTCTTTCAGCCTATCTGCCAGACATGGCTGAGGCGAAGAGCAAGGCCTATTGCCGCCAGTGGGCGGAGGACGTGGCCAACCGCAGCGCCGGAGGTGGCCCCAGTGTTGGCGCCACGGCGGGCAACGTGCTGAGCACCATGGGTGAAGTGCTGGTGGGGACCGTGACAGCCAATCAGGCCATGCCGGCGGATCCGCCGAAGGCTTCCGGAACAGGCAACGCCACGCGCAACCAGATCTACCGCCGCGCTTACGCGGAGTGCCGCGCGTCCTGACGTGCAACCGGCGTTTCTCTCCTAGCGGCCCTTGTGCCGCCTCAGGAAATCCAGAACCGGCGGAGCCACCTGATCTGCCGCCTCGAGCAGGATGGCGTGGCGCAGCACCGGCAGGATCACCAGTTCAGCGTCCGGAAGGGCATCGGCGATCAGCGTGTTGAGGCGCGGGTTGCAGCCGCCGTCATTCTCGCCTGTCAGCACGAGGCAGGGGTGCTTCACCTGATGCAGCCACGGCGCCATTTCAGTTTCGGCATAGATATCGAATACCGAAAGAAACACGTCGGGGTCCGTGTCGATGACCTGCTGCATGCGCCGCGTGATGACATCGGGCCGCCGCTCCCCGAACTCCGGCGTGAACCAGCGGTCTTTGAGCGTTTCGAGCACCTGCGGGATGCCCTTTGCGCGCATGGCGGCCACCACGCCCTTCACCTTGGCGCTGTCATCTTCCGTGCGGAAGGCGGCGGTGGAGTAGAGCCCCACAGTGAGCACATGCTGCGGATATTTCAGCGCATAGGCGGGACCTATCATGCCGCCCAGTGAGTGCCCGGCGAAGTGCGCCTTCTCTATTCCCAGTTCCTTCCTGAGCGCTTCGAGGTCCTCCACCAGATCATCAAGCGTATAGGGTGGCTTTGGCGTGGGTGAGGCGCCATGGCCGCGCAGATCATAGGAGATGCAGCGGAACTCCGGCTTCAGATGCGGCACGAGCCCCGCGAAGGAGGCACGCGAGGCGCCAATGCCGTGGATGAGGAAGAGGGGCTCTCCCTCGCCCTCGACCGAGAAGGCGGATTTCACCGGGATGGGCATGTTCACTTGTCCGGGTATTTTTCGTTCATCATGTCGTGGCCCACCGCCCAGTCATGCTTCTCGACATCGACGAAGATTACGTTGAAGGACGACGGACTGCCGCCACCCGCACCCCGGATGAAACCATCCACCAGTTCACGCGCGATGTTTTTCTTCTGCTCGGGCGTGCGACCCTTGAACATTTCGACGCGGATGATCGGCATTCTCAAGTCCTCTTGCTTAGGTTTACTTTTATGCCGCCTGCCTGCGCTGGCGGAAATGCGGCATCACCTCTTCGGCAAAGCGGCTCATCATGTCGAGCGTCATCTGCTCGTCCTGGCCGAAGTTGGAGGTGGTGAGCACCTCATCGATACCGAGGTCTGAATAGACGGAGAGGCGTTCGATCATCTCATCCTTGCCGCAGAGCAGAAGGTTGGCGGCGAGTTCGTCCACCGTCTGCTGGCGCGGCAGCGGGCGGATGATGCCCTTGTCCACGATGCCAGGACCGCCGAACACATTGTCGAAGCTCTTGTAATAGGTCCATGCCGTCTCGGCGATGTACTGGCGCTGCTTCTCGCTCTCGACCAGGAACATGCCGCGCTGCAGGCTGAGGCGCGTGTCGAGCGGGCGGCCCGCCGCAGCCTTGCCGCGGGTGAAGGCTGTTACCTGATCGATGAGTTGCTGGTGTGTGCCGCCAAGCGGCGTGGTCTGCACATGGTAACCGGCCTTCGCCGCCGCCTCGATGCCGGCGGGGTTCATCACCGCGGCCATGAGGGGAATGGGATCTTCCGGGCGCGGCATGATGGTGAGCGGCGCGAAGGAATAACGCGCGCTGTTCCAACTGACCTCTTCCTCCGTGAGCAGGGCTTCGAGTAACCTGATGTCTTCCTCGAAGAGCGGCTTGGTCTCTTCGATCGGCACATCGAAGCGGGCGGTTTCAAACCCGAAGGCACCCTTGCCGACGCCCAGCATGAGACGCCCATCGCACAGGGCCTGTGCCTGAACCACCTCGCCCGCGAAAACCCGCATGTCGCGGATCGGCAATTGGCAAACGGAGGTGACGAGCAGGATGTGCTGCGTGTGTGCTGCGATCTTCACCGCCAGTTGCAGCGGCGAGGGAACGAGCAGGATGTTGAGCAAATGGTGCTCCGGGATGCCGACGCCGCGGTAGCCCATGGCTTCGGCGTGGACGGCCTGCGCAACGACGTTCTTGTAGAGGCGTTTTCCGCCCAACTGCGGGTCCAGCATGTGGCTCGACAGGAAATGGACGAAATCCATGGGGTTCTGATCCTCGCAGCGTCTGATCCAAAAAGACTGGCAGAGGGTTTTGAGTTTGAAAATCGAAATATTTTGGCGAATATGTTCGAAATATTCGAATTAAGGAACCGCCATGAACATCGACGAACTCCGCACCTTTCTTGAAGTGGTCGAGACCGGAAGCCTGGTGGCTGCAGCCAAGCGCCTGAACGTGACGCCGTCGACCGTCACGGCGCGCATCAACGGGCTGGAGGAGGAGATCGGCCAGAAGTTGCTCCACCGCAACAAGTCCGGTGCAGATCTGACATCGCCGGGCTTCAAGTTCCGCCGCTATGCCGAGCTGATGGTGCAGTTGTGGGGGCAGGCAAGGGCGGAGGTGTCACTGCCCAGGGGGTTCGAGGGCGTGTGCAATGTTGGCCTTGAGTTCGACTTGTGGAACGGACCCGGCCGCCGTTTTCTCGATTGGGTTCGCGCTGCCAGCCCGGGCGTGGCGCTGGCCTTCTGGCCGGGTGAGCAGCGCATGCTGGACCGCTGGCTGTCCATCGGTCTTGTCGACATCGCCTTCTGTTACGCGCCGCAGGGGGGCGAGCGGTTCGTCAGCCGTGTGTTGTTTGACGATGATCTGATCCTCGTCTCGCGCGGTGCGCTTGCTGGCCCGCGGCTCGATTCAGCCTATGTCTATGTCGACCATGGCGATGAGTTCCGCCGCCAGCATGCGGCGGCCTTTCCAGGCGACGTGACCTCGGCCCTGGTGATCGCCTCCGCTGACTGGGCGCTCGATCATCTGCTGCGGAACGGGGGCTCTGGCTATCTGCCGCGCCGCCATGCGGCGGGCGCGCTGGCGGATGGATCGCTGCAGCAGGTTCCCGGCGCCCCGGTCTTCACCCGCCGCGTCTATGTGGCGGAAAATGCCCAGACCGTCAGGCCCTGGGGCTGGTACGCCGCCGCTCTCGCTGCCGCCGCCAATCATTGA